>JAPLUO010000489.1 GCA_026397595.1 Caldifarciminota bacterium
CCTGGTCGCCTTGACCGGCGCCTCTGCGGCGTCGGCCGGAAGCACGCGCTCGATTTCCTCCCAGAACCGGCCGCCGAGGCTGAGCTTGAGCGAGTACGCCGGGACTGCCGCTGCCAAAGCCCGGGCAGCGCTGATTCCCTCACCATAGAGCGCCTGGGCAGCGCTCTCTTCGGTCGTTCTCCGCGTTTCCCAGGCAAGGTCTATCGCAGATTCCAGGGCCAAGGCGGTTGCCTGCGTGGCGTTGACCGGCTCCAGCCGGTCAGAGGGTGATTGGCCAAGGAAGAAGATTGCCCGAAGAGGTATGTTATCCTCCACGGCCCAGCAACCGCCCGGACCGTTGTCGTAGAAGCGGCTCCAGGTCGGCCAGGGATGAGCCCGGAAGCGTCCCTTCCCGTCCCGCACCACCATGGTCCGGTCGTCGCTCAGCGAATGCCAAGGCGATGGAAGCCGGCGACTGGCCGTGCTCTTGCCTACCGTGCCGGGACCGGCCATGATGAAGCCGCTTCCCTTGTATTCGGCCAGGGCTCCGTGGAGCAGCAAGCCACCCCGAACCAGGGCCTCACACGCAATCAAGGAAGTGACTACCTGCATCTGGGCGACCTGCATGTCCCGGTCTATCGGTTCGGGAATGCGACACACGACCGCGCCCGATCCGCCCATGCCTGAGGCAGCACCTACTCCCTCGGTGCACACGGCGACGCACAACTCGCGCCCGCCCGCGCCCGGTCCCAGCCGCATGGCTTTGCCCAACTCAGCCACGACCGCGGCTGCCACCTCGTCAACCGGACGAATGAGCCACCGCCGGCCATCGGCGAGGTCAAGTTTCAGACCGGGGGACATGCTAGAGCGATGAGCGCAGAACGATGCGTGCTGAAGACGGAGGGATGAAGGATGAACGGCAAACGCGGAACGATGAAGGCAGATTGCAGAAGTCAGAACCGAGGTCTGGCGCTGCAGGGAAAAGCGATGGCCTTGCTCCCACACTCCAGATGTCCTTTCCGGTGTTCGGACTCAGATGTCCCAAACGGACACTGTGCGCAGGGTCATGCGTGGTCCCAGTTGACTTCGAATCTGCAGAATCGGCGATGGCGTACCTCCGGTACTCGTTTCAGGCGTAACAGCTCAGACCAGTCGGCAGAGTATAGCCCGCGCAGACATCACCGTCAATCGGCCGCAAGGACACCAAACTCGACGTTCGGCGCGAGTTAGCAGTTAGGAGTTAGTGGTTAGCAGGGGCGGGACAAAGCCCGCCCCGATAGCGCATTCCCTGGAACCGAGATAGGAGTGGGCCTCAGAGGCCCACGTCGGACGTTACACCACAAAGAGGGTCCGGGCAAGGAATGTCCTTGTGTGCCTGGCGTCTTGGCATCTTGGCGGCTCAGTATCGGATTCGCGGACGTCGCTTGACAGAAACGGGTCAGGAGGTACTATCTGGCGTCTAAATCAGCCGCATTTGAGCCGGCATTCCGAGTGCGCGTATCGGCGTCACGGCAATGGTCGCGCCAGCCGGCTGACGGCCCGCGCCCTGCCGGCGGACGAAAGATGTACTTCAGGAGGTGAAGATGCGCGACAGAATGATGCTGCTTCTGCTGGTTCTTGCGCTGCCCGCACTTGCGCAGTGGCAGACTGACCAGCGACTGACGAACGACGCTCACGAATCCTACACAACCAACAACAATGCGTGGGCAGTTGCGGCGAACGGGAACACGGTCCACGTCGTCTGGTTCGACAACCGCAGCGGCAGCTTCCAGATATGGTACAAACGTTCGACCGACGCCGGGGCAACTTGGAGCGTCGACGCGCCGTTGACGACCACCGCCGTGTACGCGCTCTTCCCTGCCGTAGCGGTCAGCGGCAATACTGTCCACGTGATCTGGCAGGACCGCTATGACTACCACGGAGAGATACACCACCTACGTTCCACCAACGCCGGGGTGAACTGGGGCAGCGTCACGACTCTTTCGAACGTCGACAACAAACTGTCGGAAACCCCCTCTGTGGCGGCCAGCGGCAACGATGTCTGGGTCGTCTGGGACGACAGCGTCAGCGCCGGGAACTACACGATAAGCTGCAAGCACTCGACTGATGCCGGGGCAACCTGGGGTAATATCATGACGGTATCGACCGGCTACAGGTCGTACTACCCTTCCGTAGCGGCTAGCGGCAGCTATGTCCACGTCGTCTGGCAGGACAACCGCGACAACTCCGGCAGATTTGCCATCTACTACGACCGCTACGACGGGTCACAGTGGAAGGGCAACACGAACCTCTCGACCAAGGGTGCCTACTATTCGCTCGGACCTTGCGTAGCGGCCGGCATCTATGGCACCTACACCTACGTCAACGTGCTCTGGTCCGACAACCGCGACGGCTCCTGGAACATAAGGCGCAAGAACTCGACCAACTCCGGGGGAAGCTGGAACTCCGACCAGGCGGTTACGACCAACACCTCCAGCGCCTACTTTGAGCTGCCTTCCCTGGTTGCTTCCGGATCCAATTTCTACTCGGTATGGGCCGGCGACAGCGCAAGCACCGGCAACTTCGAGATACACTACGCAAGCTACACCGATTCCTTTGCTCCCCACGCGCGGTTGACCAACGCCGCCGGCTGTTCGGAGTACGCTTCCATAGCGCGTGCCGGCGATGTGCTGCACGTGGTCTGGCAGGACGACCGCGCCGGCAACTACGAGATATACTACAAGCACGGCTCGACCGCCACCCTGGGCTGGTCAACGCTGACGACTGCCCCCCGGACCTTCGGGGCATACTCCTGGCTGGCGTACGAGAGGAGCGTAAACAAGATATACGCGTACTTCGACCCAAGCGGTGATGATTTCTATTCCTACAAACTAGCGCTGGGCTCCTGGAGCTCCTCCATCGTATTGCCCGCAGAGGCAGGGGCCGGCAGTTGCGGCTGCAGTGATGGCCTCAATGACTATGCCTACGCGGTCGTAGGGGGCGGCCAACTATTCTATAAATACGGAAGTGGCACCTGGGGCTCGAGGGCGAACGTGCGCAGCGCCGTAACCTACGGGGGTGCGTGCGTGTTCACGAGTGGGGCAGCCACACCCAAGGTATATGCATTGACCGGGGGGACGGGCGGTACCGGCGGCGCCTGCAAGTTCTACGCGTACTCCCCAGTTCCCGACTCGTGGTCCTCCGCGCTGGCAACTCCTCCGGGCACTAATGCGTGGGATGCCGGCTCGTGGCTGGCGTATGACAGCGTGCACAACATGATATACGCGTTCAAGTCCCCGAGTAACCACTTCTACAAGTACGACGTGTCGACCGACGCATGGAACGCAACGGAGCTCGCGTCGATGCCGGCCGGAACTGCGCCCGGGGCCGGCGGGTGCGCCACGGTCCTGGGCGGCCAGCTATTCGCCCTGAAGGGCAACAGCACGACGGAGTTCTACTCCTACAGCATTGCGGACGATGCCTGGACCTCGCTCGGCGCGCTCGGGAGCGCCCCGGCCAACGTGGTCGCAGGGTCGGGCATCACCACGGACGGCACGTTCCTGTACGCGGAGTTCGCCGGCAGCACGACCCGGGTGTACAAATACACGCCGGTCATGTTCTCGTCCAAGCCGACGCTCCCCGACAACGTCGTGGCGCGGAACTACGTCTGCGACAAGTCGTTCGCCATCGCCCCGAATCCACTTGCTTCGGGCTTCGCCACCCTGCGCTACAACCTGCCCAAGTCCGGCGCGGCGAGGCTAAACGTGTACAACGTGTCCGGGCAGTCGGTTCTCAGCCGGACGCTGAGCGTCGGGCGTGAAGCGTCCAGCGTCACCCTCGACCTGCGTCATCTGAGCAACGGCGTGTACATGGCGAAGCTCACAAGTAGCGGCTTTGCCGGGACGCAGAAGCTCGTGGTGCGGCGCTAGGGGAATTAGGAGTTAGCAGGTAGCAGCTAGGAGTTAGGGGCGGGCTTCGGCCCGCCTCTGCCTTCCTGCGCGGAAAGACGCATCCCCCGAAACCGAGATTGAGATCAACACACCGCGCGCGGGGCGCGCAAGTCAAAGGCCAACTGGAAACTAGGAACCAAGAACCAAGAACGCGAAGACGACCATCCACAGATTACGCAGATTACGCAGATTGCCCGGAGAGGACGAGGAACTCAGAGAGGAAAACCGCAGATGACGCAGATGGCTCAGAGAGGCCATCCACACCGCCCACTCGGGTCGTTTTGAGCTTTGGCTTTTGCCTTTTTGCTTTTGACTTGCGCGCCCTGCGCGCGCTGTGGTTCAATGTCAAATTCGGAGCAGAATGCCTGGCTCGCCACAGCCGCTGGCGCTGCCGCTTGGACGCGAGGAAGAGGACCGCCTAGCTTCACCTGCTGCCCGGCGGCTTCGGCTTCTGGTAGTTCGGTTGGGGTTCTCGGACTCGGATGGCCCGGGCTGTCAATCGCGGCCGGTCACAGCTCCGGGCCGGACCGGGAACGGCGCTAGTGGGGGATGTTGCCCACGTTGCAACCTAAGGTGGCCTGGTTGCCCCGCGGCGAGCAATTGCCGACGGACGACGTACTCGGCCCCGAGCCGGACACACACGCTCCCGCCCCGGTCGCCACCTCGCTCAGGTGCACTGCGCACGGAGGCTCATACGCCTCGTCGGTTGGTTTTGAATCACCTACATCAGCCATCTCATGCCTTTAATACTCACTTCATGTCGGCCGTTACCGGCCAAAGAATCTATTCTAGCCCCGCAGGAACTCACGTCAACAGACGGTAAGTCCCCTAGTCCCGACATAGAACTACCTGTCACCCCGAGCGAACGAAGTGAGTCGAGGGGTCTCTCAGGCGAGATTCCTCGACTCCGGCGAGGACGCCTCCGCTCGGAATGACTACACCCATCGGGTGAGAGTCGCTATCCCGTCCGGCTAGGCGTACTCGTATGCATTTGCGGCCCGAGGTCGGATGCAGGGAAGTCCCCAGAACCGAGATAGGAGTTCACCACCAAGGGCATGGAGAGGCTTCGGACTCCGGGCATCAGCGTCATCTTCGCAATCTGCGGTTCTTCTGTCCGTGCCGAATCGAAGTAGAATCTGCGTAATCTGTGGATGCTCTGCTCCGGGGCTTGGCGGTTGTCTATCCGCTCCTGTCATTCGCCACTTCCCCTTTCCCCTTCGTATCTTGGCGTTCTGTCATTCGCCATTTCCCCTTTCCCCTTTTGCCCTAATGGTCCTCGGTCTCCCGTCATCGGTCATCGGTCTTCTTTCAGCCAGTTGACCAGCGAGGCATTCGGATCGACTCCGCGACTCCGCACCATCAACCGGCCTCGCTTCAGGGTGTGGGACCCGAAGGTCCGGATGACGTCTCTGAGTCGCAGCGCGTAGTAGAGGTAGAGATGACGCGAGTTGCGGGACGCGGGATAGATCGCAGCCATCTCGTCACGGGAGAGGAAGACTCTCTTCCAGGACAGTCTCACCTTGTCACCAAGGGAGTGCGCGCCCTGCAGGTCGAAGAGCGACACCCCCTGGCTATAGCCAGTCTGGGCGAGAACGGATTCTCTCGCCGTCTCGAGTATTCGCTGGTCAAGGCCCCCGGGGACCAACTGCTCAAGGACGTCATCAGGCACGCCCGCACCCAACATGCTCCGAGCAAGATGGAGTGTCAGACCCACGTATCTCGATGCGCGCCACTCGCGAGCCGAGTGTACGACCTGCGCCCAGTCCATCTCGCCGCGGAAGTGGTTAATGGTCTCGGCGATGTCACAGAAGGAACGCAGTCCCGCGAGACGGTGCTGATAGCAGAAGTGCAGACACAAGTGCAGCAGCAGGTCTCCAGAGGACAGCGCCAGCACTTCGACTCCCGCTATCGCGGCCGGGCGCGCCCGGTCCCAGAGACCGGCGGCATCGACTCTGACCGGTCCGGGCGGGTTGGCGATGGTCCAGTGAAGCTCAACGGCAAGGTCACGAATGAAGACTGGCAGAGCGTGTTTCGCCACCCTGCGGCCCGGCTCGATGTCCTCGCACTGCGCGCCGGGCGCTGGTGCCGCGTGACCGGGCTGCTTCCGACGGACGCCGCCCATGTCGAGCAAGACTGCCTCGGCTCTTGCCAGCTCTGCTTGCGGAACCATGAGGTCATTATCGCACATCGGCCGGAGCGCGACATCGCCGTAGACCGCCTCAGCCAGGTAGGCGCCCTTCAGCACAATCACCTTGACGCCGGAACTGCGCAGGCATTGCAGCACGGCCCGGAGCTCTCGATTGAGACGCATGTTCCTGTCGCCGCTCGTGAAGTAGGCCCGGCGCAACCGCTTCCACGCATCGGCCGGGACACTATCTCGCGCGTCGCTTCCCTTGAGGCGCTTGAAGAGCAGCGGGGCGACGTGCTCGCGGACCGCCACGTCAACGACTTCATCCCAGTCAGCCGTCCCCGATCCCCGGTCCCCGGTCCCCGGTCCCCGGTCAGACAGGCAACCGAGGAGCAGTTCGGCCGCGGGGCGGGGACTCGTCATCGGGATTGGGGACTTTGGACTTTGGACTTAGAACTATGGACTGTGGACTTTGGGTGCCACTCTCTCAGTACGTCATTGGCGCTCCCGACAACTCGCCGACCCTTTACGAGCTTCAGGAAAGTGCGGTGTCGGGGCTGGAAAAGGACCAGCCGGGGTTTCGGACTTCCTGATAGCAGACGACGCGGCGGTTCGGGTACGATTCGTGTTCTTCGTACATTCGTAACTTTTCCACGTTCGTCCGCGTCCCCTGCGTTCCCCAGTTCTGCATTCTGCTTTCTGGTCTCTGAATTCTGCTCTGTCCGGGGTCCGCATCTGTGTCCATCTGCGTTGGCCTCGGCGGCCCCTGTCCGACAGTGCATCCGTGGTTCCGTCGGGACGGCTCGCTCAATCTCGTTCCAGAACTGCCCGGCGAGACTGATGCGGAGCCGAAAGGCCGGAACTGCGGCGGCAAGAATCCAGGCAGCCCGCAGGTACTTCCGGCAGATTGCCCGGCTCGCGTAGCCATCCGACGTCAGCGTGACAGTTCTTTCGAGCTGAAACGCCGATTCCATAATCAGGGCAGTGGCGGGTGTTATCGCGACCGGCTCGGCCCGGTCGAACGGTGACTGCTTGAGAAACAGCAAGGCCTTCAGGGGCACTGCCCGCCCGACCGGCCATGATTCGGCCGGGCGGTTGTCGCGCAAGCGGCTCCAGGTCGGCCAGGGATGGGCCCAGTAGCGGTCATCTGCGTCTCGCACCACGAGGACGCAATCATCGGAGAACGACCGCCAGGGCGAGGGCAGGCGCCGGCTGGCAGTGGTCTTGCCGACTCCGCTCGGCCCGGCCAGGATGAAACCAAACCCATCGCGGACGGCCAGGGCACCGTGGAGCAGGAGTCCCTTCCCAGCAAGCGATTGGTCCACGAGGGTCGTGGCGATTCGCTCCATTCTGAGGACCTCTGTGTGCCGGTCCCGGGCCGGCCCGAGCCGGCAAAAGAGACGACCTTTGGCGGCCCCGCGCGGACCGCGGGCTCCGTTCCAACCCGACACCACGCACAACTCGCGTCCGCCTTGAGCCGGGCTCAGTTGCATGACCCTGCCCAACTCCAGCACCGTTGCCTCGGCCTCAGCGTCCAGCCCGCGAATCACCCAGCTTGAGCCGTCGGCAAGGACAAGGGCGAAATCTGACTCTGTCATGGCGGGATTCTATGATTCGCGGGCCGTGAAGTCAAGACGGCGGGGCGGATAGCCGACGGCTGACGGCTTGCGGCTAACGGTTCGCGCAGGGCTGTCCGCGCCGCGCCTGGCCATCGCTCAGGAATGTCGAAAGCGCCCTCGCCACCCGGACTCTAATAGGTGACTGTCCCTCATTCCCACTCATTTCCCCTCATTTCCCTCACTTCCTTTGCGCGGATCCTGCCCGACGTCCGGGCTTGTGGAGTCGACGTACACAATCCCGTCCAAGGTTATGGAGTAGATGAACCTTCGGATATTGCCCTTTCTTACGGCCAGGCGTCTGCGGACCAGGAAATCGCACGCGTCACGCGTGCGGCTGCAGGACAGCCCGATGGCCCGAGAAATGATGCAAAGACTGGCCGGAGTATCCGGGTCACCGGACGGGGTAAACTGGGAGTCGAATAGGAACTTGAGGACCTGGTGGGCGTGATACTCCGACGCGTTGTCGGCCAGCCGTCCAAGTGGAGTCCGGAAGTGGCGGGGCATTACTGCGACACTGCGCTGGCGAGTCTATGCACCAACTCGGCCGGCAGTGACTCCCGGCTCGGAGACCATCCGAGCCGCGCCAACGGCGAGCGGGATTCCGGGTATTCCGTCAGCCGAAGCATATCCATTCGGGTCGTGATGTCAAGGCGGCGGGCGTCTGGCGGAAAACCGCGGGCTGGAAGCTGTCAGCCGTGAGCTGTCGCCGGACCAGCCGAGTTCGCGCAGGACTATCCGCGCCGCGTCGGGAATCTCTTCCAGCGTCACCGAGAAGCGCCTTTAAGCTCGACAGAAAGCTCGCCGGAAAGTTCATCTCAAAGCTCATTCGAAAGCTCGTTCAAGAGCTTCTTTGAAAGCTCATTTCAAAGCACCGTTCAAAGCACGATTCAAAGCTCGTTCAAAAGCTCATCGCAAAGCTCATTTCAAAGCTCGCCGAAAAGCTCGGCTCAAAGCTCGTTTCAAAGCTTGGTTCAAAGCTCGCGACAAACCTCAGTCAAAAGCTCGGTTCAAAGCTCGTTCAAAACCTCGCTTGAAAGCAGCCCGGGGGGCGGTCTCCAGTCCGTACCCCATACGGGAGGATTGTGGTTCCGGCTGTGCCCGACCACTACATATGGGTTATCGGGAACCGGCTGCTGGCGCGACAGGAATCGCTCATTGTGGCTCCGGGACTTCGGTCACGCCGCGTCTTGACATCGCAGAGAAATAGAAGTGTCCCTCGCGGTCCGTCTGACCTGTGCAAGGTCAATTCCACATCTGGAGGTGAAGGACCCGCGTGGGGCAGGTGAGGAAGCGCCCCAAGTGGGGCGCTTCCTCACAGGTATTCGAGGCAAGCCTAGTGTCCGTGTGCCTCGGTCGAACTGCTATCTCAAACTGTAGTTGTAGACATCATCCAAGCAGGTATCATCACGAAACTGCTCTATTCGCGAGGGCGGAAGTGAACTGGGCTCGACCTTGGCGTACTTTCCCTCTGCTGTGAGCTTGAGGAACGTAATGAAGGCCTCGTCCTCTTTGCGCCGCTTTTCGTTGGTATCGGTGTCCATGTCAGTCCTCCGCATAGGTCACAATCTTTCGGCCCGCCTGAGCCTCTATTCCGTCTTTCGCACCACTGAGGTCTATTATCTTACCACAGGCACAGGTCAGCTTCAAGTCCTGTGGGAAAGGTACGTAGCCTTGGGTCTGCAGGTCCGAGTCGATCTTCGCATTCTGAGTGAACTTCGCATAGATGCGGTGTGTTCTGTTGCACTGCGGACACTGTATCTCCAATTGGACCGCATCGGGCATCGCTTTCTCTGTTGGTCTGGCTGGCACTGCGGGCGCCGCAACACGGAACAGCTTGCTGTCGGCGGTCGCGAACACCTTGAACGTGCCTGTGGTCTCAAACAGAATCCGGCATACGGTCTGAATCCTATAGACAAGATCCGCAAGGGATGGGTCAGTGTCCAGCTTCGTTATCCGCAAGCCGATGCTCTCCAAGTCCTGTGCCTTGACCGACTGGCCGTGCGACCACCATTTCTTTCGGTCGTTAAGGTCGCGAGCGATCTCCCGGGCGCGCTGCCTCCGCATCTCCGGCGTCACCGGCAGCTTCCTAGTCTCGGTTTCGGTCCACCGGCCGAACTTGTACTGCGTGAGCCACTTCTCAACCAAGTCTTCTGCGAACCTCAGCGAGTTGCTGACGCCCAGCAGCTCGCCGGGTGTTATCTGAGCGACCATTGTCGCGTCAAATGGGTTCAACCGTCCAGCCTTCTCGGCTTCCGACCTCTTAGTACTGACCCACTCCATGTAGTCATACGCAGACTGCCAGTAACGCCCGACCCTAACCTGGGCGTCGATCGGCCCGAGACTGCCGGTTTCGGTCATGAGTATCTCATCGCCCGCCATCACCATGATCGTACCTGCGCTCTTGGCCTCTCCGGACACGACGAACGACACGGACTCGAACTTGGTTCGCAGGAATCGCACTATCTCCTCAGCCGTCTCGCCGCTACCGCCGGGCGTTTCGAGGTACACGTCAAGTGCACGGACATCCGCGAGGCGCGACAGCATGTCGTGGAATATGTAGTAGTCGTCCTGTTCCAGCGAAACCCCGGGGATTGGCTTCCGCAGGGCGGCCGCGTAGACAAACAGGTATCGCCCACGGCGTTCGTTGTATTTGGCTACGAGCTGCTGGAGTTCCGCCTCAAGCGCGGGCCCCTTGAGACCCTTGGCGATGTACTCGCTCATCAGGCTCATATTCGGTGCTCTATCCTACGTGCCATCAGTACCTTCAGCATCCAACATGACTGCGTCCATTGTAGTGGAGCCACGGCCGCAGTCAAATGGTACCTTCTCAGCCCCCTAGCTCTCGACAATCGCAATCTCGTCCTTGGTCTATCCATAGAGCTCGCAAACCAAGATACCTATCGCCTTGTCGACTGCGGCAATCTGGCGCTGGAGGGATTCCTGCTCATGCGACGTCTTGGCCTTGGGCAAGTCCTTGTGCAAATTCATCATCCACCGTCTCTCACTTCAGGCTCTCAACGATGTACGAGTCCGCATCGTCTCGACCAGGCCGACCATCTTGTCATGCCACGCCTTGACATCGCTCACCAAATAGGTGACTGGTCGAGTAGGCCTCGTGGCCAACCCCTTTTGGGAGTCCACCACGAGGCCCCTCACAGAACCGGACTTGCAGATTTCCCGCATCCGGCTCTTCAGGACAACCTCCTCACCCTCCGTCGAGTAAGTCATGG
>JAPLUO010000076.1 GCA_026397595.1 Caldifarciminota bacterium
TCACGAACCGCAGCCGGATGGAATCCGGCTTCACGCACTCATCAGCGTGACAACTCGCCGCCTCGCGCACATTCGTGTATAGCTCCTCAATCGTCCCGGCTTGAGTCACAATGCACCCGCACGACGACCGTGCCACGAACCCGCCATCCTGCTCCTCGACCATGAACTCAACCATTGCCATTACTCCTGCCTCTCTCGTGGCGCGAAATAGACGCCGCCTCTTGCCGGCCTGCCCACCACCCGTCGCCCCAGCGGGTCGTACAACCGCACATCGCTCCCCGCACGTTCCGGCCCCGCCCATAAACCCACAACCTTCCTCACGCTCGACCCTTCTTCCCTTCTTCCCCTTATCCCTGTCTCCCTTTGCTCTTGCACTGCCCCCGCCGTCGTATCGTCGAGCGTCACATCGTCGACAAAGGCCTCGAGGCTCGGCAACGTGGTGAACGAAACCGAAAGCAGGGCCGCCGAATCCGGCGCGGTCACCCAACGCGTGTATTCGCGGTAGCTTTCCCCGGAGAAGTAGGCCGGCAGCAGTTCCGGCGAGCCCACTGTCCCGCCCTGCAAGGACAGGAACTGAAGCAGGAACGAGCCGCCCAGCACACCGGGCACGCGCGCGAACCCGGAGAAGTTGTAGCTGTACCCGGCGCGGACGACCGCCACGGTCGATACGAACGCCGCGGAGTCCCCGCCGACAAGCTTCACGCAATACGTACCCGAATTGCTGCTCGAGTCCTGCACTGCCGAGCCCGGGTACAGTAACTCTGACGTGAGCCAGCCGACCGGCACACCGAGAAGCCAATACTCGAACGACGAATTCAGCAGGATGTTCGCGGCCGGCAGCGGACCGGCCAGCGCAAGCAGGCAGCCAACGACAACACAAAGTCGCATGTTAGTCTCCTTTGCTCAGTGAGCGAGGGTTCATTATACACCGCTTCGGCACGGCCCGCCACGTTCGCCAACTTCGCGCGTTCCGGCGGCTGTCCTTGCATTTGTGCCTTTCGCCGGAATTGAAGCTGTCCCCAAGGAGTCGCCGCACCAATCACCGCAGAAGTCACTGTGGAAGCCACGCCGAGAACCGACCTGCGAATCGCGATACGAATCGGCCGGAAAGTCGGCCTCCGAATCGTCGCAAGAGTCCGTCTGCAAGTCACCTTCCAAGACGGCCCGCATGTCGCGGTGCGAACCGGCCGCAGAATCGCCGGGAAAACCCGTCCGCAGACCCCGGCGAGAATCCATTTACGAATCGCAGGGCGTCGATTTCGGCCTCTCTCCAGAAGGCGATTCCGTTAACATTGGTCTGCACACAGAGTTATGAGATTGGCCCGAAGGAGGATGAAGATTCTTGGGCAAATCTGGCATTCTGGTGAGCATTGCTGCGTGTAATTCCGTGTAATTCCGTAATTCCGGGGACACAATAAATGATTATTGACTGTTGAGGGGTCTGAGGTAGAATACGGTGTGGCACGCTGGGCCAGAGTGGTTGTACCGTCGGTTCCGCATCACGTTACGCAGCGGGGAACTCGACGGCAGCCGGTGTTTCTCAACGAAGGTGACTACCGGACGTATCTGCGGCTGGTGCGGGATTGGTGTGACCGTGAAGGGGTGGCGGTCTGGGCGTACTGCTTGATGTCCAATCACGTGCATCTGATTGCGGTGCCCGAGACTGAATCTGCGCTGGCGCGGGCGATCGGTGAGGCGCATCGTCGCTACACGCGGACGATCAACTTCCGCGAGGGGTGGCGCGGCTATCTATTTCAGGGACGATTCGCGTCATGTCCGAGGGATGAGCGGTATCTGATGGCCGCGGTGCGCTACGTTGAACTCAACCCCGTGCGTGCCCAGATGGTGCAGAATGCCTGGGACTACCCCTGGTCAAGTGCTGCTGCGCACGTAAAGGGACATGACGACCGGCTCGTGAAGGTCGGACCGATGCTTGAACGGGTAGCCGACTGGCGCGAGTATCTTGGACAGGAGCCAAACACGGCAGAACTGAGAGCGTTGCGTCGGCACAACCGCACCGGCCGGCCCCTGGGAGATGACCAGTTCATCGCACACCTCGAACAGGCGACCGGACGCGACCTCAAACCACAGAAGCCCGGCCCGCACGGGCCCTGGAAACACAAGCAGGCCGACCTGGATTGATAATTTTTTATTATGTCCCCGGAATTATTCCTAGCCTGACTACTCGTAAGGTGGCAGGGCTGCCATTGTTTTCGGGCTGTGCTGACGGTCATTCAGATCATGCGCGCCTCCTCCTCGTACCGTAGCTTCTTGTCAAAGTTCATCTCACCACGATGACTTTCGAAGTGCGTCCTTCAGATTTCTCCCGTCGGAAATAGACCCCTGCGGTCAAATGACCGATGTAATTCGTACCTGTCCGAAGGAATGCCATTCTGCGACCTGATGCACTGAAGAGCTCAGCAGGGGTTGATGCTAACAGCGGCATGCCCCGACTGACCAGCGTCGTACCGACGCTCGACGTGAGTTCCGTTGTCTTCAATTCCTCAAACCCGACAAGCATGCTGTCACGAATCACCGGTATGTTGTCGCTGATTCGGTACTGCGCCGCGTAGATGCGGTCTGTGCGTGAGTTTAAGACCGGCGGTCCGGCGGGCAAGGAAGGCAACCGCACCGACGCCACCACGCTGTCGGCCCGTGTGTCTATAATGAACACAACTGAATCCTCACAGCCGGTGCAGTAGAGGTAGTTGCCAGTGTGGTCCAGACACATGCCGGAAATCTGCCGAGAGGCCCAGAATGAGTCACTCACAACGTTGGTTCTGCTGTCTATTACGCGGAAGAACGTCTTCCCCGGGTTCGGATCAGTGTACCTCGAGGCCCAGTAGACTTTGTGAGCGTTGGGGACGTAGCAGAAACGCATCACGTAGTCAGCGTTCACCGTCGGAAGGGTCTCCACATGTGCGGGGTTGTCCATGTCAATGATCCAGAGCGGTCTGCCCGACCAGCCGGCGAATATCTTGCGGTCCTCGGGGCAAGCACATGCATCGTCGATGGACCCGAGGTTGTCGAGTGCGTCGGCGACGATGCTGTCGCCGCGGCAGTCCACCGCCACGACGTGGGTGACGCCTAAGTACCACAGACGCTCGTCCTCCGGGACCATGAACGATTTCCGCGGGGTGTCTTCGGGGACGAACACACGCTTCTCAACGCTGTCGATATCGCAGTCGATAATGTTGACGGCCTGCTGGTTGAACGTGTCAGACTCGAATGAGTAGGCGTAGAGCCTATTCTGGCCAGAATCGAAGTGGAGTGCCGCGACCGTACCGCTCACTGCGATGCTCCGCACGACCATGCCTGAGGAGCAGTCGTATGCGATGACGGCGGCATTGGTGTCGTGTCCTGTGCCCCAGTACAGCCGGTTGTTGTTCGGGTTGTAGCACATCGGCCCCGGGCTTTCGCCTGCGTACGTGTACGAGGTGACGATGTTCCGTGAGCAGTCCGCCGCGCCGATGCAGCCGCTCCCCGACGACGCGTAGGCGAAGTACAGACGGTTGTGGACAGTGTCCGGAAGCACTCTGTCGACCCGCATTCTCAACGGTACGATGCCGGCGATGGTGTCTGCCGAGCCTTCTATCGCCGCGAGCAGCACGGACGAGAGCGGAGGCAGGCAGTACAACCGATTGAGGCCCGGGCTCCAGCCCCCACCGGCCGGGACACCGTTCAACTGGACGTGCGTCAGTAGCTGTCCGGACGTGGCATCATATATGATGACCGCGTCCACATAGTCCCTGAAGAGGTAGAGCCTGTCCCGCGCGACGTTGCAGGCCAGAAAGCGCGGAGTCCATTCGGTGCCGACCGTTCGTGTGACTGCGTCAGTTGCGCAGTCAATGCTAGCCCAGCGGGCGGAGTAGGCGCAGTAGATGCGGTTCCGTTGAGGGTCGCAGGTCAGGACCCGCGTAAGACCAGTGAAGGACAGCCGAGCTACGATGCTATCGCCGCCCGTACATATGGCATAAAGCGTATCGTCCGAAACAGCATAAACCTTCCCGGCAGTCGGGTTGAAGCAGAGCGCCGCGGCCGCTTCAATGCCTGGGATTGCCGCGATGACGCTGTCGACAGCGCAGTCGATGACGGACAGAGGCCCGCCGCGGCCGGCGTATAGCCTGTTGTGAATGGAATCGAGCTCAAGAAAGGTGGCCGCGAGCGCAATCGTGTGAATCACGGTGTCCGCCGCGCAGTCCAGGACGAACATCGAATTGCCACCGCAGTACATACGGTCATTGGCACTGTTATACTGCAGAGCCGGTACCTCACCGGCAACGGAGACCATCGAGACTATCTGGTTCGTGGCGCAGTCCACGACCGCGATTGTGTCGCAGCCCGCTTTGGCGATGTACAGCTTGTTGTGGGTCGGAACAAAGCACAGCGCCGCCACCGGGCCGGTAGGAATCCGCGCCAGTCTCTTGCAGGTGATAGCCTCGGCAACCAACACCCCGCCATCGTAGCTCTGGCCGCCGACGTACAGCCGAGGATGCGCCGGGTTGTCGTCCCGTGCCAGGCAGTACGGCCCGGTGAGCGGCCCGAGCGTGTCGGGCAACATGATGGTAGTTTCGAGGCTCTGGCATTTGGCCGGAGCACACAGTATGCAGCAGACGGTAAACAGCAAACCCGTGAATCTCACTTCGCCTCCCTATCTCGCAATCACGACCTTGTGGACCGCGTTCCGCTCACCGCCAACCGCTAACCGCTCGCGAACGAAGTACACGCCGGGGGCGAGCGAACGGACGTCGTTCGGGCCGGGCCGCAGGTCGAGGACCTTGCAGCCGGAGATGTCGAGCAACTCCGCCCGGTCTGCGATCTCCTGTCCCCGGTCTCCTATCATCAGCACACCGCGGCCGACCATGGCCGAGCCGGGTATTCGCGCCACTACGTGCCGCGTCTCTTCCATCCCGACGGTCGTGTCCCGTAACACAGAAATGGTCGAGCCGTAGTAATTGGCCACATAGACGCGGTTCTGAACCGGGTTACAGGCGAAGGCGCACGGCCAGACGCCAACGGCGACCGTCGTGACCACGCCGTTGGTCGCGCCGTCTATCACGGTCACGTTGTCGCTGTTCCGGTTCGCGCAGTAGACCCGGTTGTCCTGCGGGTTGTAGCAGAGGGCACGAGGTCTGTCTCCGACCGCGACCGCTGCAAGAACCGAGTTCATGGCCCCGTCTATCACCGTTACGTCGCCGCTACCATCGTTCGCGCAGTAGACCTTGTTGTTGGTCGGGTTGTAGCACAGCGCATAGGGTCCACTCCCGGCTGGCACCATCGCGAGAACCGAGTTCGTCGAGCCGCCGATTACGGTCACGCTGTCGCCCTCGTGGCCCGCGCTATAAACCTTGTTGTTCTGGGAGTTGTAGCAGAAAGCGTAAGGGTAGAATCCGGCGGGCACCCGGGCAAGAACCTGATTGGTCGCGCCGTCTATCACGGTGACAGTATTCATGCCGTCGTTTGAGCTATAGATCTTGTTGTTTGAGGGATTGTAGCAAAGGGCCCAGACCCCGTCTTCGGGTGTAATCACTGCGATGAGCGAGTCGGTCGCGCCATCTATCACATCCACGCGGTCGTGATCCCAGTCGGCCCTCGCGCAGTAGACTTTGTTGTTCAGCGAATTGTAGCAGAGGGCGTAAGGACGCTCTCCTCCCGTGACCGTCGCGATTACTGAATCCGTCGCACCGTCTATCACGGTCACGGTGGCGTACGTGTCCCCGTCGTTCGCGCAGTAGACTTTGTTGTTAAGCGAGTTGTAGCAGAGGGCTTTCGGGTGGTAGTCAACCGGGACGGTTGCGACCACGAGGTTTGTTGCGCCATCTATCACGGCAACGGTATTGCTGTACTGGTTCGCACTGTAGACCTTGTTGTCCTGCGAGTTGTAGCTGAGAGCACAGGGTCCGCTTGAATCAGGTAGGGATACCGTGATTTCCAGCCACTGGCCTTGCCCTATGGTCACACCAAGCCCCAGCACCATCACGCACAGGAGTAGTCTGCCCACGACCCGGTTTTGAGAGAGAATAGGATCACGGTCTCGGCCACAGACATTGACGGATTCCACCACGTGCCTCCCGGTTCAGCTCTGACTCTGGACACCGACGACACCCAGTGGCGGCGTGCGCCGCCACCACTGTCGGCGCCAATGCGTAATTATAATTCCCAAGTTCATTCAGTCAACCGCAATTATCGTTCGGGTACTCCGGATACGGCACGGCCCGTAACATATTGACAGACAGCGTGTTAGCGTGCCCCCCCCATGATGTTCGATGATGTCTTGACACGCCTTCGCCTTGCGAATGGTGTCCTCGGAAATCCTCCCCCGCCGCGCCGCGTGCCACGTTCGCTAGCCTCGCGGACTCGGAAGCGTAGTGTCCCTGCCGGGAACCACATGCCGCAGGGCGCGACATTCCGGCAAGTCGTGGCGGGTCTGCTCACCGTGCTCGAATCCGAGGAAGTTGACAGTCGGCCGGGCCGGACTATCCTTCCCATCTGCTGGATTCTCCGCGAGGCTGCTGAACGTCAGGTTCTGAAAGGAAACCGAATGGCAAGACCAGACCGGTTCGCCCTCTTGTTCCTTCTTGTCCTTCTGGCGCGCGCGCCGGCGCAGACGATGGTCGCGGGCTCGCGTGATGCCAAGCCCGGGTTCGGCCTGTATGCCGCAGAAACGGGCGGCGCGCTGCTGAGCGGCGCACTCTTGACTGGGGGTGTTCTACTCGTTGCTGACGCTGCGCTGCCGAAGGTGGAAGGCGACCCGGAAATCCACTCCATCAATCTCGCCTACGTTGGTATGGCCGCTGCAGTCGTACTCTACCCGCTGGGCAGCGCTGCAGGGACGAGCATCGTCGGAGGCGTCAAACAGCAGCACGGGAACTTCGGGTACGCCTACCTCGGCGCACTGTTAGGACTTCCGGTTGGCTGTGGCATAGCGGCGGGCGGGCTGGCCGTGGCGGGACATAGTTCTGTTCTCCAGGGTGCGTTCGTCGTGGCCGGCTGCCTTGTGCCGCCGGTGGGCGCAACAATCGGCTATAACCTGAGCCGGCAGTCGGGCGTTGGCTATGGGCTGCTCGACCGAAGGCTCCTGCCGCCGAGTGTCGGCGTCAAGTCGTGGTCTGGCCTCGACGGCCACACCGTAGTCGCGACTGATGTCCGTCTGCTAACCGTCAGGTTCTGAAAAGGAGGAAGTATCATGTCAAAGACAAGACTGTTTGCCCGCATCGTTCTTCCCGTCTTCTGTCTACTCCTGCTCGCTCCGGGCTGCAAGGGCAGCACCGCCAAAGGCGTTGAAGGCCTCTGGCAGGGCACCCTCAAAGTACCGGGCGGTGAGCTCCGGATCGTGTTCCACATCAACAAGGCCGCCAATGGCAAGCTGACCGCGACCCTCGACAGCCCGGACCAGGGCGCGAGAGGTATCGCGGTCGAGGAATGCACGTTCCGCAACGGCAAGCTGTCGCTGGCGGTGAAGACCATCAGCGGTGGGTACGAGGGGACCATGAAGAACGACAGCGCCATCGAAGGCGCGTGGAAGCAGTCCGGCATGTCCCTGCCGCTCGATCTCAAGCGGATCCAGAAACTCGAGGAGGCACGCCGTCCCCAGGAGCCAAAGAAGCCCTACCCGTACAAGGAAGAGGAAGTCGCGTTCGAGAATAAGGCGGCCGGAATCACGCTGGGCGGAACCCTGACCATGCCCGACACCGGCAGCCCGTTCCCCGCGGTCGTGCTCATCACCGGTTCCGGCCCGGAGAACCGTGACGAGGAGGTCTTCGGTCACAGGCCGTTCCTGGTGCTGGCCGACTACCTGACCCGGCAGGGAATCGCGGTACTGCGCTGTGACGACCGCGGCGTCGGCAAATCCGGCGGGGACAGCCGTGCCGCTACCACCGTTGAACTTGCGACCGACGCGCTGGCCGAGTTCGAGTATCTCAAGACCCGCAAGGAAATCGACCCTGAGCACATCGGCCTGCTCGGGCACAGCGAGGGCGGCGTGATTGCGCCGATTGTGGCGAACGAAGCCCATGACGTCGCATTTGTCGTGCTCATGGCCGGCACGGGGCTGCCGGGCGATTCCATTATCATGCTGCAGTCACAGCTTGTAGCCAAAGCCGAAGGCGCGGCCGACTCGACCCTGGCGAAGAACGCCGTCGTCGAGCGCAAGATGCTGGATATCGTCAAGACAGAACCGGACACCGCTGGTGCAGCAGCTAAGCTCCGGCCACTTCTCAAACAGGCAATGGCGCAGATGAGCCCGAACGACAGCCAGGCCATGAACTCTTCGGACCAGGCAATCGAACAGCAGGTGAAACAAGTGTTCTCCCCGTGGTTCCGCTATTTCCTGAGCTACGACCCGCGGCCGGCATTGATGAAACTGAAGCAACCGGTGCTGGCGATTGTCGGCTCCAAGGACGTGCAGGTCGCGCCCAAAGAGAACCTCGCGGCAATCGAGGCCGCGCTCAAGGCCGGAGGCAACAAGGACTTTCTGGTCAAGGAACTGCCCGGGCTTAACCACCTGTTTCTCGCGCACGTCCGCGCCCGACGCTAACTCGCACCCGCCCGCGGCGTCCCGCGACCCGGAATAGAACCGCCAAGACGCCAAGAACGCCAAGCGACCACGGAGCATTTCCGGTCGGACCCGACTTTGTGTCTTTGTGCCTTCCATGAAAGAAACCGCTCTCCAGTGCCTCCTTTCCGCTTTCAGCTTATCACTTGCCAGCCCGGTGTCAAATCTACTCAGCCTTCCATTCGTGCCGCCCAGCTTGCGCAGGCTCTGCACACATATTGTGATACGAAG
>JAPLUO010000012.1 GCA_026397595.1 Caldifarciminota bacterium
GGATGAGACTGACTAGGCTCGCCCTTACAGTCGTCGTTCTCTTGGTTATGGCCTGCCCGAGGCAGCCGGGCGTGCAGCCGGGGTTGAGGGTGGTGTCGCTGGTGCCTAGCGTGACCGAGATTGTCTACGCGGTCGGGGCCGGGAATGTGTTGGTCGGCAATACGAACCAGTGCGACTTCCCGGAAGCAGCGAAGAGCGTGTACAAGGTCGGGGATTTCATGAGCCCGGACCTGGAGCGAATTATCGCGCTCCGGCCCAGGCTTGTCTTTCTCACTCTGCCCATCCATCAGCAGTTGCTTGCGAAGCTGAACGAGATGAAGATACCAGTCTATGTCTCCCGGCCGGCTGATGTCCGGGCGGTGTTCCACGAGATTGACACGGTGGCGCGGCTGCTCGGCCGCAGGGTGTCGGGCGAGAGTCTTGTGGCGGTGATGCGGCAGCGACTGGACTCGGTTCCCGCGTTTGCCGACACGCCGCGCGTGTACGTCGAGATTTCCGGGACCCCGCTGATGACCGCGGGCGGCGGTACGTTCATCAACGAACTGCTGGAGCGGGCCGGCGGCCGGAACGTCTTTGCGCCGTCGGTACAGGAGTACCCGGTTGTCGACCCGGAGGCGGTGCTCGCGGCTGACCCGCAGGTGATTCTGCTGTTGCATCCGGACATGCGCGCGCCGGACGTTGCACGGCGCATCGGCTGGGGAGGCATCGACGCGGTCAGGCAGGGCCGGGTGTACGACCAGCTCGACGAAGACCTGTTCTTCAGGCCCGGGCCCAGGATTGTCGAGGGTGTGGTCATGTTGGCAAAGCTGCTCCATCCCGGGCAATAGTTGATGCCGCGGCGTCCTGTCCCGGTCTGGGTCGGACTGGTCCTGCTGTTCGTTTCGGCGGCGATCCTGTCGGTCGCGGTCGGGCCCGGCGGTTTCGCCGGCACCAGGGTCGGCGCGGTGATGAACCTGCGGCTGCTGCGGCTGGCGCTGGGAATAGTCGCCGGCGGCGTGCTCGCGGTCGTGGGCGCGTCCCTTCAAGGATTGCTTCAGAACCCGCTGGCTGACCCGTTCACTATGGGCGTGGCGAGCGGGGCGGCGCTGGGCGCGAGCCTGACCGTGGTGCTGGGCCGGTCAGCCGGCGCGTTCGCGCCGCTGGGTGGCTTTGCCGGCGCGCTCGTGACGATGCTCGTGGTCTACGCGCTGGCGCGAGTGCGGGGCCGGGTCACGGTTACCGGGCTCGTGCTGGCCGGCGTCATCATGAGCTTCCTGCTTTCGAGCCTGGTGATGCTTGCGATGATCCTCGGCCGGCGTTCGCTGGGTGAGGCCGTGTACATGATGATGGGGCATCTCGGGACGGTGTTCACCGGTACAACCGTGTGGCTGTTCGGGGCGGTTGTTGTGCTCTCGGTCGCCGGCTGCGGCTGGCTGTTCTCCCTGTCCCGGTCGCTCGACGTCATGTCATCGGGCGAGGAGGCGGCGGAAACGCTCGGCGTTGACACCCAGCGCGTCACCATGACCGTGTTCGTGGTGTCGTCGCTGCTCGTGGGCATGGTCGTGTCTTTCACGGGTGCAATCAGCTTCATCGGACTGGTGGTGCCGCACCTGGTGCGGATGATGTTCGGGCCAGCGCACCGCCGCGTGATACCCGGGTCATTTGTGGCGGGCGCGGGAATCCTGCTGCTCTCGGACGTGCTGGCGCGCAACATCGTCCCCGGCGGGCTGCCGCTCTCCATCGTCACCGCGCTCGTCGGCGTGCCGTTCTTTATCTACCTGCTCAGGAGCCGGCTGTGAAGGGAATCGAGCTGTCCGGGCTCGCGTTCGGGTACGGCGAACGGCTGCTGTTCGACGGGTTCAACCTTGAGGTTGCGGCCGGCGAGTTCCTCGGCGTCATCGGGCCGAACGGGGCGGGCAAGTCAACGCTGCTGAAGCTCGCGGCCGGGCTGCTCCGGCCCGCGCGGGGTTCGGTCTGCATACTCGAACGGGAGCTGCGTACGATTGGACGGGCCGAGGCGGCGCGGACCATCGGCGTGGTTCTGCAGGAGAACCCGTTCGCCTTTGACTACACCGTTGAGGACGTCGTGATGATGGGCCGGAATCCGTACCTGGGCAGGTTTCAGAGCCCGGGCAAACAGGACCGGAAGGTGGTGGAGGGCGCCCTCGAATTCGTCGATGCGCTATTCCTGTGCGACGAGCGCATCAACGGCATCTCGGCCGGCGAGCGGCAGCGGGTCGTGCTGGCGCGTGCGCTTGCCCAGGAGCCGAAGATCCTGCTGCTGGACGAGGCGACGTCCCACCTCGATATCGCCCACCAGCAGATGATCGCCCGCATCCTTGTTGAGTTGAATCGGCAGGGGAGAACCGTCGTTCTGCTTTCGCACGACCTGAACCTTGCCGCGCTCTACTGTTCGCGAATCCTGCTGCTCGACAAGGGCAGGGCGGCCGCCTGTGACGTGCCGGAGCGCGTGATTACCTGTGAGTTGATTCGGGCCGTTTACGGCGTAGAACCGATTGTGATGCAGCACCCGGAAACCGGCCGGCCCCAGGTCTTGCTAAGGAAAGGTTAAGGTTAAGGTTAAGGCTAAGGTCGAGCCGGTCTCAACCTCGACCTTTACCTCAACCTTTTCTCGTCGGGCCGGTCGCCCAGCAACTCGCGGGCACGCAGCGACGCCGAGTCCGGGTTACTAAGCCAGTCCCGACGCTGCTGCCGCTGTTCAATCCGCTGCTTGAACTCGGAGATGTCGGCCCGGAGTCTTCGCTCGCGGGCTTTGCGCCGCCCGATGCTTAAAAGCCCGTTGGGCCCGCCCAGGAACCAGAACGCGAACACCACGAACACGGCCAGTATCGCGACCCTCAGCAGCCGCTGCAGGATCGGCTGGCCTGAGTTCATCGCTTCAGGGTCAGCATGCCGGCGTACCGCAGAACATCGTCCTCTTCGATACGGATGAGCCGGTTGTACTTGGTCACGCGCTCGCTGCGGCAGGGCGCGCCGGTCTTGATCTGGCCGGAGTTGGCCGCGACCGCGAGGTCGGCGATGAAGTGGTCGCTCGTTTCGCCGGAACGGTGCGAGATGACAGTGCGATACCCGGAGTCGGTCGCGACCTTGACGCAGTCCAGGGTTTCACTGACCGTCCCGACCTGGTTCGGCTTGATGAGCACGGCATTGGCGATGCCGTCGCGGATGCCCTGCTTCAGCCGGCTGGTGTTGGTCACGAAGATGTCGTCGCCGACGAGTTGGATCCGGCTGCCGAGCCTCTCCGTCATCTTCTTCCAGCCGGTCCGGTCGTTCTGGGCCAGCCCGTCCTCAATGGATATGATCGGGAACTTCTTGATCCACTTCTCATATAGGTCGATGAGTTCGCCGGAAGTCATACTATGAGGTTTCGGAGTGCGGAAGTGGTACAGGCCCTTGCGGTAAGACTCACTGGACGCGACGTCGAGCGCGATGAATATCTGGTCGCCGAGACGGTACCCGGCGTTCGTTACTGCGCGCTCGATGTACTCCATTGGTTCCTCGTGGTCGCGGAACACCGGCGCGAAGCCGCCCTCGTCGCCGACCGAGGTCGGCTTTCCGGCGCTGTGGATGAGCTTCTTCAGGTGATGGTAGGTTTCGGCCGCGGCGCGCAACGCCTCGTGGAACGTCGTGAACCCGGCGGGGACTATCATGTACTCCTGGACATCGAGGTTGTTGGAGGCGTGAACCCCGCCGTTGACTACGTTCAGCATCGGCGTGGGCAGGACCATGGTGCCGGCGCCGCCCAGAAAACGGTAGACACAGATGCCGGCCGTGATTGACGCCGCCCGGCAGACCGCCAGCGAGACACCGAGGATGGCGTTGGCCCCGAGCTTCCCTTTGTTCGAGGTCGGGTCCAGCTCGTTGAGCGCCTGGTCGACCCGGTACTGGTTGGTGGCAATCATGCCGACCAGCCGGCGCCGAATCGTGGTGTTGACGTTCTTTACTGCCTTTAGGACGCCCAGCCCCATGAACCGTTTCGGGTCGCCGTCGCGCAGCTCGCACGCTTCATACTTGCCGGTCGAGGCGCCGGAGGGGACCGACGCGCGGCCCATGGTGCCGTCGGAGAGGATGCAATCGACTTCGATTGTCGGGTTGCCGCGCGAGTCGAGGACTTCGCGGGCCGCGAGGTCGGCAATCAATGGCGCCGGCATCGTTTACTCCCCACCCGAAGTCCGAGGTCCGGAGTTCGAAGCTCGGAGATCGGCGCTCGGAGCTTCGGTGAGCGCCCGGTACTCGGCCCGGCGCTCGGCATACAGCGGAAATCCCTTAACCAGCTCACCGACCTCGGCCTTCACCTTGTCCAGTTCGGCCTCGTTGTCCCGCGCCGTGACCGCCCGGTCAATCAGCCCGGCAATCGTCTTCATCTCCGGTTCCTTCATGTTGCGGGTTGTGAGCGCGGGTGTGCCGAGCCGGATGCCCGAGGCGATGAACGGCTTCTCCGGGTCGTACGGAATCGTGTTCCGGTTCACGGTGATGCGGACCTTACCGAGCACGCGCTCGGCGTCGCGGCCGGTAATCTTCTTGGGCCGCAGATCAACCATCATCAGGTGATTGTCCGTGCCGCCGGAGACGATGCGGAACCCGCATGCGGTCATCGCCTCGGCCAGTGCCTTGGCGTTGGCCAGCACCTGCTGCTGGTAGACCTTGAAATCATCGGACAGGGCTTCCTTGAACGCGACCGCCTTGGCCGCGATACAGTGTTCGAGCGGGCCGCCCTGGGTGCCGGGGAAGACCATCTTGTCCAGGTCTTCGGCATACTTCTGTTTGCACATCGCGATAGCGCCGCGCGGGCCGCGCAGGGTCTTGTGCGTGGTCGTGGTCACGATGTCGGCATACGGCACGGGCGACGGGTGAAGGCCGGTCACGACCAGTCCCGCGATGTGGGCGATATCGGCCAGTTGAGCAGCGCCGACCTCGTCCGCGATTTCCTGGAACTTGTCGAACTGAATCGTGCGCGGGTAGGCGGACGCGCCGGATACGATTACGCGCGGCTTGTGCTCCAGCGCGAGGGCGCGGATGGCGGCGTAGTCGAGCGTCTCGGTCTCCTTGTCCACCATGTACGGCACAACCTTGAAGTACCGGCCGGAGAAATTGAGCGGATGTCCGTGCGAAAGGTGGCCGCCGTGGCTCAGGCTCAGGCCGAGGATGGTGTCGCCGGGCTTGGCCAGGGTCAGGTACGCGGCGATGTTGGCCGAGGTGCCGGAATGGGGCTGGACGTTCGCGTGGTCGCAGCCGAAGAGTTGCTTCACCCGGTCGATGGCCAGGTTCTCAGCCACGTCAACCCACTTGCACCCGCCGTAGTAGCGTTTGCCCGGGTAGCCTTCGGCGTACTTGTTGGTCAGGACCGAGCCCAGCGCCGCCAAAACCGCCTCGGAGCAGAAATTCTCGGAGGCGATGAGTTCGAGATTGTTGTGCTCCCGGTTAGTTTCCTTGCGGATTGCTTCGAACACTTCCGGGTCGGTTTTCGCTAACAGGTCAGATTTCATTAAATGGTCTCCTTGAAACTTATGCGGCCGGCGGTCGAAGACGGCGGGAGGCAGTAGAGCTGATTGTATTTCGGTATCTTCGACGTTCGGCCCGGTAACATCAGGCTAAAAGGTAGCGTCATGCGCGGAAAAGTCAAGGAGAATGGAGGCGCAGGAATGACCAATTGCCAATTACTAATGCCCAACGAAAGGGGAAAGGGGAAATGACGAAGTCCCTGCTTGCTTGTCCCTTAGACTTTGTCATTTCCGAGTTTGACCTTTGGCACTTGTGGGCTTAGACTCGGGCATGTTTTCCGAACTGATGGAAGTCATCCGCCTTCTGCGCCGCTGCTGTCCGTGGGACCGGAAGCAGACCGTCGCTTCGACCCGGCCGCTCATCCTTAGCGAGACCTATGAGCTGGACGAGGCTTTGCGCAAGCGCGACAAGGCCGCGATTGCCGAGGAGCTCGGCGACTACCTGTTCATGGGACTGTTCCTTGCCGACGTTGCCGGCAAGGAATTCGGCATCACGCTTGAGGATTCCCTCAAGGGGATTGTCGCCAAACTCAAGCAGCGGCACCCGCACATCTACGGCACGACCAAAGTGCGCGACGCCGAGGAGGTGCTGGCCAACTGGGAGCAGATTAAGCGGAAGCACAAGAAGGCCGGCGGCTTGCTCTCAAGCATCCCGGTCGCTATGCCTGCCCTGCAGCAGGCCCAGCTCATCCAGGAGCGATGCCGGAGGGTCGGGTTTGACTGGGACAAGCCGGAGCAGGTGCTCGACAAGGTCGAAGAGGAGACTGCCGAGCTACGGCAGGAGCTCGCCCGGGGCAGAAAGAGCCGCCCGCGAATCAAAGAGGAACTTGGCGACCTGTTCCTTGCTTTGGTGAACCTCGCTCGTCATCTCGACGTTGATGCCGAAGGCACGCTCAAGGACGCGAACGCCAAGTTCAGGAAACGGTTCCGGTACGTCGAGGAGCATTTCGCTGCCCGGGGCCGGGAACTGGGCCAGGTCAGCCTGGATGAGATGGAAGCCGTGTGGCAAGAGGCGAAGTCAGGAAAGGGGAAAATGGCAAAGTCGGGCGGCATGGGGCAGGAGGCGAAGTTGGAGAAGTGGAAAGGGGAAATGCCAAAGTCGGAGAAGGGGAGAGGACGAAAGGCCAAGTCCGGGCGGAAATGAGGACGGAGATTCGACTCCGGACTCCGGACTTTGGAATTCTGACTTGGAACTTGTGACTTTCCCCGAGCGCCTACTCATCGTCGAGGTTGATTTTCAGGTCGTCCGAGTCGTCTGAGTCCTTGTCCTCTTTGAGGTCCTCTTCATCAACTTCGGTGTCCTCGTCGTAGGTGCGCGTCGTGTCCACGCTGCCGCAGACCGGGCACTCTGCTTCGAGCTCTTCGTCCTCGTCGTCCGAGGATGTATAGACCTCAAATGTGTGGCCACATTCGAGGCACATCAGTTCGCGATTAGCCATTTTCGATATACTCCTGTATCTTTTTAGCGGACAGATTTGGATTGTCAAGAACAATCTTGTGTCCAATCCGGCGCGCAAGCGCGTGCTTTCCGTCTACACGCGACGACTGAGGGGCGGGAAGCCGGATTTGAACCGCCAAGTGGGCTCAAGTTCAAAGGAGAAAGGGGAAATGGCAAAGTGGGAATGCGGACGCCGAGGCCGGCTTCTGTTACTGGGAACTGGAAACTGGTATCTGGAAACTTGCGCGGAGCGCGTGGTTTGACTCCTGCCGTCGCGAGAATATCCTACTAGCAACGTAAATGACCGACGTGAATGAACCCATCCCGACCGCGGCCCGCGCGCGGAACTCCAGACCTACCGTCTTCAGAGTGCTTGTCCTCCTGTTGCTGTATTCGACCGTGGCCAGTTTCACGGTTTCCGAGTTCATTCGCTACCCGGGTCTCGCCAACATGAAGCCGGGCATGGGCGGAGAGGACTTCTTCGGCAACATGGTCTACGGTCGCGCGCCGCAGCCATTCGTGACCCGCGTGCTCGTGCCCTGGCTGATACGGGCGGCAGTCGCCGTGACACCGCCGACCGCAAGGGCCCAGATAGAGGAAAGCGTTCGGCCCTCGCTGACCAGCGACGGCAAACCGCTCTGGCTTTACCAGTATCCTTTCGAGTTCACCATCGCCAAGAACGTCCTGCTGCTGTTTGCCATCGGGTTTGCGTTCGCCCTCTGGTGGCTTGCGCGGCTGACGCTCGATGCGCCCGCCCCGGGTTTGGACGTGATTCCGGTCGTTGCCCTGTTCGCCCTGCCCGGGTTCTACGGCTACGGCAGCATGCTCTACGACCTGCCCGCGTTGTCCCTGTTCACGCTCGGGCTCGCGCTCATCGCCGCGCGCCGGTTCCGGCTCTACGCGCTGGTATTTGCGGTCTGCGTGCTGAACAAAGAGACCGCGCTGCTGCTGACGCTGGTCTGGGCGGTTTCAGAAGCGCACAAGCGCAAGCCCAGGCAGTTGGTCGTGGGCATCGGCCTGCAGGTCGGTTTCTGGCTGGTTGTGCGGGGCCTCCTGCTCTGGTCGTTCAGGAACAACCCGGGCGAGCCGATAGCGCTCCACCTCTTCCGCAATGCGCAGGTCATCGGCGTGCCGGGCAACTGGTTCCGGTTCCGGCCGGTGACCGACTGGCTCGTACTGCCGACGGGATTCAACCTGCTCTACGTCCTTGGCTTCGTCGCCTCCCTGTTCACGCTCAAGAAAGCCCCTCAGTTCCTGAAGGATGCGTTCTGGATTGCAGTTCCACTCTTCGTGCTCACGTGGCTATTCGGCAACGTGGACGAGATGCGCGTCTACTACGAACTCCTGCCGATTGTCGTGCTGGTCCTGTTCGGCGGCCTGTACCGGCTGATGGGCTACGACCGCGGGCAGCTCATGCCCGGCGGCTAGCAGCTCCGGGCAACCGCCATCCGCAAACCGCCTCGTGGAAAGCTCTTTCCAAAGCTCGCCGCAAGGCTTCCTTCAAAGTTCCATAGAAAGCTCCCTCAATAGCTTGTTTCAGGGCGCAGGCGAAAGCTCGGGCCAAAGCTCGTTCAACAGCTTCCGCCATCGCTTCGCGACAAGCTTCGAAACAAGCTCGGGTCAAAGCTCGCGGCATTGCTCGTCTGAAGGCTCAGCGAAATGCTCGCCTCAAAGTTCAGCCAAAACCTCAACCTAAACCTTAACCTAAACCTTATTCGATTGCAGCCCTGGGAGCAGGGGAGTGGTTTTCGCGGGAATCGTGAATAGTGAATTGAGAATAGAGGAGTTAGGGCATTTGCTGGAGGTCGGCGGAATGTACACTATAATGTACATCTGGTGACGCCAGAATGAGTAGCCCAAAGGACCGATTCCAGGTGACCAAGGAGCTGGGCCAGAGGCTCCGAGCTCTGCGTGAGCGGGCCGGACTGACGCAGGCGGAGTTGGCCAAGCTTGTGAGTTCCGACTGGGCCCATTCGTTGGTGGCGAAGCTTGAGACCGGTCGGTACGAGAACCCCGGACTCGGGCTCGTGGCCGATTACCTGCGGGCGTGCCGGGCGAGCTTCGCCGACCTTGCCGACCTGCTGGATGCGTACACCGCGAAACCCCGGCCGGTCGAGCAGCGGGGACGGCAAGCAGTGACGAGAGTGACCGAAGCATTGCCGGTGAAGATTGGTAACCAGGCCCTGAAGTACGACATCAAGACAACCGTGGCGCGGCGGGCTTCGGGCAAGTCGCCGCTTTCTTCGGAAGAGCGGGTGAAGCGCGTGCTGAATCTGGCAGCGGCGGCGAGCCGCCGTAAGCGGCTGGACATATTCGTGAAGTACCTGCTCGATGAGGTCGGTCCCGGGCTCGCCTTTACGGAGCGGCAGTTCGTGGACCGGTTTGCGAGAAAGGTGTGGGGCGCGCTTACCTCTACGCGTGGAAAAGAGCAGCGGCTGCGTGTGAGACGGATGGCGCGTGTAATCGGCGATGGCATCGTGGAGCACGTCCTGCCCGAGGAGAAGGTGCGGCTGGTGCGCGACCGCGTGGCCGAGCTCTTTCGGGCAATGGAGACGACCGGCGGGTTCGCTCCTATGTCGCCGCGCGCGAGGATCATCCTGAAACGCAGGCCGAAGAAGTTGGAACGGGACCCGATTGAAGCGGCGCAGATTGCCCGGCAGGCGAACATCGGCGAGGGGTTGGGCCCGGTGATGGCGGTGATTCAGACGAAAGACCGCCCGGCCGGAGAGGGTGTTTCCTGGTACTTGTGGCTCACCGTGCTGGCCAGCGATGCCTACGACACTCAGCCCGGGTCGCCTGAGCGGGAGAAGGTCTTGTCCGATGCGCTCAAAGACCGGGCGGACAAAGAGCAGGCCCGCAAGTTCGCTGAGTTGGCCCTCGAAGGTCTCGACCGGCAACTCAGGCGTAAGTAACCCTGGCCGCAGGCCCGAGGCGCTCCCGTTCCAGGACGTTGGCAAGTCCCGAAATAGCGGGAGCTTCACCGGGACTTCAGGTGTCAAGCCGGGCCTGGCGCGAGCATGACCCTCTGACAGCCAACGGCTGACAGCTTACGGCTAGCGGCCCTGAATGCTGATCGCTTCCCTGATAAGGCGGCTCGATCCTGCAAAGAAGAGATGCTCGCGATGAGCGCCGGAGCTTCTTACTGTGACCCGAAATAGCCTGTCAGATTTCATTTGACAACCGGGGCAGGGGGGGTATGATGGCCTTGAGAACCGAAGGGGATGTGCAACGTCCGGTTCTCCGATGACCCCCGGCCACGGCTTCGACTACTTGGGGTGGAACGGGCGAAGGTCAATGGGTCAACTCATCAGCAAAAGGAGGATACATGAGTGCGCCGAGAAAAGCTTGGTTTGTCCAGCCGGTGAGAGTCCGGCTTGAGGAAGGCTGGCAGCCGCCTCAATAGTGAACGCTGCATGGTCAGGGTAACCGAAGCTATGAAGCCAGCGGGAGCAAGTTACCGAGCCAC
>JAPLUO010000252.1 GCA_026397595.1 Caldifarciminota bacterium
GCGCCGGAGCGCGTCGAACCTGGTTCCGCGCCGGGCAGTGTCGTGTCCGAGCACACTCAGGCTGCCCTCAGTCGCCCGGTCCATCAGCCCGATGAGGTTAAGTAGCGTAGTCTTGCCCGCTCCCGAATGCCCGACAACGCCGACGAACTCGCCGCACTGAATGTCCAGATCAATACCCTTGAGCGCCTGTATCTTCTCGGCGCCGCGGCTGTACGTGCGGACCAACCCTTTGGCATTTACCGCCGGCTTGACGTCGCAGGTTGATGCAATTTCCATGATGCTCACTCCGCCTTTATCGCTTCGACCGGTTTCACGCTCGCGGCGCGGAACGCGGGATAGAACCCCGCGACGAGCCCGAGCACGAGCGACAGGACGACGCACATGGCCATGGTCGGAAGCGAGAACCCGATGAGCGAACCCTTGGGCGCATACGGAATCATGCCGCGGATGAGCGCCTCGACCAGCCGCGACGAAACCAGCGCGATAACCACGCCAGACACACCGCCCAGCACGGTCGTCAGAATCGTCTCGGCCCAGACGAGCTTGAACACGTCGCCCCGCGACCCGCCCATCGCCTTCATCATGCCGATTTCACGGGTCCGCTCGAACACGGCCATCAGCACCGTGTTGAGCACGCCGACCCCGCCCAGGATGACCGCAATCAAGATGATGGCGGAAACGAACACCTTGGTGCTTGCCATCAGCGCGCCGATCGTGCCAAGCAGTTCTGTCAGCGGGAAGACGTTCATGTCCACCTCGTCGGCCTTGAGTGAAGCGACCAGCGCGTCAGTCTGGTCCACGTGCTTCGCCTTGATAAGGATGAGTACGAGCTTGCCTTCAAGCCCGGAAATCTTCTGCAGGGTCTTGCGCGGTAGGAATACGAACCCATCGTCCTGGGTGTTGGTGCGGTTCAGCACGCCGACCACGTGCAGACGGACGTTCTTTTCCGGAACCGTCCAGAAGTCACCGGGCTTCAGCCCGGCTTCCTGGGCCGAGGTCGATCCCAGTATCACGCTGGAATCGGAGTCAAACCAGTGGCCGTTGATGTGCCAGGCCGGCCGGAGCTTCATGTAGTCTTCGTCAATGCCCAGGAGGATGACGTTCTTGTTGCCCGGGGCGAAGACTGCATCCATGATTACGCCCGCGGCTTCAGCCACACCCGGATTCGCCTTCACCTTGGGAAGCAGGCTCTCGTCCATGTAGCGCGGCCACTTGCCGCCGTGGAGCGCAATCGTCGCAGCCTCGTAGGGGCAGCCCTTGGGTACGACCATCACATGCGCGCCGAGTGCGCCGAGCTCGCCCTTCAGCCGCGACTGGTAGCCCTGCTGGAACTGGAACAGGGAGTAGAGAACGGCGATGGCGATGGCAACGCCGAGCACGGTCAGGATCGAGCGCGTCTTGCGTCGAATCAGATTCTTGAAGGCGAGGGAGAACCAAATCATGAGGAAAGTGCTCCAGTGGTCCAGTGATCTAGTGACCCAGTGGGGAAGCAGACGGACGCTTCACGTCCGTGCACTTGACCACTAGACCACATGACCACTTCTGAGAAAAGTGCTCCAGTGCTCCAGTGATCTAGTGACCTAGTGAGGAGCCGGCCCGGAACCGGCGTTCCGGACACTTGACCACTGGACCACTCGACCACTTGTATTCTATTCACTTCTGAGTGCCTCAATCGGCTTTGCCCTTGCGGCCCGGAGCGCCGGATAGAAGCCGGCCACGACCGCGATGCCGAGCACGAACGCCATAATCAGAAGGAAGCTGCCCGGCTCCAGCGCGATCACGCTGCCCTTGGGCGCGAGCGGCAGGAATCGCTTGACCAGGCTCTCGAGCGCTCGCGCGCCGACCAGGGCCAGCCCGAGCCCGCCGATTCCGCCGAGCAGCGAGAGCATCAAGGTCTCGAGCCAGACCAGCCCGAAGATGTGGGCTTGAGAAGCGCCGGTCGCCCGCATCACGCCAATCTCTCGGGTTCGCTCGAACACCGACATCAGGACCGTATTCAGCACGCCGAGCGCGGAGATAATGATAATGATGAGGACAATCGAAAGCAGCAGCGACTTGGCCGAGCCCATCAGGGTCATCATCGTGCCAAGCAGCTCGCCCATGGTAATCACTTCCGCGCCCTTGATCTTGCCGAGTCTTGAGGAAACAATCGGCGCGTCGTCCGGGTTCTTCAGCCGGATTGAGATGCCGGTCAGCTTGTCCGGCTGGTCGAACATCGCCTGCGCGGTCGCGAGCGGAATGTAAGAGAAGCCGTCGTCCTCGTTGCCGGTCGGCTCAAGCTCGCCGACCACGTCGAGAGTCATGTCCTTTTCCGGCATGTAAATCTGGTCGCCGATGTTCGAAAGCTCAATCAACTTCACGTCACTGCCGAGTATCACGTCGTTCGGCTTCGCGAGGAACTTGCCCTTCAGCTTCCACCAGTTCTTCAGCCGCAGCGTGCTCGAATCAATCCCGACATAGATGTCGGTCCGGCCTTCTTCGGGACGGACGATGGCGCTCATGAACGTGGGCGCGGCCACGTCAATCTCAGGAATCGCCTGGACTTCCTTCAGCACGTCTGCCGGCAGGTAGCTCGGAATCCTGCCGCCTTTGAGGATGAGCGACGCCGCCTCGTACGGGCACCCGACCGGCACAACCATCATGTGGATGCCCATGCCCTGCAACTGGGTCTTGAGCGCCTTCTCGTACCCACGGTTGAACGACACCAGCGTGAACAGGACAGCAACGGCCACGGTCATGCTTCCCAGCGTCAGTATCGTGCGCGTCTTGTGGGCGAAGAGGTTCTTGAGGGCAAACTTGATGAAGCTCATTGTGCTACCCGGTCAGGAAACATAACCACAAAGGCACCAAGTCACGAGGCTGTCATTCCGACCGGAGCGAAGCGGAGTAGAGGAATCTCGCCTGAGAGACCCCTCGACTCGTCTGACTCCCTCGGGGTGACACGCTTGTCCGTCTTCGTGTCTTTGTGTCTTAGTGGTAAGCATCCTCATTTCCATTCCTGCTACGGTCGTCCCAGCTCGTCGTATACGATGAGCAGCTTCCGCGCCGCCGTCGCTACCGCCTGTGAAGCCTTCTCCGCACCCTTTGCCGCGGTCTCGATGTCTTCGCCGACCTTGAACGCGTCGGTCAGACCCTTGCCCTTGAACTGACCCAGGAACTCCTTGCCGCGCAGCGCAGCCTTGGCCTTTTCCCGGTCACGCTGAATCCGCACTGCCTTGATGATCGGCCCGGAGTCGCCCTCGACCACCGCCACGACGACCTCGATGGCCCCGAACTGCCCCTTGCCCGCGTGGGTCATCACTGTCCCGACCCGCTTCGTGCCCTTGAACACCGGGAAGTACTTGAACTGGGTCTCGTCCGCGTCCAGCGTCGTGCCCAGCCGCTTCTCAATCCTCAGCTTCATGGAATCGGTGATGTCCGCGAACACGGTCTTGTAGCTGCCCGAGCCGAAGATACCGGATATGTCCGCATCCGGCTGTCGCCACACGCAGAGGGACCCGAGCGCGCTTCCGGCCAGAACGAGCGCCAGCAGCACGACGCGGGGCATTACCGAAGCCCTGGGGACTGTCCCGGACCGCGGCGCGTCCAGCGCTTTGGAGTGCGGGAGCGCAGCTCCCGCTTTTCCGACCCGGTCGGCCCAACCCGGAAAGGCGGCAGCCTTGCTGCCGCAATCCAAGGAGCTTCGCTCGCGGACACCTACTGTACTACAATCATGCAGGATCGTCGTTTTCGCGACGTTGTTTCTCTCCGCCGCCTCTGTCCTGAGGCCGTCGGGGTCCTGAAGACCGTCGTCAAGTGCCACCCGCGGCGACGCAATGCTCGGGCTCGGGTCGGGACTC
>JAPLUO010000343.1 GCA_026397595.1 Caldifarciminota bacterium
TCGAGCTTGGTGAAGCAGCAGCCGGTCAGCTTGAGCCGGGTGTTGAACTGCTCTGCCTGGTTGACCGCGTCCTGCCCGACCATGCCGTCGAGTACAAGCAGGCTGGCATGCGGCCGCGCCTTGTCCTGAACCGCGGCCAGTTCGTTCATCAGGTCGTCGTCGATGTGCAGCCGGCCCGCGGTGTCGAAGACCACAATCCCGTTGGCGCGGTCCCGGGCCTGCTTGAGCGCGGCCAGGCAGGTCGCGACGATGTCGTTCGACACCGGGTAGAAATCGCAGTTGGCGCGCTCGGCGACCGACCGGAGTTGTTCGGATGCGGCCGGCCGTTTGGGGTCGCACGCGACGAGCAGGGGTTTCCGATTTCGGAACTTGTAGGCGAGCTTGCCGGCAAAGGTGGTCTTGCCGGTGCCCTGCAGCCCGACCAGGGAGATGACCGCGGGGCTGGCGCTTAAGTCGAGCTTGGCGGTTGTCCCGCCCAGCAACTGGACGAGCTCCTGGTACAGGGTCGCGCCGATGAGCTCGCCGGGCTTGAGGCTGGCCGCGATGTCTTTCTCTTTGAGCCGGGTCTCGACCGAGCGGACGAAGTGGCCGACGACCTTGTAGTTGACGTCGGCTTCGAGCAGTACGGTGCGCACTTCGCGGAGGGCCTGAGAGATTTCGTGGTCGGTCAGCCGGCCGTAGCCGAGCAGTTTTCGGCGAAGCTGGGTGAAGCGGCCGGTCAGGGCGTCGAACATCTCAATGCCTTGATTGCCGCAGCGTAGTCAGGGCTGTGGAAGATGGCGCTTCCGGAGACGGCCACCTGTGCGCCGGCCGCGGCCACGATCGCGCAGTTCCGCGGATTGAGGCCGCCATCTACCGAGATCGTCGCGTTCGAACCGGTCTCTTTGATCAACCGCGCGACCTCGCGGATGCGGCCCGGTGACTCGGGAGAGAACTCCTGGCCGCCGAACCCCGGGTACACGCTCATCACGAGCACGTCCTGGACCTCGGCAACCAGGGGTCTCAAGGACTCGACCGGCGTATTGGGATTGAGCGAGATGCCGGCAGCCTTGCCGGCCGAGTGGATGGTCTCCAGGCACTGCGCGGGCATTTCCGCAGCCTCAATGTGGAAGATGATAAGGTCGGAATAGGGGAGAAATCTCTCAATCAGCCACTCCGGTTCGCTGACCATCAGGTGCGAGTGAACCGGTACGGTCACGGCCCGGCGCACGGCTCGCGCCAGCGGCACGCCGAAGCTCAGATTGGGGACGAAGTGTCCGTCCATCACGTCGAGGTGGATTGCATCAGCGCCGGCCTCTGTAACCGCCTCCAGCTCAACCGACAGGTGGAGGAAGTCGCAGTCGAGTATTGACGCCGCGACTTTCATTTCTTTCCGGTTGGGGCAGCCACTATCAGGCTTACCGTGTCAAGGTCGCGGACCGTCATGCCTTCCTCGGGATACTGTATCAGCACGTTGCCTGTCGGTTCGTCGCTCGGGGCGCGTTTGACCTCGCCGAGGGTGAGGCCCTGCGAGGCTACTATTCCCTGCGCGGTTTCCAGACTCATGCCGACGAGATTGGGCATCGGGAAGTTGCCGACCCGGGCGGCAATCTGGACAAAGATGCGCTCACCTTCGTCTACCTCGACGCCGGCCGGCGGACGGGTTGCCACGATCTGGCCCGGCGGCAGGCTGGGAGTGCGCAACGACTCGACGCCGGCGACTGAGAGGCCGGATTCGGAAAGCAGAGCCGTAGCCCGAGCCAGGTTGAGCCCTTCGACGTGCGGGACCTTGAGCCGGGACCCGCCCCGGCTCACGTCAAGGTGAACCTGGCGTCCCAACTTGACCCGCTGTCCGGGATCCGGATGCTGGGTTACAACATGGTCAGGAGGTACCGTTGCGCTCGACATGCTCCGTACCTCGCCGAGGCGCAGCCCGGCCTTGAGTAGTGATTCCTCGGCGGCAAACCGGTCCATGCCGACAACATTGGGCACGGTCGCTTCCCGCCCGCGGCCCACGACCAGCGGCATCACAACCCAGTTAAGAATGACAACGAGTAGGACGAGGGCCGGCACGGCGATGAGCACGGCCAGGATGCCGCGATGCCGACGCTGCTTCGCGTGCTTCATGATGCCGAAACCAGTCTCTCACCGGGAACCGGCCGGTGTCCGTTACGGAAATCCGCGCCGGTTTGGACCCGGCTGCCCTCGGGTTTGAGTTCGGCAATCTCGATGGCCCCGCCGCCGGTGGCGACGAGCAGGCCCTGGTGTTGTAGAAGCAGCAGTCCGGGCTCACCGTGTTCGGGAGTTTCGTGCAATCGCGAGCGGAGCAGGACGATGCGTCGTTCTCGAAATGACGTGACCGCGCCGGGCTCAGGCGACAGGGCCCGGATGCGATTGTGAATCCGCTGAGCGGCCTCGCGCCAGTCGATGTTGCGCTCAGACTTGCCGATTTTCGGGGCGCGGGTCGCGAGTCCCGCGTCCTGCGGGGTCCGGCTGCCGGTGTCTTTCTCCAGCCGCGTCAAAGCTTCCAGCACCAGTCGGGCGCCGGTCGCTGCCAGCCGGTGCGAGAGCTCGCCAGCGGTCTCGTCCGGGCCGATGGCAACGGTGACCTGCTTGACGATGTCGCCGGCGTCAACCTGCTCAGACAGCACAATGATGGTTACACCGGTTTCGTGTTCGCCGGCGAGTACGGCGCGCTGTATCGGGGCTGCTCCCCGGTAGCTTGGCAGCAGCGAGGGGTGGATGTTCAGGAAGCCGCGCGGGGGCAGGCGCAGCAAAGGGGCCTTAAGAATGCAGCCGTACGCGGCCAGGACCGCGACGTCGGGCCGATGTGCGGCCAGGTCTTTCAGGAACGCATCGTCATTCGGGTCTTCCGGAGCGAGAATCGCCAGACCCAGCGCGCGCGCTTCCTCTTCTACGGGGCTGGGAACCAGTTTGCGGCCCCGGCCGCTGGGTCTGGCCGGGGCAGTGACGACCGGGCCGACCTGATGACCGCGTTCTACGAGCGCTCGCAGGGCCGGGACTGCGAATTCCGAAGTGCCGAAGAAGGCTACGCGCACTGCGAGGCCTCTTGCGTTTCCAGTTCCTTGAGTCGGGTGCTGAACATCCGGCGCCGGGATTCGCTCAGGCGGTCCACGAACAGGACTGCGTCCAGATGGTCAATCTCGTGCAGCATCGCCCGGGCCAGCAGCCTGGTTCCCTCGACCGTTATCGGCCGGCCGTCTTCGTCCATGCCGGTGACGCGGACGAACTCCGGCCGCGGCAGGAAATCGAACAAGCCAGGCAGGGACAGACAGCCTTCTTCCGCCTCAATCAGTCCCTCGGTGGCGGCAACCTGCGGGTTCAAGATGCAGTAGGGTTCCCGGTCGACGTCGGCCGCGCATGGGTTGATGGCAACGGCGGCGACCGGTTCGGCGACCTGGTTGGCGGCAAGGCCGATGCCGTCATGGGTCAACATGCTGGCTTTCAGGTCTTCGAGGAACTGCACGAGTTCGGGCGTGATTTCGGCGATGAGTCGCGACTTCGTCCGGAGGGCGGGATGGCCGTAGAGGACCACTCGACGGTTCCTTCCGGCCGGGCGGGTCATGGAGCTATTTCTCTGTGCCGAACTTGTAGCTGACCGCGCTCTTGTCCACTTCGAGCTCGGTATCCTCGGCCACCTTAACCAGGAAGGTCTGTTCCTTGACGTTCGACACGATACCATGGATGCCGGCCCCGAGGACCACGCGGTCTCCACGCTTGATCTGCTCGAGCATCTGGGTGTGCTTCTTCTGGCGACGCTGCTGGGGCAGGATCATCAGGAAGTAGAGCACGGCGAATATCAGGATAATCGGGAGGAACCCGAGTATCGAATTGAGGCCGCCACCGGCAGCGGGCGCAGCCGGGGCCGGGGTCTGGGCGAAAGCGGTTCCGAACATCAGTTCTCCTTTGGGCAATTGCCCTTATGCGGTTTGTCTTGAATCTGCTGCCGGCACCGGGCTCACCCGGCCGAGACCTTCGGGCGTCGGTAGAGGTGGTGCCGTGTCACGTATTCACTGACCTTCACAGGTAACATATACCGGACAGAATGGCCTTTGGCAAGCCTTGCCCGCACGAGCTTTGCCGAGACTGCGACCTGGATAACAGCGCGGAACAGCACCCGTCTCGGGTCGTGCCCGGGAAACAGGGCCGGTTGCGCGGTTCCGGGGCGGCTCATCACGACGAGGCGGGCGAGCCGGGCAAGCATTTGCGGACGGTACCATCCGGATATCTCCTGGTACTGGTCCGAACCGAGAACAAGACAGAGCGCGGCGCCGGGATACAGCACTTTGAGCCGGGCAAGGGTGTCAACCGTGTATGATCGGCCGGGCCGGAGTTCCTCAATCCGGCACAGCTCAAACCCGGGTTCTCCGGCAATCGCCAGTCTCGTCATCGCCAGTCGATGGTGGTAATGAGTCATGGGTCCGTGTTTGTGCGGGGGACGGCAGGTCGGGACGAAAAGGACCCGGTCCAGGCGCAACCGGCGCCTGACGTCTTCGGCTACGAGCAGGTGGCCGAGATGAATCGGGTTGAACGAGCCGCCGAACACACCGAGTCGCAGCGGCACGTCAGTGGAGTCGGCTGAGGCGCGTGCGGGCCAGCTTCTTGACGGCGGGTGCGTAGTCGCCGGACACGATCTCGCCGAATACAACCCGCGCTTTGGCGCTGTCCGCAGTCTCGAGCAGGCAGACCCCAAGCCGGTACCTCTCCGGACCCGGCCACCGCGCGGTGGGGTAGGTCTCCAGGACGTAGTCGTAGTAGACGAGCGCTGATTTGTACTCGCCGGAAATGTAGTAGATCCGGGCTGCGTCGAACTCCTTCAGTGCCAGACGTTCATCGACGTCGCCACGCAGTTGCTCGGCCTGGCTGCGTAACGGTGAATCGGGATACGCGTCGAGGAATTCCTCGATAACCTGACGGGCCTTGAGCGCCCGGGCCTGGTCGCGGACGTGGCCTGGGGCGGACTTCAGATAGGAGACCGCGAGCTTGTACGTGGCTTCTTCCTGGAACCGGCCGTTCGGGAAGCTCCTGAGGTAGAAGTCAAACTCGCTCTGCGCCTGGATGTAGTCCGCGCTCCGGAAGTACGCCTCGGCAAGGTAGTACTGCGCGTCCGAGGCCTGGCGCGAGCCCGGGAAGTTGAAGATAATGAAGGTGAACCGGTCCTCGGCCTGGCGGTAGCGCCTGGCTTCGAGGTCGCCGGTTGCCTGGTCAATGGCCTCTTGGGCGTCCTGTAGGGGCGGCGCTATCTGGGCGCGCTTCGGGCAGCCGGCAGCGAGTACCAGGACGATGAGAGCAAGCCTACGGAGATGGTTCATATGAGTCTTACTACCTCGTTGACGATTGCGGTCAGCTTCGGTTCGGCCAGCGCAGCCGTTTTCAGCACTTCCGGCAGGTCAACCGGTCTCATTGCATCGGGCAGGCCCATATCGGTGATGACCGAGAATCCGAGCACGCGCAGGCCGGCGTGCCGGGCCACGATGACCTCCGGCACGGTTGACATGCCGACGATGTCAGCGCCGATAGTCCGGATGTAGCGGTACTCCGCCCCAGTTTCAAGGTTCGGGCCGGTGACCCACGCATAGACAGCAGGGTGAAGCCGGATGCCGAGCTTGAGCGCGGTGTCGAGCGCCAGCCTCACCAGCGCCGGCTCGTAGCAGTCGCACATGTCCGGGAACCGGGGCCCGAGCGAGTCGTCGTTCGGCCCGCGCAGCGGGTTCTGGCCGGTTAGATTGATATGGTCGGTGATGACCGCCACTTCGCCGGCCCTGAACTGCGGGTTCACGCCGCCCGCCGCGTTGGACACTATCAGCGTGTGAATGCCCAATTCCTTCATCACCCGCACCGGGTGGGTGATTTGCTGCGGGTCGTAGCCTTCGTAGAAATGGAAACGGCCCTGCATGACCACGACCGCGCGTCCGTTCAGAGTGCCGAGGATCAGCCGGCCGCGATGGCTTTCTACGGTCGGAACCGGGAAATGGGGTATCTCTTCGTAGGGAATCGCAGCATCGGCCTTGACGTCTTGGGCCAGCTTGCCGAGCCCGGTGCCGAGGATGATGCCGAGTTCGGGCCGAAAGCCGGTCTTAGTTCTTATCGCCTGGACGCTTTGCGCTATCTGCTGCTTCAGCATTCGGTTTCCTGTCCCTCATCCGTTCCGCCATCGCCAGGTACGTCCGGGCGACGGCCGCAATCTCGTCGCTCAGTATCGAGCGCCTCGCCTCGAGCGCCCGCACCTCATCGCCGACGTTTCGGATCTGCTGCTCCGCATCGCGTTTGATGCGCTCCGCCTCGAGCTTCGCCTTCTCGATGACCAGTCCGGCTTCCTTCTTCGCGTCCTCGCGCAGTTGGCCGGTTGCCTTCTGAGCGGTAACCAGCGTGTCCTTCAGTAGTTGCTCGGTCTTCTCGTATGCTTCAGTGCGTTTGGTGAGCTCTTGCGCCTTTTCGGTCAGTTGCGCGCGTTCCTTGCGCAGGCTTTCCACTTCCGTGGCGACCTCTTCGATGAACTCGTCGACCTCGGTCTTGGATAGGCCGTGCCGGTTGGCCGTGAAGGTCTTCTTCCTGATGTCGAGCGGGGTGATTGCCATCACGGGATTCTACCGGACGGCACAAGACTGTCAAGGAATGCTGGGACAAGAGAGGACAAGCCTTTGCAGGCGCGCGAGTTACACGTCCGCGGCTCGACGCGCGCAGCGGAGGCGACCGTATCCTTGACTATTCGCCGGGCGGTTCTATGATTGGCCAATGCTATCCGTTCTTCTCGCCTTGGCCATCGCCGCCGTTCCGGGCGAACGGCTCGACTACGGCCTGCGCTACGGCCCGGTGCCGCTCGGCACGCTCGTGCTCGAAACGCTGGAACCGGAGACGGTCGGGACAACAGAGTGCTGGCATTTCCGGGCAGACCTGGAACTGACGCGCTCATTTTCCTGGCTGTTCTGGGCGAACTACCGGCTTGAGAGTTGGTGCCGGGCTTCCGACATGGTCACGCTCCGGTCGTACAAGCGGACGCGCGAGCCGAACTACCGCGCCGAATGGAGCGCGGACTTCGACCTCGACCGGTCGGTCGTCCGCTATTCGGGTGGTGAGACCATTCCCGTTCAAACGGACGCCCGCGACTTGCTCACGACCTGGTACTACTTCCGCACTCTCCCGATGTTGATCGGGGACACGGTGCGGACCGCGCTCCACGTTGACCGGCGCAACTACCAACTCGTTGCGGTTGCGCGGGCCGCGAAGACGGTGAGCACGCCGGCCGGCGTATTCGACTGCATCGCGGTAGTGCCCAATGCCGGTGGCCCACTCGGTACAGTCTACCTGAGCGACGACAAGGAACGGATACCGGTTTCCATCCGCACGCGGGTCGGCGGCCTGATTGTGAGCGCCCTTCTGCGCTCGGTCTCGTACGAGGAGGAATGATGAGCCTGTATGCGGTCATTCTCTGCGGCGGCAGGGGGGAGCGTTTCTGGCCCAAGAGCCGGCGCACCCTACCCAAGCAGTTCATAGCTCTGTTTGGCCGGAACTCACTGACCCAGGAAACGAGCGCGCGGATCCGTCCTCTCTGTCCGCCGGAACGGCAACTCTTCGTCGCGCCGGCCGAGTTCGAGGTGGTGTTGCGCAGGCAGCTCGGCCCGCGCGCTTGCCTTGCGTTCGAGCCGGTGGGCCGGAACACCGCACCGGCCATCGGCCTGGCAGCCGTGTACTTGCAGCGGCAGGACCCGGACTCGACCATGGTCGTTCTGCCTGCCGACCACCTCATCGAAGACCGGCCCGGGTTCCTGAAGGCCGTGCGAATGGGTGCACAGCTTGCCCAACAAGGCCTGCTCGTCACGTTCGGCATCAGGCCGGACCGGCCCGACACCGGGTATGGCTACATCCAGCTCGGCAGGAAAACTGCGGGCAAAGCCCGCCTGACCGCGCACCGGGTGCAGGCATTCAAGGAGAAGCCGAGTCCGGCCCGCGCCCGCGCCTACCTGGCCGCGGGCAACTACGTCTGGAACAGCGGTATGTTCATCTGGCGCGTCGATGCGATACTGGCCGCGTTCCGGGAGTTCATGCCGGAGTTTCACGCGAAGCTCGAAGAGTTCGCCACAGCCATCGGCACGCGCAGAGAGAAGCAGGCGCTCGCCCACCTCTATCGCGGTGCGCCTTCAATCTCGATTGACTACGCGGTCATGGAGAAGGCAGACAACGTCGCATGCGTGCGTGGCGCGTTCGACTGGGACGACGTCGGCTCGTGGCTTGCGCTTGTACGCCACATCAAGCCGGATTCAGCCGGCAACGTGGCCAGCGGGCTGTTCGTGAGCAAAGACTCGACCAACTGTGTGGCTGACTCGGACTCAGGCATCGTCGCGGCCTTGGGCGTCAAAAACCTGGTTATTGTCCGGGCCGGCGACGCGGTGCTCGTCGCCGACCGGAAACGCCTCGGGCAGATGAAGCAGTTGCTCGCTGAGATTGCGGGACACGCGGTCGGAGGACGGCATCTATGAAGCTGCTTCTCGCGACCCGTAACCGGCACAAGCTGACCGAGATGCAGCAGATGCTGGAGGGCACCGGCTGGCAGGTCGTCTTGTTTTCGGACCTTGAAGACACGCCGGATGTTGAGGAAGATGGGGCTACGTTTGAAGAGAACGCCCGCAAGAAAGCCCGCGGCGCGGCCCGGCATGCGGGGCTGTGGACGCTCGCTGAAGACGCGGGGCTGGAGGTTGACGCGCTTGGGGGCGAGCCGGGAGTCCTTTCGGCGCGCTACTGCGGCGAAGGGGCGAGCGACGCGGACCGGATGCGCAAGGTCCTCGACCGCATTGTCGCGGTCCCAGACGAACGTCGCACCGCGCGATTCCGGTGCGTCATCTGCCTCGTGGACCCGGCCGGCAACGAGACCTGTTTCGAAGGGCGCTGCGAAGGCCGGATTTCCCACCACGCGCGAGGCTCATCCGGCTTCGGCTACGACCCGATATTCATGCCCGAGGGGCAGGCCCTTACGTTCGGCGAGCTCGGCCAAAGCGTCAAGAGCCGGATCAGCCACCGGGCCCGGGCCATGCGACAGGTCATCGCCTTCCTGCAGTCGCGGGTCGGGCTGGACGGGCAGACCCAGCAGCCGCAGAAGCCGGAATAGAACCGCCGATAGGCAAAGGGGAACATGACTATGCGGTTAACTCATCAGATGAAAGACGGTGATGTCGCCTGCTTTGCTTGGCCAAGTAGACCCAGAAGTCCTGCATGCCTGTACCGGAGCGCGCTAAGTGCTGTTTTCCGCACACTACCGGGTCATACGTCTTGCCGAAGAGGATTAGCCGCAGATTACGCAGATGACGCAGATAGCATGGATACAACGACCGTCGGAGTGCTGACGACCGGGTACTGCAAACTGCAAACTGGTAACTGCAAACTTGCGGCGAAGCCGCGGCACGCGTTGACTTCTGACCGCTCCGCGCCTATATTAACGGCAGTCAGTTATCGGGGAGTAGCGCAGTCCGGTTAGCGCACCACGCTTGGGCCGTGGGGGCCGCTGGTTCAAATCCAGTCTCCCCGATTGAAGTTAGCAGTTAGGAGTTAGGGGTTAGGAGTTAGGGCTCACGGGGACAATGGTTCGGGGTTCAGGAGTTGGGTTCTGTGTCCGACACTCGACCCCTCGATTCCTTGATTCCTTTCGTTATGCGCCTGTAGCTCAGGTGGATAGAGCATCGGATTTCTAATCCGATGGCCGGGGGTTCGAGTCCCTCCAGGCGCGCTACACTTCAGCTCAGCCACAAGCAACAAGACGCAGTCAAACAGAGTTGACGGCCTGCTGCTCCAGGCTCCTCAGTTCGCGTCCTGCGTTGCGGTCAGGCCATGGCTGAGCCCGGAACACGGGCGCGCGGGCTCCCGGCCGGGACAGGCTTGGCGGGCCGCTTGGCCGAGTCCGCAGGCGGCGCCGGAGTCCTATCCCTCAGGTTACAGTCGTATGCGCTGGTGCGTCGCTATCGTCTCTCCCTTGCGCACCGGACAGACTCAGTGTTCTCCTCGGCTCTTGGTCTGGTGGCTCACTTGCGGGCACGGTGGTGTGTGACCGGACGTCGTGTCCGCGTCACCTGGTACACCGTCGTCGTCTTGCAGTGGAGGCAGTGCAGTTGGCTGGCCTGGATAGGACCGGGGTTCGTGCACGTCATGGGCGGTGTGGCGTCTCGTCGGGTGGTGTTGTCGCGGCAGTCGAGCAGCCCGTCCGGGCACGACACCGGAGCAGGTAGCTTCCCTGGGCCCAGGGTCTGGTCCGGGGCAGGGCACTTCTCCACGACCCAGTCGTGTTTGATGCACGCGTGGTAGTATGTAGCGGTAGTGTTCTTGCTGCCGCAAGTCGGGCATGGATAACCGTTGGCCTGTTGAGCCATTTTGGCCTCCTCTTTGGTGGCCGGCTGTGCGGCCACCGGTTCACATGACTCTGTCGGACTCTGGAGAATCCAGGCGCGGCTGCGCAGTCGGACGGCCCGACTACATTCCGAGGCAGGAGCGACCACCGCCGGCAGCCTGATTCCACCCAGCGGAATTATAGAATCCTCATATCCCGTGTCAAGTGTCGGCAGGCGGTTTCGTGCTCTGGCCCGGCTGGTTCAAACTGGGACTGCTGCATGAGTTGACAGCCACTGCCGACGTAATAAGATGAGGACGTGCTAGCATCCGCGGCTGACCTTGGAGATAAGGAAAAGACGCTGTTGTCCCTGCTGGCCTCGGGCGGGTCAATGACCGATGACTTCCGCGCCATGTTCAGGCTGTGCGCTCAACTGTACTCGGCTTCGTCGGTGAAGGCCGAAGCCTGTCTGCACACCATCCTCGTGGCCGCGCTCGAGGCCGGGCATCTGCAGGCGGTGTGCCTGGCTCATCAGCGTCTGGCCGAGGTGCTGCGAGAGCGTGGGGACTACACCGGCAGCCTGGTGCAGGCGCACGAAGTTCTGGTGTCGGCTCGGGCCTGCGGCGAGCCGCGATACGAAGCGTCGCACCATTTCCTCGTCGGTCGCGTGCACGAAGCGACCGGGCGCTACGTCGATGCCCGGACCAGTTACGAGCAGTCCCTCGCCATCTACTGTCGTATCGGCCACGTGGAGGGCGAACGGGCGGTGTCGAACCAGCTCGCCAACCTGGCGTGGTGCGAGGGCCGGCCGGGTGAGGCGCTTGAGCGGTACCTGCGTTGTCTTGAGTTGAGCGACGAGTCGACCAGGGACGAGGAACGCGCGGCCTACCAGCAGAACGTCGGGGATGCGCTCCAGGCTCTTGGTCGGTGGGAGGATGCTGTTGAGTCGTACCACCGCGCGCTCTCTGTTACCGAACAATCGAGTTCCGAGGTGGTCCGGACCGTTAGCCGTTGCCGGGTGCTCGATTCGTTGGGTGAACTCCTCGCGCGGCGCGACCTGGTTGACCAGGCGATTGACGTCTTCGAAGAGATCGTCAGCGCGGCCGAGAAGTCAGACGCAGTGCGCTCGAACGTACTGGCCCAGGCGCTGGGACATCTCGGGGACGCGTATCGGCGACAGGGGAACCTGGCCAAAGCAGAGAAGACCTACCGGGCCGGGTTCGAGGTCACCTCACGACTGAACGATCGGGTGTCGCGAACCGGGATTCTTCGGCGGGCGGCTGAACTGGCCCTGGCGCAGGGGCAGCTATCCGTCTGCCAGGAGTTGACAGTCGAGGCCATCGGTCTGGCCAAGGAGATCGGCCTGACACTGGAGCTTGCTGAGTCGTGGCGAGTCGAGGCGTTGCTCCATGCCGCGCGCGGCGAGCCGCAGAGCGCGCGTGACTGCTTCGAACGCGCCCTGCAGATGTTGGAGGTGCTGGACGAGGGTTACGAGTTGGCCATGGTCCGATTCCACTTCGGCCGGTTCCTGATGGCTGCTGGAGACCGCAGCGCAGGGGAGGGTCATCTAAGAGCCGCGGCCCGGGTGTTCCGCGGGCTGGCGGTCGTGCCTGAGGTCGAAGAGATCAACCGGCTGCTCTTCAGTGAGGAGCAGGCTGTAGACCCGGACATGGCGCTGCTGCACGCGGTCTCACGGCTGGCAACGCTGGGATTGGACCCTCGACGCTACCTCGAGCAGGCGCTCCGAGTCATCTGCGAGGGTACGCGGTGCGACTCGGGCGCAATCCTGATTGACCATGTCCCGCAGATAACGTATGGCAGGCCTGACCTTGTTGTCCCCGGACAACCGGAGAACGACTTCGGGATTACCAACACCCCGATCGAACTGAGCTGGGGCGTGTGGAGAGGCGGCGCGTCGACCGCCCGGCTATCCATGCACCGGTCGGTTCCGGCCCGAATCGAGCACAGCCGGTTCGTGTTCGAGGCGGTAGGCAGCCTGCTGGCGCCGGCGTTCCAGCGGCTGGCCGCGGCGGTGGGACCGGCACGGCCGGCGGCAGTCGGAGGCTTGAAGTACCGCGGCGTCATCGGGCGGAGCCGCCTGATGCTGGAAACGCTGTCGATTGCCGGGCAGGTTGCCGACACTGACGTTTCGGTGTTGATTCGGGGCGAGGGCGGCACCGGCAAGGAATTGGTGGCGCGCGCGCTGCACGATTCCGCCAGAAGGGCCGGCGGGCCGTTCGTGGCCGTTAACTGCGCGGCAATGCCCGAGAGCCTGCTGGAGGCGGAGCTGTTCGGCGTGGAGAAGGGTGTTGCCACCGGCGTCGCCGCGCGGAAGGGCAAGCTCGAACTGGCCGGCGGTGGTACGGTGTTCCTCGACGAGGTCGGCGACATGAGCCCTTCGCTCCAGGCGAAGCTGCTGCGGGTGCTGCAGGAGAGGCGGTTCGAACGGGTCGGGGGTAGGGAGTCGTTCGACTTTGACGTCCGGGTCGTGGCCGCGACCAACCGGGACATTGTCGACATGCTGGCCACGCAGCAGTTTCGGGCCGACCTCTACTACCGGCTGAACGGGGTCGAACTCCTGCTCCCGCCGCTGCGCGAAAGGAAAGAGGACATCCCCGAACTGGTGCAGTATTTCATCGTGAGCTGCAACCAGCAGTATGGCCGCAACGTGAAGGGGGTACAGCCCGAGGCCCTCTCCAGACTGGTTGCCCATTCCTGGCCGGGCAACATCCGGGAACTCATGCACGCAGTCGAGCGCGGCGTGATTGTGGCATCGGGCGACATCATCGACGTCCGGGACCTGCCGGCGGCGGTTGCCGCGGTTGGAGCTGCGCCATCGCAGCCCTAGCGTGACTTTCCTACCCAATTGGCCCTGATACGCGGTAACGCTAGTACCGGCCTGCATTTACCTTCAGTCCCGTTGTATATACTGAATAGATAGATAGCTGAAGCCAAATCCTCCGTTTCCAACAGAGATTCATC
>JAPLUO010000225.1 GCA_026397595.1 Caldifarciminota bacterium
ACCTCCCTCGAGATTCATGACGCGGGTGTTCGTAACGCGATGAATGACCGCAACGGCGGCCTGTTTGCGGTCAAGGATCGGCCGCTCTCCTTCTGGGCGGTGGTCAAGAACTACGGCAACCAGTCCGAAGCCGCGTATAAGGCCTACTTCAAAGTCCTGAGGCAGAACAACTCGGTTGTCTTCTCCGATTCGATGACGACGATGGCGTCGAACCCGGGCGAGATCGAGTCACTGGCGCTCGCCAGCACTTGGCGACCGACCACGAACGGCACGTACATCATCAAGGTCTTCACGAAGATGACCGGCGACATGCTCGTCGCGAACGACAGCGCGACGCTTGAACTCCATGTGGTTACCATTCCGGCGATGCTCGGCTACGACAGCGGCACGCCGGGCAACACGATGTACTGGAACGGCCCGGGCGGGTTCGCCAACCGCTTCGTGCCGCCGGTCTATCCGTGCTCGGTAATGAGCGGGCGGGTCTACATGGGCATGCAGGCGACGCCCTCGAATCCGTCCGTCGGCATTTTCGACGACAACGGTTCCGGCGGCGGGCCGGGCGAAACACTGTACATGACGACGGTCAACGTGCCGGACACCGCGTGGTATTCGATAACCCCGCCGTCGCCGATTGTTATCAACGACGGCGCGTTCTTTGTCGGAGCGATGTCGAACGTGAGTGGCGAGCCGACGTTCGGCATGGACTCGATACCGCCGCTTTCCTTCCAGGGCTGGGAGTACACCGGCGTCTGGTCGCCGAGCCGCGACGGCGTGGTGCGCGACGTCTGCGCGAACGCGACGATTTCCGGTTGGGTCGGCATCTTCGAGGAGCTCAGCCCGACGCCTGCCCCGCTGATGGCGCGGATTGACGTCAATCCGAACCCGTTCGGCGGTGCGACCAGCATCCGGCTGCTCAACCCGACCGGGCGCGAGACGGCAGTAGAACTCTACGACGCGACCGGCAGCGTAGTGCGCACGCTCACGCTCAGCCGAGGCCAGGCCACTCTTGACGGCCGGCTGCTGGCGGACGGCATCTACTTCGCGCGCGTCATCGGCACCGAATCACCGGTGGCCAAAGTCATCGTAACGCACTAAGCATAGCTCGCGACAGTCTTGCGGCGGGGAGGCAGCTCCCCGCCGCTTCGTCATGCGCCCGACCACCTCGGCGGTTTAGTCTCATTCCTTCCGCTTGACCTGCGTCTGCCCCCGCGATAGAATCGCGGCGATGCAGTCGTCAGGAAGAGCCTGCAGTCGCGACCGGGCCGCGCTGGCGCTGATTCTTGGGTTCTCGCTCGTGACCAAGCTCGGCCTGGCCTTCCTGGTCTGGTTCCGCAACCGCGCCGCGATCTGGCACCCGGATTCAGCTTCTTATCACAACCTGGCTTTGAACATGCTCAGACACTGCGTGTTCAGCCGGTCCAGCGGCCCGCCGTTCGTGTACGAATCGTTCCGCACGCCCGGCTACCCGCTGGCGCTGTCCGGCGTGTACGCGCTGTCCGGCGATTCCGCGCTGCCGGTCATCGGGCTTCAGGCGGTTACTGCCACCGGTACAGTCGCGCTCACCTGGCTGCTCGGCCGGAGGCTGTTCGATTCGCGCGTCGGCATGTGGGCTGCGGCCCTGCTGTCCCTGGACGTTGCGAGCATCTCTTCGAGCCAACTGCTGATGTCTGAGACGACGTTCACGCTGCTCGTGTTGACGGCCGTCTGGCTGCTGGTAAGAAGTCTTTCTCCGCTTCGTGGCTGGGCCGGGTTTGCCTTGTCCGGACTCGCGCTGGCGTGCGCTATTCAGGTCCGGCCCATCGGGTACTATCTCGCGCCGCTCGGCGCTGCCGGCATCGCGGCCTTCCTCGTGCTGAAGGACCGGGCAACCACTACCACTCATGTCAGGTGGCGGCTGGCCCTGACCCGTGCCGGTTCTTTCCCGCTCGCCCCGGCCCTGCTCGTGGGCGGCTGGCAAATGAACAACCTGCGCAAGACCGGCAGCGCGCGGTTCAGCCACATCGAAGGCCTCAACATGTACTTCTACCGGGCCGCCGGCGCGATTTCGATGCGCGACCACAAACCGCTGTTCCAGGTTCACCACGAAATGGGACTCGAGACCGAGCGCACGGACTTCACCGGCTGGGTGGCCAAGCGTCCCGAGTTCGCCGGTCGGAACCATGCGGCGCTCGGCGAGCAGTGGTTCCGCGACGGTATAGCCATTATCGTCCGCAACCCGGGCTGGCTTGTCCTCATGCATCTGCGCAGTACTGCGGCGCTGCTGCTCGACCCGGGTACATTCTGCCTGGCCGTCTTGGCCGGGCTCGAGACGGACCAACGGGGACAGGAGCTGCTCGCCCGGCTTCAGACTGCGCCCGGCTCGTTCATGGCCGAGGTCTGGTCGGCTCACCGATTCCTCTTTCTGTCGTCCATCTTCGGACTGGCCTTTCTTGTAGTTCTCTACTCGGGCGTGGTGCTCTGGCTGGTGCGTGCGCCACGCAGCACCTGGGCACCCGGCGTCGTGGTCGTGGTTGCGGTGCTCGTGTACTTCACACTCATCTCCGCCGGGCCCGAGGCGGCATCACGCTTCCGTGTGCCTTTGGCACCCCTGCTTGCGCTCCTGTCGGCTGCGGGCTGGCAGAGCCTGCGCAAGAGCCGCTGAACAGCGGCACTTCCGCGCTGTCACTTCTGCATCCCGATCTCCATCTTCTGGTCTATCGGTTCTCCCCCAATTGCGCTGCTGCCGCCTCGATTTCGCTCCGGCTTCTTGACCCGGAGTCTCCTGTGGCGCCGCATTCGCGCGATGCGTCAGACGAATTGCCGACATCCGCGTCGCGTTCGCGCTTGACTCTCCGGCGGGCTCGGGTATCACAAAGCACGGTGGAAGAATCGGTCCGGCCAAGGCAGTGCAAAAGCATTGGTCGGAGCGGAGCAGGATGTCTCAGGGATAGTCGGCGGGGAATCTGGCCGCAACAGCCGGCAGACCTGGCAGGAGCACGAGCCACCGGTCGGCCCTTTCAAAAGGAGAGCGAGTATGGTTACATGCGCCCGATCATCGAGTCGCCACTGGGGCCTCGCACTGGCGATTATCCTGACGCTGGTTGGTAGTACGTACGTCCAGTGGACGTTCGCAGTGTCGTGCGAAACCTACCCGAGCCCGAGCGTCGCGGACTGGGAACGCCGGCCCGGCATCGCTGCTATCACGGTTGGCTATTCCGGATCCGGACCGGCCCAGGTCCTGCTCAAGACCTCGGTCATGTCGGTCGTCACACCCGAGGAGATTGCGGCCGGGCTCTCGAAGACGATTGCGTTCAGCGGCCCCGGGAGCGTGCGGCGCGACAACCGGGACTTCCTCAACTATCACGACATCACATACAACGCATGCTATCGGGAGCAGATTGTCAGGACCAACCGGTTTCCCGCGGGAGCGTACATCCTTAAGGTTCAGCTCGTGCCGGCCGACCAAAACCAGCCGCCGCTCGCTGAACTCGCGCCCGCCTGGCGCGTGAAGACTGCCGAGCCCACCGGAGCACTTGCGCACCGGGGACTCTTTTTCGCTTGACTCGCGCTCTCTTTCCGGGTATAACGTCCCCGTGTCAGACCGAGTAACGCACGGGCAAACTGCCGGACGGCCGCGTCCTTTGCCGGGAACAGGGCATCGCTGCCCCGGCGGGAGGACTTCTTGATGAAGCGGGCGGGCGTTCGCCGCGCCGGCTTTGGAGCATAATGGAATATCTCGACGGATTGGTGAACTCCCTGCCGACGGTCAGGACCCCGTTCGATCTGGGACGGGCGGCGATGAACGGCTCCAAATGGGACAATGCGATTCTGCTCTTCAAAGTGGCAACGAAGCAGGCAGCCGGAACCGAGCTCGTCGCGCTCGCAAGCCTGCTCGGACTGTGCTACGAGGCACCGGGCAGGTGGCAGGAGGCCCAGGAAAGTCAGCAGGAGTCGGCCCGGCTGGCACAGCAGTTCGGAGACCGGCAAGGGGAGGCCGTGGCCTTCACCAACCTCGGACGGCTCTGCTATGCCAAGGGCGAAACCGACAAGGCCCTGAAGTACCACGAAGAAGCCCTGGCCATGGCGGGAGCGCTCGTGAATCCGCACCTGCAGGCCGACAACCTCTGTGGCATCGGGCTTATCTTCCTGGCCACCGGCGAGACCGACAAGGCCATGAAGCACTTTGAGCAGGCGCTGACGACATACCGTGGGATCAAGTACTGGCAGGGCGAGGCAGCGGCCCTCAGCAACATCGGCTTCGTCTTCCGTGCCAAAGGCGAAACCGACAAGGCGCTCAAGTGCCACAAACAAGCGCTGACGATCTACCGCGAAACCAGGTCTCGACCGGGCGTGGCCGCAGCCCTCGGTCACCTCGGGATGGTCTGTCAGGACGCGGCCAAACCCGACCAGGCTCTGAAGTACCTTGCGGAGGCGTTGGAGTTGGCACGCGAGGTCGCGAACCTGCGGATACAGGCGGATACGCTTGGCGACATCGGGCTGGTTTACCTGGCGCGGGGCGAAAACAGCAAGGCTCAGGCGAACCTTGAGCAGGCTCTTACGTTGCACCGCAAGATGGGGAGCCAGCCGGGCGCGGCGGCAGCCCTGAACAGTCTCGGGCTGCTCTACTTGGCCACGAGTCATCCCGATAAGGCCCTGACGTACTTTGAGCAGGCACTGGCGATAGGGCGCGCGGTCGCGAACCCGCCGGTGCAGGCTACAAACCTCAGCAGCATCGGGATGGTCTACCAGGGCACGGGCGAAACCACCAAGGCGCTGAAGTACCTTGTGCAAGCCCTGCTTTTGTTCACGACCATCGGGGCACGGACCAATGTTGAGCAGACCATCAGGAAGCTGAAGCCGCTGCTGGGGCAAGTAGGTGGTGAGCGATTCGTGGCCGGATGCGTCGAGGCCGGGATGCCGAAGCCTGAGGCCGAGAAGCTGGCGAAGCAGTTGGTGCCGCCGGTCCCGGAGATGTCGGCGGCCGAACGCGAGGCACTGGAGCGGCGCACCAAGGAAGAAGCTGAGGCCAAGGCCCGCGCCGAAGCCGAACGCGGGAAGCGAGAGGAAGAGGAACGCAAGACCGCCGCTCAGCGCGCTAAGGAAGAGGCCGAGGCCAAGGCCCGCGTCGAAGCCGAGCGCCGGAAGCGAGCGGAAGAAGAACCCAGGATCGCCGCTCAGCGCGCCAAGGAAGAGGCCGAGGCCAAGGCACGGGCTGAAGCGGAACGCAAGCGGATAGAAGCAGAACAGAGGGCTGCCGCTCAGCGCGCTAAGGAAGAGGCCGAGGCCAAGGCACGGGCTGAAGCTGAGCGCAAGCAGAAAGAGGAACAGGAACGCCGGAAGCGCGAGGCGGAACAGCGTGCGCGGGAGGAAGCCGAAGCCAAAGCACGGGCTGAAGCCGAGCGCAAGCGGAAAGAGCAGGAAACACACAGGCTCGCCGAGCAACGCATCAAAGAAGAAGCAGAGGCCATGGCGCGGGCCGGCACGGAAATCAAAAGGCTTGAGGAGCAGGAGCAGAAGCTCGCCCAGCAACGAGTCAAGGAAGAAGCCAAGGTCAACGCCCGCTTCGACGGGGAACGCAGCAAACTCGAGGACGCGGAACGCAAACACGCGGAAGATGGACGTAAGCTCGCTGAAGAGGGACGTAAGCTCGCTGAAAGGCGGGCGCGGTTTGAGGCCGAGGTCAAGGCCTTTGCCGAAGCGGGAAGCAAGCGCAAGCAAGAGGAGCGCAAACTCGCGGAAAGGCAGACGCAACTGGCGGCCGAGCTCAGGGCCTACGCCGAAACGGAACGCAAGCGGAAAGAGGAAGAACAGAGGATTGCCGCTCAACGTGCGAAGGAAGAAGCCGAGGCCAGGGCGCGCGCCGAAGCCGAGCGCAAGCGGAAAGAGGAAGAGGAACGCAGGAAGCGCGAAGAGGAACAACGCGCGCGGGAGGAAGCCGAGGCCAAGGCACGGGCTGAAGCGGAGCGCAAGCGAATCGAGGAAGAGGAGCGTAAGCTCGCGGAGAAGCGCGCCCGGCTCCAAGCCGAGACCGAGGCCAGCGCCGAAGAGGAACGTAAGCTCGCCCAGCAGCGCGTCAAAGAGGAAGCCGAAGCCAAGACCCGCGCTGACGCCGAGCGCAGGAAACTCGAAGAAGCGGAGCGCAAGGTCGCCGGGCGCCGAGCCAAGGAAGAGGCTGAGGCCAAGGCCCGCATCGAAGCGGAACGCAAGGTGAAGGAAGTGGAGCGGCAGTTGGCCGAACTGCGCGCCAAAGAGGAGGCCGAGGCCAGGGCCCGCGCCGAAGAGGAACGCGGGCTCGCCGAGCAGCGCGCCCAAGTGGAGGCAGCGGCCAAGGCCCGCGCCGAAGCCGAACGCAAGCGCGCGCAGAAGGAAGCCGAAGCCAAAGCCCGCCGCGAGGCGCAGCGCAAAGAATTCGAAGAAGAGGAACGTAACCTCACCGAGGCGCGCGCCCGGTTGGAGGCAGAAGCCAAAGCACGCGCCGAAAGAGAACGCAAGACACAGCGCTGATAGTGGAGCGGTTCCGCCGCGACAACTCCGTCCCCCTGTCCCTTTTCCGCCCAGGCTTCTGCATTCCGGTCTCTGACTTCTGATCTCTGAACCATCCGGACTCCTCCCTTAGACCATCGAATCCTCCCTGTACTACAAGCGTGCGGGATCGTCGTTCTCGCGAAGATGTTTTCCTCCGTTGCTCCTGTTTCGTGTGCTTTGTGTCTTCGTGGCAGATTCCGCCCCGGGGTATTTTGACTTTTGATATTTGCATTTTGCCTTTTGACTTGCACGTCCTATGTGCCTTGTGTCCGCTCCCTCGCGACAGGCGGCTCTGGATCCTCGACCTCATCTTGACCCCGCGGTCTCCAATGGGTATATTCAGCAGTAATACGAATCCAGGCGTGTCTAATCCATATTTGATAAGATGCCGGTAGCACGAAGAAGCAGAGCCTTCTGGGTCATCATAGTCGTCGCGATCGTCCTTGTCGCGGTGGCGGTCATGAGGATTGTCACCCGCGGAGGTTCAGCCCGCCGCCCGCGGCGTCAGAATACCTCGGTTGTGCGGGTAGAGATACCGTTACGTGACACGGTGACTTACACCCTGCAGTCAACCGGCGACGTGGTGGCGATGCAGGCGGCGAGCGTCGTTACGCGGGTGGGCGGGAGCCTGGACCGGGTTAATGCGAACATCGGGGACCGGGTACGGGCGGGTCAGTCCCTGGCGTTCATCGACACGACCGAGTTGGCGTTTACAGCTCAACAGACCGGGGCGACGTTCGCCGTGGCCCGGGCCGCTTATGAGCGGGCCAGCCAACTACTGGCCGCGAACCTCGTCTCCCGGCAGGATTTCGACAACGTCGAGGCGGCGATGAGAGTCGCGGAGGCAAATTCCCAGACCGCGCAGGCCCGGCTCGGCTACGCCAACATCACCGCGCCGTTTGCGGGCACGGTCACCGCACGCCAGTTTGACCCCGGGGCCGTAGTGTCCGTCGGGACCGCGCTGTTCACGCTCGCGGACTTTGACAGTGTCAAGGTGGTAATCAACGTCCTTGAGAAGGACGTTCCGCTGGTCATGGTCGGGACCCGGGCGAAAGTTGTAGCCGGCGCCCTGCCCACTGACACGTTTGCGGGCCGCGTGGGCCGCACGAGCGACGCTGTCGACCCGGCGACCCGGACGATGCGGGCGGAGATCTTTGTCGCGAACCCCGAGCACCGTCTGAAGCCCGGGATGTACGCGACCGCCAACCTGTTTCTGTTCGAGCATCCGGACGCCATCACCATCCCGGCCGCCGCAGTGCTCCGCGCCGCCGGGGACACGTTCGTCTACGTGGTGGAGCGCGACACCGCGCGGCGGAAGCTTGTTCGCACCGGAATCGAGCAGGGCGCGCGGACTGAAATCGTCTCCGGCCTCGCCGGCGACGAGAGCCTGATCACGACCGGGCAGCAGTACGTAAAGGATGCTTCGCCGGTCACGGTCCAGCCGTAGGCCCGGCGCAGCACGGCCATGTGGCTCACGCGCCTCGCCCTCCGCTACCCGGTATCGACCTATCTGATAGCGGCTACCATCGCGGTGCTGGGGTTCGTTTCCCTTGCCCAGTTGCCCATCGACCTGCTGCCGAGCATCAGCATCCCCACGGTCAGCGTGTCGACGAACTATCCCGGCGCGAGCCCGCTGGACATGGAGCAGACCGTGACCGCGCCCATCGAGCGGGCGGTGAGCTCGGTCAACAACGCTGAATACGTCCAGTCCTCGACCCGCGAGGGTTCATCACGGGTACAGGTCTACTTCAACTGTGGCGCGAATACCGACGTGGCCATGGTTGACATCATCCAGCGGGTCAACCGGGCGACACGGAATATGCCCGACGGCGTATCCCAGCCGATAGTCCAGCGGTTCGACATCACCAGCCGGCCGGTCTGCAACATCGTGGTCTTCGGCGACATGGACCAGCGCGACCTCTACGACCTGGCCGCCAACGTCATCGAGCCCCAGATTGAGCACCTGCCCGGCGTGGCCCAGGCGCCGGTGTCCGGCGGCCGCATCCGTGAAATCCACGTCACGCTCGACCGCAACCGGCTTCAGGCGCTCAAGGTCCCAATCCAGAGCGTGCTCACCGCCATCGCCAATTCCAACCTCACCTTGCCTTCAGGCGACCTGAAGTCCGGACCGTTCGACTACGCGCTCAAGACCGAGAGCCGGTTCAACCTTGTGCAGCCGATGGAGAAGATCGTGGTCAAGACCGTCGCCGGCGTGCCCATCCCCATCAGCGCCATTGGCACCGTCGAGGACAGCTACCAAGAACAGACCGAAATCGTCCGCATCAACGGCAAACCTGGCCTGACCCTGCCGGTACAGAAACTCGCCAACGCCAACACGGTCGCAGTTGTAGACCGCGTCCGGGCGGCCCTGCCGCACCTGGCCGGCGTGCCTCCGACCGTGCAGGTCTCGATATCATCGGACCAGTCGCGCTACATCCGCCAGACCACCTCGGGCCTCGCACGCGAAGCCCTGCTCGGCGCGCTGCTGGCGATGCTCGTTATCATCGTGTTCATCCGCAGCATCCGGGGCACGGTCATCGTCGCGCTTGCAATCCCGCTCTCGATACTCGTCGCCTTCATCTATTTCCGGTTCGGCAACGTGACGTTGAACATCATGACCTTCGGAGGCCTGGCTTTGGCGGTCGGCCGGCTGGTTGACGACTCCATCGTCGCCCTTGAAGTCAGCTCCCGCCACTACGGCCTGCGCCGGGCAGGCCAGACCAAGATGGACGCGACGCTCGTTGCCGCGCAGGAGGTGGCGTCCCCAATCCTCGTTTCTACCCGGGCCACGGTCATCGTCTTCCTGCCGGTAGTATTCCTGACCGGGGTCGCGAAGCTGATGTTTGTCCCGCTCACGCTCACCATCGCCGTGGCCCTGTTCGGCTCCTACTTCGTGTCGCGTACCGTGACCCCGCTCATGTGCTATCGTTGGCTGGAGCCGGAAAGGCCTATCGACCGGGCCGCGACCGGACTCGGCGAGCGGTTCCGCGCCGCGTTTCACGACGCCATCGAGCGACTCGACACCTGGTACGAACAGTCCCTGCGCTGGACCATGGCGCGCCGGCGCCTCGTCCTCCTGAGCATCACCGGCCTCGCGCTCCTTTCCGCGCCGCTCATCAAGTTCATCGGCACCGAGTTCTTCCCGGACCAGGACGAAAGCCAGTTCAGCGTCTCGTTCCGTCTTCCGGTCGGGACCCGGGTCGAAGAGACCAGCGTCATCGCCGCCCAGGTGGAGCAGCTTCTTCAGAAGAACGTTCCCGAAATCCAGACGATGATTACCCAGGTCGGGGGCGGCGGCGGAAGGAGTTCGGGAAGCCATGCCGGCTCAATCCAGGTCACCCTGGTCCCGGCCGACCGCAGGCACCGCTCGGTCGCCCAGATAGCCAACGCGGTACGGCCCCTGCTGCAACGTATCCCCGGGGCGACCGCGAACGTCTCGGCCGGCGGATTCTTGAGATTCCTGCTCAACTTCGGTTCCTCGGCGCCGATTGACATCCAGGTCCAGGGCTTCGACCTCGCGACCGGGTCCCGCCTCGCGGCCCAGGTCGCCGACATCGTCCGCTCCACGCCCGGGGCCACCGACGTACAAATCAGCCGTGAAGACAACCTGCCGGAACTGCGGGTGAAAATCGACCGGGACAAAGCCGGCGTGCTCGGCATCAGCGCGGGCGACGTCGCGAGCGCGGTTAATGCCTGCGTAAGCGGTGCCGTCGCCTCGACCTTTACCGACACCGTCACCGGCAACGCCTACGACGTCCTGGTCCGGCTGGACGAGCGCTTTCGCTCCAGCCCCGAAGACCTGCAGAGCATCGTCCTCGCCGCTCCCGGCGGACAAGTCGTGCTGCTCGGCAACATCGCCACGGTCACCCGGACGAACTCGCCGGTTCAGATCGACCGGAGGAACCAACAGCGACTCGTGGACGTCACAGCAAACGTTACCGGCCGCGATCTCGGCAGCGTGGCCGCGGACATCGGGCGGAAGGTAAGCAAGCTCGACCTCCCGCCCGGGTTCAGCATAACCCAGAGCGGCAACGTCGAGCAGCAGAACGCGACCTTCCGCGGCCTGCTCCTCGCCTTCGCCCTGGCCATCCTGCTCGTGTACGTGGTCATGGCCTCGCAGTTCCAGTCGCTCGTGGACCCGTTCATCGTCATGTTCACGGTCCCGCTGGGAATGGTCGGTGTCCTCTGGGCTCTTTTCCTGACCAACACCACCCTGTCGGTGACCTCGTTCCAGGGCATTATCGTGATGGTCGGCGTCGTGGTCAGCAACGGCGTGCTGCTGATTGACTACACCAACCGGCTCCGGGCAACGGGCTTGCCGCTGCGTGAAGCGGTCGTCACGGCCGGCCGGACCCGGTTAAAGCCAATCCTGATGACCACGCTGACGACCGTGCTCGGCATGTTCCCGATGGCGCTCGGGCTCGGCGGCGAGTCGACGCAGGCGCCGCTGGCCATCGCCGTCATCGGTGGCCTCAGCGTATCCACAGCACTGACGCTGTTCTTCGTGCCGAACGTCTACACCCTGTTCGAAGAACGCTTCAAGCGCAAGCCGGCGACGACCCCTTCGGCGTAACTCGCAACCCGCTAACCGCCTTCCGCCGATCGACACTCGTCAATCGGAAATCAAACTGGAGTTTCCCCAGAATTTCCGGGGTGCCAGTAGAATCAGAGTGAGAGGGCCAACTGTGGTGTCTTGCCAGCTGGCGGTTTCGCT
>JAPLUO010000380.1 GCA_026397595.1 Caldifarciminota bacterium
GATCAGCCTGCTCTAACCGGTAAGCATGGTGCTCGCGGTGTTCATGGTCTACGGCCAGTTGACACGCAATCGGGAACTGCATGCGCTGGAGAGCGCCGGAGTATCCTTGCTGCGGTTGTTCGCGCCGGCCATCGGCCTGGGCCTGGCTTCGATGGTGATCTACCTCGCGGCCAACGAACTGATTACGATTCCTTTCAATGCCCGGCTCACCGACCTGCGCCGGCAGAAGATTGAGAGACGCCAGACCAGCGACGTGCAGAAACGGCAGAACCTGTACTTTGTCGGCGAGGAGGGTCGGGTATTCTACATACGCGAGCTGTCTTCAGACGGCGTGATGAAGAACTTCGAGGTCAGTGAGCTTGGGGCTGACCGCAGCGTGAAGCGCCGCTTCGACGTGGCAGAGGCGGTGTGGCGCGACCGGGCGTGGTACGGCCGGGACGTTGACGTTCGGACGTTCGATGCCCTCGGCGACGAGATGCTGGAGCATCACGACAGCCTCAGGCTCGACGTGATTCGTGAGACCCCGGCTGACTTCGCGAGTAATTCGAGGCCGGTCGAGGAAACCTCGACCCGGGCTCTGCGCAGCTTCATCACCCGTATGAAGCACGCGGGAGAGAACGTGGCCCGGGAAGAGGTTGAGTACTACTATCGCTTTTCGTATTCGCTGATCGGACTGGTGGTCGTGCTGCTCGGGCTGCCGCTGTCGGTCCGCCTGAGACGCGGCGGAGTGATGTTCGGGCTCGGCCTCGGCCTGCTGCTTTCGTTCATGTACTGGGGCGCGATTCAGACTAGCCGGGCTTTCGGCACGTCGCACGTCATCAGCACCGCTCTCGCGGCCTGGCTGCCCAACATTGTGTTCGGGACGTTCGCGCTTATACTTGTGCTCAATGTTGACAGGTAGGAGTCAAGGGGTCAAGGAGTCCAGGATTCCAGTGTCCGGCACTGGACCCCTCGAATCCTTGAATCCTCGAATCCTCCTCCTGTTCGCGGCGCTGGTCGGCACGACCTGCGCCGGCAGCCTGCCCAAGGGCATCGTCTGCGACGCGGACTTGGACTGTTTCTACGTGCCGGGGCCGGTGGCGAAGGCGGGTGTGCGGGTCCCGGCCCTGCTAATACTCCACTGTAACGGGGCGGTTCCGAAGGACCTTGATACGTTCCGGCTGATTGCCGACTCGCTCGGCTGGGTTGAGGCTACCTGCCACGCGACACGCAACCACCGGAGCACGGACTCGAACGACGTTGACATTGTGCGCACGATTCACAAGCTGCTCACGCGTTACCCGGTCGATTCCAGCCAATTGTTCCTGTTCGGCTTCTCCGGGCAGGGAGTCCAGGCGCTGGCCACGATGTTCCTGCATCCTGACCTTGTCCGTGGGCTGGTCGCGGTCTGTCCTCATTCGGCAGCGGTGCCGCTTGCGGTCTGGGATGAACTCCAGGGACATTTCGTTTACCTCGTAACCCGGCAGCAGGACTGGAACCGGGCCGAGAACGAGAAGATGTACCGGCTGTTCAACGAGAACGGTGTCCGGACGGAGCTTCTCACGACACCCGGCGAACACGGGAACGGACCGGCCACGGAAGTCCTGACCGGTTGTCGCTGGCTGAGACAGGCAGCAGGACACTAGCTCCCTCTTCGACACCGAGCCTGCCGAACCACAGATGCGCTGTCCGACAGGGGCCGCAGCGGCCAACTCGGATTGACACAGATTCGGTCCCGAACCCCAGAACCTTGAGTTAGAACCCCGTCCTGATTGCGCCGAGCAACTTCATAAGACGCGTATAGCTCAGACAGTTGATGACGTCGGCCTTTGTCAACCACGCTCGCCGCGCGGTGATTACGCCGTAGCGCATCCAGGCTAAGTCGGCCAACGCGTGCGCGTCGGTGTTGATGGCCAGCTTGACGCCGGCCTCCATTGCCCGCCGTGCCCAGACATCGTTCAGGTCGAGACGTCCGTAGAATGCATTGATTTCCAGTATCTTGTGGTGCTTTGCCGCACAGTCTATCACTTGTTCGAGGTCGATCTCGTAGCCCTCGCGGCGGCCGATGATTCGGCCCGTGGGGTGCGCAACCATGTGCACGAGCGGATGCGCAAGCGCGGCGCACATCCGTTTCGTGGCTTCCTTCTTGAAACCCTGATGAATTGACCCGATGACAAGGTCGAGTCGCTCCAGCACCTTGTCCGAATAGTCCATTCCGCCGTCGGTCTTGATGTCGACCTCGCTTGACTTGAGAACTTTGAAGCCGCGGGATTTCGAGTTGAACCGGTCCACGCGGTCGCAGTGGCGCAGGAGCTCATCTTCGCTCAGGCCGCCGGCGTAGCCGGCCGAGGCTGAGTGGTCGGCAATGGCGACGTGGGTATAGCCTTGGCCCTTGCAGACCTCGACAACTTCATCGAATCCGGCGGCACCGTCTGACGCGGAGGTATGGACATGCAGGTCGGCCATGATGTCCTTCAGACCGACCAGTACGGGCAGGCGGCCTTCGGCAGCGGCAACCAGCTCGCCGCGATTCTCTCGTAGTTCGGGCTCGATGTACCGGAGACCCAGTGCCGAGTAGACTTCTTCCTCAGTGCGGCCGGCTATCCGTCTGCTGTCCTGGAACAGGCCGTATTCCGATAGCTTCAGGTCCCGGGTCTGAGCCATAGCCCGGAGCGCAATGTTGTGGTCCTTTGAGCCGGTGAAATACTGGAGGGCGGCGCCGTACTCGGCCTCAGCCACGACCCGCAGGTCAACCTGTCTTGTCCTGTCCCGGCTTTCGAACAGGACAGAGGCCCTCGTGTCCCCGGCTCCGAGGACCTGCCTGACTTTCGGATGCGTGGTGAAGTGTTTGATAATATCCCCGGCCCGGGCGCCCGTTGCGAGGATATCGATGTCGCCGACCGTTTCTTTACCCCGGCGCAACGAGCCTCCGAAGGCGAGCTGGCCGACGTTAGTATTCAGCTTCATGTGCGATATGACGGTATCGGCCAGTTCGAACGCCTCGTCAAGGTACATTCGTTTCCCGGTCTTCTCACCGGTCCTGATGCCTTTCAGGATATTGGCGCCCTTCTTCTCGCCCATGCCCGGGAGTTCGGCGAGCCGGCCGCTCTCAATTGCCTGCTTGAGCTCGGCCGGAGTCGTCACCCCGAGCTTGTCGTGCAACTGCTTGACGGTCTTGGGGCCGACGCCCTGGATGTCGAGCATCTCGAACAGGCCGGCCGGCAGGCCGGCAATCGCTTCGTCATGCTTCTGCATCCGGCCGGTGGCCAGATACTCGTGAATCTTCTTTGCGATACCCGAACCGATGCCGGGCACTTCTTCCAGCCTACCATCGGAATCGAGTGCTTCGATGTCAGCGCCGAGGTCGGCCAGGGTGCGGGCGGCCTTCCGGTAGGCAAGGACGCGAAAGCCGGTCTCGCCTTTTAGTTCGAGCGCATCCGCTATGCGGCCGAACATCCGGGCGAGCTCCGGATTTTTCACCGTCCGGCTCTACTTAGGAGTCCACTCCAGGTGAATCGTCCCGATACTACCGCTTGTAGTCGCCGAGTCGCGCGTTATGCCTCCGGATACGAGTTTGGCGGTCAGGTCGCCGGTGCCGACACGGACAAGCTGGACCGCAATGATGTCGTACTGCATGCGTGCGTCGAAGGTGTAGGACGTGGGCGGCGTGCCCGATATCTGCTTCTGGCCGTTCGTTGTCGTCTCGTAGAAGCCTTCGAATAGAGCCAGCGAGCTGCCCGATATGTCGAGCGTCACCTCGATGGTCTTCAGTGAGTTGCACGATAGCAGGCTGAGGCTCGCAAAGGCGAGCGCCAGCACGAGAGCACCGGTCATCAGTCTCATATCACTCCTCCAGTTGCAGGTAACCTGCCAGTTTGTCATCGCGGAAAATACACTTGCCGGACCGGAACGTCGCCACAACCCGGCAGTCGTCGTCTGAGCGCGGGTCCGCGGTCAGAACCGTGAAGTCGGCGTCCTTGCCGACCTCAATGCTGCCGCAGGTTCGTTCCCGGTTCAGAGAGTATGCGGCGGCCGACGTGAACATCGCCAGCGCCTGCTCGCCGCTGACGGTTTCGAGAGGATTCGGACGCCTCATGGCGGCGCGGATTCCGGCGACCGGGTCAATCGGAGTTATCGGCGAATCCGAGCCGCCGGCAAGAGCCACGCCGGCTCCCAGCAGGCGTTTGTAGGGATTGGTGTTGCGCCAGCGCTCTCCCAGCCGCTGAGCGTACATCCGGTCCGGCCCGCCCCATTCCGCCTCGAACGCGGGCTGGACGCCAAGCACAAGACCGAGCCGGGCGATTCGGGCTACGAGCGAGTCATTGAGCAGCTCCGCGTGTTCGATTCGATGCCGAAGCGGGTTGCACATCGGAAGGGGTTCCAGGGTTCCAGGGTTGGCCGCAACGGCCCCTGTCGGACAGCGCTGGGGTTCAGGTTCCGCGCCTGAATCCTTGGACCCCTGAACCCTTGAACCCTTTCCTTCCGAGAGCTGCTCATGGCAGCGCACGACCTGCTCCACAGCCCGGTCGCCAATTGCATGTACCGTGGTCTGCAGGCCTGCGTCCGCGGCCGTTCCAAGAAACGAAAGCAGCTTATCGTCGGTCACGTAGCTCGCACCGCTGTTGCTCGGCGCATCGGCATAGTCTTGAGCGACGGCAGCCGTGTGCGAGCCGAATGAACCATCAATGAGCAGGCATCCGCCGGCCTGCTTGAGCCCGAACCGAAGTGGCACTTCAGTGTTCCACGTTTGCAGGAACGGGACTGCCCGTACTGCCATGGACTCGAGGCCGTCCAGAAGTACACGCCACTCATCACCGGTCGTGTCCTCGACGCCGACCAGCGCACCGATTGTCGTCACGCCATGGGTCGCGGCCTCGGTCCCGGCGAGCCGAAGTGCCTCGCGCACCTGATCCGGGCCTAACCGGTGTTTGAATACACGGGAGGCTTTCTCATAGGTTTCGCCGCGCAGAACCCCGGTCGGCCGGCCGTTGCAGTCGCCTTCCATGCCCGGCGGCTTCACGCCAGGGTACTTGGCGAGTATCAATTGCAGCCCGGCCGTATTGGTTACCGCGGAGTGGCCGTCGACCCGGTACACAAAGACCGGGACTTCCGGAAGCACCGAGTCCAATTCGTGCCGGGTCGGGTAACGGCGCTCACTCAGCCGGTCCGGCTCAAGGTTGAACCCGAGCATCATCCCGTGTTCCAGAGCGTCCGCTCTTCGGGCGCGCAGTCGTTCCTGCACCTCGGCTACAGACGTCACCCCGCTCAGGTTCGCAAACAGCGCTTGCAGTCCCGTTTCCAGCGGATGGGTGTGCGAGTCAATCAGGCCGGGGACGATGACGGCGAGGGGACTGTCCCCGAACGGGGACTGTCCCCAAGATCCCATTCCTATGTCTCTAATCCGATCGTCGAACACCAGCGTCGCCGGCTTTGGCCGGGCAGAAGCATCGACGATTGTGTAACCGGTTGCTTTCACTCGTCAGCCGACCCGAGCGGGCCGAGCCGGGCGATTACCTCGATGTGGAAAGTCTGCGGGAACATGTCAACCGGCTCGATCTCGTAGGTCGTGTATCCGAGCTGCTCGAGGGTTGCGAGGTCACGAGCCAGCGTTGCCGGGTTGCAGGAGACGTAGATGATGCGCTTCGGCTTCAGGGCCGCGATCCGGCGCAGGGTCTCGGCCGGGCAGCCTTTGCGCGGTGGGTCGAGAATGACGACATCGATTGAGGCGACCTGGCTGATTGCTCGGCTCACGTCGCCGCAGACGAACTCTATGTTGCGGACTCCTTGAGCCTGCGCGTTTACCATCGCGTCTTCAACCGCGGTCGCGTCGAATTCGATGGCGGTGACATGCTGGACAAAAGGGGCGACAATCAGCGAAATCATGCCCACGCCGCTGTACAGGTCCAGCACCAGTTCATCGCCCTTGGGAGCCACGTGTTTCAATACCTTGCGGCACAACTCCTCGGCTTGTTCGACGTTCACCTGGAAGAACGACGGCGCCGAAACCCGGAACGTCTTGTCCAGCACCGACTGGTGCAGGTAGCCGCGGCCGGCCAGTACCCGGGTCCGGGAACCCATGATTCGGTTGGTGCGCGACGGAACCATGCTCTGCGCCACGCCGACAACGCCGGGTTGTTCCGCGATCAACTCCGCTGCCCGCGTGCTGAACTCCGGGGTCCGGGTGACGACAATCGCCAGCAGCCCGCCATCCTCCGTGCCCTGGCGCAGCACGATGTGTCGGATGTTGCCGTCGTGTCTCGCTTCATCGTACCCGGTCTCACCGGTTGCGGCAAAGACGGCGCGCATGGCCTCGCGCAGCCGGTCGAACTCCACCGGGTGCAGCAGGCACGCCGGCACATCGAGCAGGTCATGGGTGCCGCGTTTGTAGAACCCGATTGCCATGCCGTCACCGGTCGCGCCGACCGGGTACTGGGTCTTGTTCCGGTAGTGCCAGGGCGTGGCTTCGGCGGTTACGTGCCTGACCGGCACGAATATCTGGCCGATACGCTGCAGCGCTTCATTGAGATAGAGTCTCTTGACAACGAGCTGTCCCTGGTAGTTGATATGCTGGAGCTGGCAGCCGCCGCACGCTCCGTAGTAGGGGCACGGCGCGGAAATGCGCAGCGGCGAGGGCTCTAGGATTTCCTGGATCTCCGCTACCGCGTAGTCGCGCTTCTGCGTCACGATGTGGGCGCGCACGCGCTCCTGCGGCGCGGAATACGGCACGAACACTTTCATTCCTTCATGGGTGGCCAGCCCGTCGCCGCCCTGCACCAGCTTGTCAATCAGCAGTTCAACTACCATGCAATCTGCACCTGGCGAACGACTTCCGAGGCCAGCTTCTTCACCGCGTCGGCCGCGGCCTGCTCCTCCGTCTTCGCGTTCGGGTCGTAGGTAACCCGGGCCGACGCGGTGCCCGAATAGAATTCCTCATCCCGGGTTTGGTCCCGGGCTTGCACCTGCGCGCTTACGCTCAGTTCATACGCGGACACGACCTGATCGCCGGTGTAGGACGAGGCGGTACGGGAGTAGCTCGATACGGTTGTGTTCACGATGAGGTCAGCGGCCTCAGCGTTGGTTACGTGCAGCGTGCGGTCGGAAGTGAATGCGGCTGTCAGTTCAACGGTCAGGGCTTCGGCCAGTCCGGGCTGGGTTGTAGTGTTCGTTGCCGGCGGCACCGCCACTGTCTTCAAGTGCGACGGCAGCAGCGAACGGGTCGAGTAGCCGCAGCAGCCAGCCACGAGCAGCAGGTATCCGAGCGCGAGAAATCGCACAATAGGATTCTCGCCGGGCAGGCCGGAAAGTCAAGAAAGCGAGAGGCCGGAGCTGAGTGGCAGGGCGGCCTGGCGGGCTGAAAGAGAGCGAATTCGGAAGTCAGATCATAGCGCGGCCTCGGAGGCCGCAACCAAACCCGATGGAACCACAGATGAACGCAGATGGACGCAGATGACGCGAAGTGTCACCCCGACGCCGAGGAGGGGTCTCGGCCGGCGAAGTCAGAAGCGAGAATGGCGGACGCGGAAA
>JAPLUO010000385.1 GCA_026397595.1 Caldifarciminota bacterium
ACATGGTGAACCGCACAGGCGCAGGACGACGTCCGGGGTAGTCTTCACCGACCTGACCCGGAACTTCCTCGACTCCGATGAAGTTCCCTGAGTTCGAGAGCCAGACTCTGCTGAAGTACTTCAGGTGGGGAATCCGGTTGAACACACGACCTGTGGAATCCAGGATCTCCACGCTAAGTTCGACTTCCCTTTGTTGCCATTTCGGAACAACGGGTCCTTGGCGGCGGACGACCACTTTCGGATAGTACCACTCGCGATCCCCCACCATGTAAGAGCCAAACGCTACATCCTCGATCTCCTTGTCGAACTCCAGTTCGGCAATTGTCCTCAACTCGAGCTTAGCCGACACCGCGGAGAGCAGTCCGCCCGGAGTGTCTCCAGCCGCTACGCCGATCGCCAGCACGAAAGCAAACCGCAACTTACGTGTGTATCTCACAGGTTCACAACCCTCCTTCGACTATCCGAATCTCGTTCTCGTCCGGGTCGTGAGCTGCCAGCCGGAAGCTGTCGGCTGTCATCATCGTCTCGACCCACCCTGCTATCATTCGTGCCCGTTGCTCATCATTCCACGCTCATCGCTCATCACTCTCCGCGCGAACCCGACCATCTTGTCATGCCGCGCCTTGACATCGCTCAGAAACATGGGAAGTGTCCCTCGCCAGTCCTTTGTGCAACTCCAGCATCGTCTCGACCGGACCGACCATCTTGTCATGCCGCGCCTTATTCTGACACACTCAGGCGCAGCTTTCCCGCCTTTGCTTTGCGCAAGCTCGCAAGCAGCTCGCCCAACTTGTCTACACCACCCCGCAGATCCTTTGATCCGACCTGAGTTGCCTTCTGCCCGGGCATCGTCTTGTTCCTAAGCGGCCAAGATTCGGACTTGATTGAGGAGGCATCGATAATCCTGAAGTACCCAGGCCAAAGCTCCTCATCAAGCCAAAGCAGGTAGAGTTCGTGCCATCCCTTGTGTATGGGGGAGACTCTGCGAGTACCAGAGTGGGCTGACACGGCCTTCACCTGTATCTTGCGGACACGGCTCCTGCTGTATCTTACCTCTATGTCCCAGTGCTTCTTCCCGCCGGCGAGGGACACCGCGGCGCGTGGATATGCGTGCCCAGCATAGAGTAGGGAGTAGAACTCAGCGACCACGCCGGTTTTCTGGTCTCCGCGAGGAAGCGGAGCAATAGTGTCTGCCCCGTGCAGCCTCTTCCAGATTCTCGGTTGCAGCTGCTCCATTTCCCAGTAGGCATCTGCGTATTTTCTAATCGTATCAAACACTCTCTTCACGGCTTGCCCCACTCCGGGCTTGGCGGGGACGCTTCCCGCATTGTTCTGTCTATCATTTCTCTCCTCCTTCAACTATCCTGATTTCCTCTTCCGTCAATCCATGCAACTCATACACCAGCGCGTCGATTTGGTGGTCGGTGATGGCGAGCTTCTGGTCGAGGAGTTGCTTCGCGCTGGGGCTTTGGTTCTTCGGGGCGCGGGCCTGCTGCGTCTTCAGTTCCATCATCCGCGTCACCAGTTCGACCATCTTGTCATGCCGTGCCTTGACATCGTCCGGAAAACGAGGGAAGTGTCCCTTGACGGCCGAAGAACACGAATCCGAGACTGCTTGCGCCTCTGTGAGCCAAGCTCACTTTTCGTCCCACTGCTTCTTGAGTTTGTCCAGGGCTTGGCTGAACTTGTCGAAGTCATCTTCGCTGAGCTGACTTCCGAGGGAGACCCAGCGCACCTCGCATGTGCCACCGTTGTCCAAGGCGACGGCAACTCTGTCGAGCTGGATGGGCGGTCTATCGAGGACAGTTCCTTTGTTGATGTTTCCCTGGCTATCCATGATCTTCACCCTGATGCCAGCGTATGGCCACTTGGGCATGGCAGCAAGTCTGCGCTGCTCCGCATCCTGAGCCGCACGTGCCTTTGCCTCTTTCTCCAGTTGCGCGTTGACTTTCGCTGCAAGCGCCTGACTGGATTCGGTTTGAGGTGATTCGGGGTGCCGCTGGGCCAGCAGCGATAGTGACTTCTGCGCCGCCTGAAAGTCGCCGCGCTCGGATGCCACAATAGCTTCTGCGTACAGCCTCGATGCCCCGAACTTGATGTCATCCAACTCGGCGCGGAGTTGTTTGTTCTCCTCTTTCAATCTGTTGTAGTCGGCGGTGGATGGGCCGCATCCCGCAGCGAGCCAGAGTGCCGATAGAAACGCGACGACCAGCCTCGTGGCCATTGGGCTAGCTCCCAGCACTGATCCCGTCCTGTTGTTGAACCGAGTCATTAGTACCTCCTTCTTGTACCAAAGCGCGACGATGTTTGCGAGACTCCTGCATCTCGGGAACACGTCCGTTTTTCCCCACGTTGTGCACGACCGGCCATCCGTTCGACTAGACTCACGGTCTTGTCATGCCTCGCGGCCGGTGGTTCGATGTCTCAGGGACTTGCCCACAAGTGCGTTGTCCAGCACCTTTGGCAGGCTCGTGTGCATTCCCCTGCCTAGGCGCTTCCGCACGGATTGTGATTTGCGCACGCGATTCGCGGCGTAGGCAAGCAGGCAGAAGACCTTGCTGAAATCTGCGGCGTGCCTCGTGCTGTTGGAGAACCGCATGCTGAAGAAACCGCCTGTGTACTTGCGGTCTATGGGCGGAACAAGATCCGGGAAGATGTGATGTAAGGTCTTAGTGCCAGCTACGAGCTTGGACTTCGACTTTGTCGGGTCAAGCGCCTCAACAAGTGTCCATATCTTGCCAGCGACCTTCTCTGCGTCCCGGCCCAGGCTCGCGAGGGTCTCACGCGACAACTCGGTGAACTCAGGTGTTCTGGCAATCTTCCTCAGACCCTTGGCGAATTTGTCCAGGCCGACCAACTGCACGTTCCGTCTGCCCATGCCCCACGCTATGAGGGTCGCATACAACGCCACAACAAAGTCCCTCCGCCCCACCAGTTCTCTTAGGGGTCCGCTATGGTGGCGGCGCAGGCGCAGCGTCTCCAGGTGCAGGTCTATCGCGTGTTCCGGGAAGGGTCTTTCGCGGTCAAACCTCCGAAGATACACCTCGATTTTATCGACGAGTCGGCGCGCCATTCGGCGACGGTCTCGTATGACCCTGCGGCGTCTCGTCAACTCAGGCCCCCCACAATCCTGATTTCCTCTTCCGTCAGTCCGTACAACTCATACACCGGTAATTCCGGGTAATTCCGGGGACATAATAATCAATTCCATACCCGTCAAGGCCGGGCGACCTTGTGCTGGCATAGGCTGCATCTTGGGTAATTCCGGGGACATAATAATCAATTCCATACCCGTCAAGGCCGGGCGACCTTGTGCTGGCATAGGCTGCATCTTAAGATGGCAGCGGACGTTTGTCAAGTGCGCGGGCGGGCCGCCTTTACGCGACTTGCCGACGGTGTTCTTGACGATGTAGTCAACGATGTAGGTCGGTGTGTAGTAGACG
>JAPLUO010000155.1 GCA_026397595.1 Caldifarciminota bacterium
TTCCCGCCATTGTTCTCAGAAGGAACTTGGGAATCACTTCGCCGCTGTCACCTTCGTGGTGACTGCGAGGGCCATAGCAGTTGAAGGGACGCACGACAACCGTCGGGAATCCGTGTGTCCTCCAGAATGCGCGTGTGTAGCAGTCTCCGGCGAGTTTCGACGAACCGTAGACAGTATTGGGGCTCGGCGGATAGTCCTCGCTCATCGGGACTGTCTGCGCGGTTCCGTAGACCTCAGAACTGGAAACGTACACAAAACGCTTCACCTTCGCTTCGCGTGCCCGGATCAGCAGTGCCAGCGTGGCCGATGCGTTGACCTCGTGGTTCTCCTGCGGCGAGTGGATTGAGTGCCGGACTCCGAGGCATGCCAGATGATAAACGACATCCGTCTTCTGCAGGAGACGGCCCATCAGCGAGGCGTCTCGGATATCGGCGACCTCCAGCCGCACTTTGTCGCCAAGCACCTCGGCGACATTCTCTCGCTTGCCGTTGACCAGGTTATCGACGATGGTGACCTCGCATCCAGCGGTCGCGACTTGACGGACGAGCTCTGAACCGATGAAGCCCGCCCCGCCGGTTACGAGGCAGCGGGAGTGTTCAAGGCTTGTCACGTGATCTGTCTCCTTCCGACGGCCTCTTGGACTCATTGTCCTTCTCAGTAGTCTCTTCAATGAGGAACAGAGGGCGCCGACGCGACTCATCAAATGCGCGCCAGAGATACTCGCCCAGGATGCCCATCATGAGCATTTGCACGCCGCCTATGACAAGCACCGCAACCATCAGTGATGACCAGCCTTGCACGGGTCTTCTGAGAATCGCGTACACAATGATCAACAGCGCGTAGAGAAAGCCCAGCAGCGCGAAGCAGAAGCCGGCATAGCTAATGATGCGGATGGGCCGGTACGAGAACGACGTGATGGAATCGACCGCCAGTTTGAGCTTCTTCTCGAGGTTCCAACCAGAGACACCGTGCTGGCGGGCTTGCTTGGTATAGGTGATGGAGCCTTGGCGGAAACCCATCCAGGTGAGCAGTACCATGATGCTAATGTTGGTTTCCTGGAAACGGCAGAAGGTGTCTATGACGCGCCGGTCGATCAGCACGAAGTCGGCTCCGGCGGAGGCCATGTCTCTGATCCCCACCAAGTGACGTATGAGGAAGTAAAACACGCGGGCGAGCAGGAGGGTGCTTGCCTTTTCCCCTTCGCGTTTGCCACGCACGGCCCAGACCACCTGCGATCCTTTGTGCCACTCATCGAGGAGAGCAGAGATGGTTTCGGGCGGGTCCTGGAGGTCAGCCGCGAGCACGACAGCGCAGTCTCCTCGGGCGTTGTGCAGGCCGCAGGCGATGGCCCCATGGGAACCGTGATTGCGAGCCAGGCGGATGGCGCGCACGTGAGGGTCCGTCTTGGCGATGGCGGAGAGCACCGCAAAGCCGTCATCGCTGGAATGGTCGTCCACAGCGACCCACTCCCAGTCCATTCCCGTGGCGCGGATGGCTTGACGGAGGCGCTCGTAGAGTACGGGCAGGTTTGGTGCCTCGTTGTAGACCGGAACAATGACGCTTAACTTGTCCACAGGCGTCGGAGGCCCTCCTTCATCGATATCTTCGGATCGTAGCCCAGCAAGCGGCGAGAACGTTCAAAAGAGGCATCGTGACGGCGTGGCGGGGAGGCATGGGTGGTTCGGATGACCGGTTCGTGGCCTACGAGTCTACCCATCATCTCGAGCAGCTCGCGAAGGGTGAGGGTTTCGGACCCGGCAAAGTGGAAAACGCCAGTGTCGGTGGACTCGAGGGCTAGAGCCACGCCGCGTGCGAGGTCTTCAATCCAGACGGGATTCAGCAGAATGCCTTTGTCGCCCTCGATGCTGATCTCCCTGCCTTCCGCGACCAGGTGCAGCAGGCGGTTGACCAGGAAGCGGTCTCCTCCGGGGCCGTACGGGTAGTAGAAGCGCAAGACGGCGGCGGAGAGGCAGCCAGCATACGCGCGGACGAGCAGTTCGGCGCAGGCCTTTGCCGTGCCGTAGAAATTGATGGGGCAGTATCGGACGTCCTCCTCGGAGTGGGGAACGTTGCTGGACTGGAGGACGTGGCCGGTGGAGGCTAGCAGAAAGCGGACAATGCCATGCTGCCGAGCAGTCTCGAGCAGGCGGAACGTGGCGGCGATGGACAGTTCGTAGTTGGCTGCGGCCTGGTCAGGGAATTCGGCCGCGCGGGGCGGGACGGCGAGGTGGATGATGGCATCCAGGCTGTCCCAATCGACTTTCGGAAGAGGTTCCCGGAGCGCATCCCATCCGATGGTTGCTGAGTGCTCGGGGCCCGCCCCAATGACGGAGTGGCCGCGGGCGGACAACTGTGTCGTCACGGCGCGGCCGACGAAACCCGGAGCGCCGGTGACGAGGACAGTCAAGCCGGTGCCGCAACCCAACCCCGCACTTTCTCGTCGGCGCACAACTCTCCTGGCGACTGACTCCGGTGCGCTCCCCTCGGTCTGGTCGGTCCCTTGGGCAGGGAGACTCTCGGCGGGTTGCCGAGGGTCGTGCGCCCGGGTCACGTCAGCGCACGCGTCACCCACGATCTGACGCTGAGCATCAGCACCAACTACCAGTGCGTGCATCGTCGCTGCGCGTTTCACCTTGGACGGTCAGGCGTTTAGTGCCGCCCCGAGAGCGGCTGCCACCTGAGTAATCTGTTCGTCAGTCAGTTCCGGATACATTGGCAGGGAAAGCTCTTCGTCAGCGAGGCGCTCGGCATTCGGGAAATCGCCACGTTTGTGGCCGAGTTCGCTAAGGCAGGGCTGCAAGTGTATCGGGTTCGGATAGTGAACGTTAGTTCCGATGCCGGCATCCTGGAGCTCGTGGGCAACGGCGTCACGGTTCTTCACGAGGATGCCGTAGACGTGGTAGACGTGACGGGCATAGGGCATCTCGGCTGGCAGAGCTATGCCGGGGACGCCGCGCAACAGACGGTTGTAGGTCGCAGCGGCCCGGCGTCGGCCCTCGGTCCAGGCTTCGATGTGATTCATCTTCACACCGAGCACCGCGCCCTGAAAGCCTTCCATCCGGTAGTTGAAGGCTTTCAGCACGTGCACGCCTTTCTTTTCTTGGCCCCAGTCACGCAACATGCGCACGGTCTTGGCGAGGTCATCGCGATTGGTAACGACCGCCCCGCCTTCGCCATAAGCACCGAGGTTCTTGCCCGGGTAGAAGCTGAAACCGGAGATGTCGCCCATGCTACCGCAACGCCGGCCTTTGTACTCGGCTCCGTGGGCCTGTGCGGCATCCTCAATCACAACCAGATTGCGCCGCCGGGCGATGTCCAGAATCGGGTCCATATCAGCGGATTGGCCATACAGATGCACGGGCATGATGGCTCGGGTGTTCTTGGTTATGAGTTCTTCGATCTTGAAGGGGGCGATGTTGTACGTGACCGGGTCAATGTCCACCAGCACCGGCTTGGCTCCGACGTAGTTGATGGCGGCGACCGTGGCGACGAAGGTCATCGCCGGGGCAATCACTTCGTCTCCGGGTTTGATTCCGGCAGCGAGCAGAGCGAGGTGCAAAGCGCTTGTGCCCGAGTTCACGGCAATCGCGTGCTTTGCTCCGGCGTATGCCGCGAACTTCTCCTCGAACCGCGCTACAGCAGGACCGAGCACAAACGAGGTGTTCTCCAGCACCTCGTCCAGCGCGACGTTGATTTCGTCCTTGATGCTCCGGTACTGAGCTTTCAGGTCAACAAAGGGGATCATGTGTACTCCGCCAGGGAATGACCAAGCGCCAATGACCAGTCAACGAGAAAAGGACGAATTCCTGGAAACCGCTGTCTTCGGCTCTGCACTTTGTCCCTCGCATTTGGTCTGTTGTCGGACGTTGGGCATCTGGACATTGGGGCTTGATTGGGGATTGGGAAGTGGGAATTGGTCATTGTTTCCACCTGCGCTATTGTTCGAGGCGAACCATCTCGCCATGCTTTGCCATGGACTCGGTAGCCGCCTCCATGATTCGCACGACCCGGCAGCCGGACTCGGCACTGGTGATTGGCGTCTTGCCTTCGGCAATGCACTCCAGGAAATGCCGGGCGAGCAAACGCAGGGCCTCGCTGCCGTCAAGCTTGGGTGCCCACATGTCGCCGGTCCGGTAGCCCACCTTCATCTCATGGATGCTGTCGGGATTGGTCTCGAGGGCGACGCCCGTGTCGTAGACCTTGATCTTCTCGGTCGGCTCCAGGTCGTCGTAGACGATCATCTTCCGGCTGCCGCCGATCAGAGTCTGACGCAACTTCACCGGTGCCAGCCAGTTCACGTGAATGTGGGCAATCGTGTTGCCGGCGTAGAAAAGGGTCAGGTACGCGATGTCCTCGGTCTGATCCTTGACATGACTGGTGCCGGTACAGGAAACTGCCACTGGCTTGTCGGTCAGGATGTAGTCAATGATTGACAGATCGTGCACAGCCAGGTCCCAGATTACGCTTACGTCGTGCTGGAACAGACCCAGGTTCACGCGCGCTGAATCGTAGTAGTAGATTTCGCCCAACTCACCGGCCTGAATCAGTTCCTTGATCTTGCGAACCGCGCCGGTGAAGGGAAAGGTGTGGTCGACCATCAGGGTGCGTCCGGCCCGCTTGGCTTCTTCAATCATGGTGCGGCACTTCGTCGAGGTCTCAGCCATCGGCTTCTCGACCAGCACGTGCTTGCCCGCCCGTAAAGCGGCAATCGTCAGGTCGGCATGAGTCGAGACTGGTGTAGCGATAGCCACCGCATCTACATCCGGGCTGGCAAACGGCTCTCGTTCGTCCCTCATTGTCTTCACACCGGGATAACGTGAATGCAACAGGTCAAGTCGTTGGGGATTCTTGTCTGCCACGCAGAAGACCTGTGCCCCGGGGGTCTCATGGAAATTGCGGACCAGATTCGGTCCCCAGTAGCCGTAGCCTATGACTCCGATTCTGAGCATTTGACCTCCTATGCCTTTGCGACCAATACGATTCCAGCCAGGATTACCCCGACCCCGACGAATTTCAGAACGCTGATTGACTCCCTGAACCACAATATGGCGCCCACGTTAACCATGACGAATGTCAGTCCGACTACAATTGGATAGCTGGCACTGACCTCGGAGATGGAGAGCACTCGGAACCAGACGAGCGCGGCAAGGGCGTAGGCCACCAGGCCCAGCACGAATGTCCACTGTTTAGCCAAGCGCAACAGAAGCCCGACAACGCCGTCGTCCTGAACTCGCATGCCACCGGCGAGGACGAGTCCGTGTTTCATAGTCAGGTTTGCAGTGACGTTCAACAGCACGCACACAAGCACGAGCAGGAAGACTTGTGTGGACATCTTACCTTCCGGGGGCATTTGCCTGCCTGATAAGGCGGGCCGGCACTCCCGCAACAACCGCTCCGGGCCGCACATCCTTGGTTACCACTGCGCCGGCACCAATCACAGACTTCTCGCCAATTGTCACGCCACACATGATGACCGCGCCGCTGCCAATAGAGGCGCCCTTCTTCACCTCGGTGGGCACGACCTCCCAGTCCGATTCGGTCTGCAACTGGCCGTCGGCGCATGCTCTTGGTTGCTTGTCGTTGATGAACACCACGCCGTGACCGACGAAGACCTCATCCTCAACTGTGACTCCCTCGCAGATGAAAGCATGAGAGGATATCTTGCACCGCGCGCCGATGACAGCGTTCTTCTGAATCTCGACAAAAGCGCCGATCTTAGTGTCGTCGCCGATTGTGCAGCCGTAGAGGTTCACCAAGTCAGGCTGGAAAACGCGAACGCGGTTACCAAGCACAACATCAGGACTTATCGCCGTGGCTAACCTCCTTGGAGACAGGGTCGCGGCCAGCAGCTATCAGTTCGATAAGCGTGTGGCTGCCGATGTAACCACAACCGCCGGTCACGAGGACCTTCATGAGGCGGAGAGTCTATCCACAGATTCCACAGATTACACAGATTGGCGGGGAGGGCAAGGGTTTCACACGGGGAGGAGTTCTTGGTCCCTAGTTCAAGGTTCATGGTTGGCCTGCGCAGAACGTCTGGATGGAGTCTACTACGTACTTGGCCTGGGGGTCGGAAAGCTCGGGATAGACGGGGAGGGCAAGGGTTTCCTTCGCGGCCTTCTCGCTCTCGGGCAGGTCGCCAGGCTTGTGGCCGAGATACGCGAAGCACTCCTGGAGATGAAGCGGCAGCGGGTAGTAGACTTCGGCGCCAACCGACCGCTCTTTCAAGAAAGCCTGCAGCTCATTGCGGCGCGGGACGCGAACCACATACTGATTGAAAATATGACGGCAGCCCGGAATGTCATCCACAGATTTCACAGATTACATAGATTGTTCGGACCTGGAGCCCGAAGTTCTATCCACAGATTCCACAGATTTCCACAGATTAGGGTCTTGGTTCCGGACACCGGGAACCGGAGTATTATCCGCAGATTTCGCAGATTCCGCAGATTGGCGCAGATTCGATCCCTGCTTCTGAGAAACACCAAAGAAATCTTCCTTAATCTGCGTAATCTGTGGATTAAGATTCCTGTTCTCACGCGTAATCGGTGTAATCTGTGGATTGACTATCCGGGGAAGCTGAATCAAACCCGCGTCCGCTAGTCCTGAATCCCTGAAGAGTTTGTCGTAGCGGGCCGCGTTCGCCTGCCGCGCAGCGGTCCAGGCATCGAGGTGCTTGAGCTTGGCCAGCACGATTGCGGCCTGCAGCGTGTCGAGGCGGAAGTTGCCGCCGACGAGCTTGTGATAGTACTTGGGCTTGGAGCCGTGGGCGCGGAGAACCCGGAGTTTGTCGGCCCGCTCCGCGTCGTTCGTCACCACCATGCCGCCGTCGCCGAAGGCACCGAGGTTCTTGGATGGGAAGAAGGAGAAGCAGCCGTATTCGCCGAACGCTCCCGCCCGACGAACGGGCGGGAGTTTTTGGTTCTTAGTTTCTGGTTCGTGGTTGGGGGACGAGAAACTAGAAACCATGAACTTGGAACTAAGCGCCTGCGGCGCTTCGGCTCCGATCGCTTGCGCAGCATCTTCGATGACGACCAGGTTGTGCTGGCGGGCGATGTCCATAATCGGGTCCATGTCGGCCATCTGGCCGTAAAGATGGACCGGCAAGATAGCACGGGTGTTCTTGGTTATTAGTTCTTCGATGAGAGAGGGGTCGAGGTTGTAGGTTGTCGGGTCGATGTCTACGAAGACCGGTTTCGCGCCGAGTCTGGCGATGCAGCCGGCAGTGGCGAAGAATGAGTAGGCGGTGGTGATGACTTCGTCGCCGGGGCCGATTCCCTCGGCCATGAGCGAGACCAGCAGGGCGTCGGTGCCGGAGGAGACGCCGACCGCGTGCGCGCAGTTGCAGTACTTGGCGATGGCTTCTTCGAGCGCCTTGACCTGCGGACCGAGGATGAAGCGCTGAGATTCCAGGACCTCGGCGATGGCGGCGTCGATTTCGGGCTTGATGGAAAGATACTGGGCCTTCAGGTCGAGAAGCGGAACGTTCATCCGGTTCCTTTCATCCGCAGATTCCGCAGATTGGCTTGGTCCTTCCGAACCCCAGAGGAATCTTCCGTAATCGGTGTAATCTGTGGATTCAACTCCCGGCCTCCTCCACAGATGTCATGGCTTGCTCAGACCCAGGACCCGGAGATCTATCCACAGATTACGCAGATTACGCAGATGGTTCGGACGAGGAACCCAAAGGACTATCCGCAGATTTCGCAGATTCCGCAGATTGGTGGTCAGGAGCTTCATCCACAGACCAGGAAAACGACAGCGCGGGAAGGAGTGTTTATCCACAGATTTCATAGATTACACAGATTATGGGTTGTGTAAAGGACGCGAAACTGGGAGTTCTATCCGCAGATTACGCAGATTACGCAGATTATGGGTTTGGAGGTTCAACCACAGATTCGGGGTCCGGAGTAGCATCCACAGATTACGCAGATTGTATTCGGTGCAAAGGATGCGGCGGAAGAAGCTGGGACTCCGAGCCCAATCTTCCGATATCGCTGTAATCTGCGGATCATATCCGGTCCTTCTGACCCCAGAAGAATCTTCCGACATCGGTGTAATCTGCGGATTCAACTTCCGGCTCCTTCCACAGATTGGGGGTTAGGAGTTTCATCCGCAGATTTCGCAGATTCCGCAGATTGCACATGTTGAGGGTCCGGAGTTTGATCCGCAGATTTCGCAGATTCCGCAGATGGCTCGGACGAGGAACCCGAAGGACTATCCGCAGATTTTGCCGATTCCGCAGATTGGGTCAGGACGAGACGCCGATACTCCAGAGCCTTGGCGCCGAAGTTCAACAGAAGACCAGTCGCGAGGCCGCCGGCTTTCATGTAGTTGAGGACTTGCGCCTCCTCGATGCCGCCCAACTTCGCCAGCGCCTTCAGTTCGACGATCAACGATCCGTAGCAGACGAAATCGGGCTTGTACTTCGTGCAGAGTTGCTTCCCCTTGTAGAACACCGGCAATTCCACCTCGCGCCGAAACGGTAGCCGACGGATATCGAACTCCATTGTCAGCGCTTCCTGGCAAACAGGTTCGAGAAAACCGCAGCCTAACTGACGATGAACCTCCATAGCAGCACCTATAGCAGCGTAAGTCTTGGGGTCTCTGGTCGCGTCTTGTTCGGAGTGCATCACCCTCATGCCCTAGAAGTCCGGCCGGAAACCCCAGTTGCGGCCGCGCCACAGCAGGCAGGAGATCGCGTAACCCCTTGATTCTCAATGGTGGCACGATTGTTGCGTCTGCCGCTGCGTGGCTTTTCGGCCGCGCTCCTAGCTAATCTGCGTAATCTGCGGAAAGAACTCCGTCCCGCTGTCCGGAGACAAAACTCTGCCCGGGGGAATCTGCGTAATCTGTGTAATCTGCGGATAACACTCAGTCCGGTCATCTGTGGATTCATCTTCCTTTGAAGGCGCGGTACGGCTTTGTGCCCTTGGACATCTCGGTGGACAGCGGGGACTCTTCGTCGAGGTCAAGGCAGCGGATGACGCCTGGGGACGCTTCGCGGTAGCGGAGGCCGCTTTCCGGGCAAACCATGATACCCTGCGCGTCGGGCGGGCTGAGCTTCTGTCCGTGTCTGCTCATCCACGCCGTCCGGCGTGCCGGGTTGCCCATTACCAGGGCGTAGGCAGGAACGTCCATGGTGACGACCGAGCCGGCGGCGACAAAGGCGTACCGGCCAACCGTCGTACCGCAGACGATGGTGGCATTCGCTCCGATGGTGCAGCCGCGCTTGAATACCGTCTTCTCGTACAGGGCGTGGCGGTTGACCTGGGAACGGGGATTGGAGACGTTGGTCAGCACGCAGGAAGGCCCGAGGAAGACATCGTCCTCAATGATAGCACCGGTGTAAACTGAGACGTTATTCTGAATCTTCACGTTGTTGCCGATGACTACGCCGCCGTCAACGTTCACGTTCTGGCCGAGGATGCAGCGTTCGCCGATCTTAGCGCCCTTGATGACATGCGCGAAGTGCCAGACCTTGGTCCCGGCGCCGACTTCGGCCCCGACATCAACACAGGCAGTCTCATGCACGAAGTACGGAGGTCTATCCACAGATTTCACAGATTCCATAGATTGCTCGGACCCGGAACCCGGAGTACTATCCGCAGATTCCGCAGATTTCCGCAGATTATGGTCTTGGGTCCGGACAGACGGGACCGGAGATTCATCCACAGATTCCACAGATTCACACAGATTTCTCTTCTGGTCCGGAGAAGCAGAATCTTCCTTAATCGGTGTAATCGGTGGATGACCTCCGTCCACAGATTCACACAGATTCGATCCCTGCTTCTGGGAAACCCCAAAGAAATCTTCCTTAATCTGCGTAATCTGTGGATTAACTTCGACCCGGATGCCTTCGTTGGACAGGGAGCGCTGGCAGGCGTCGAGGACCTGCAGCACGCGGAGGCCCTCCTTGCCGTCGGTCACGGGCGGCTTTCGAGTCTCCAGGCTCTCAAGAAAGGCAAGGCACTCGGCCTTCAATGGCTCAGCGGTCTCGACCGGGACGACCTCGACCTCCGCCTTCACTGCCGTCGGCACGCGGTTCTTCCACTCAACCTTGTGCGGGTAGGTCACGAGCTTGTTCTGCACCGTGTCGTCGAAGACCGCCATCTTGTCGGAGCCGACAACGACGAGGCGCTGCTCTTTGAAGGGGTGCAGCCAGCTCACGAAGATGTGCGCCCGGACCCCGCCGGGGAACGTGAACTGGCTGACCGTAACGTCATAGACCCCGCGGCTCAAGTAGTCGCCACCCTGACACGAGGCCGCAATCGGCATTTCACCTAGCAGGCCGAGCATGACCGAGATGTCGTGCGGGGCAAAGCTCCAGAGGATGTTCTCTTCGGTGCGTAGCTTCCCTATGCTCAAGCGGTTGGAGTAGACATACTCGACCTTGCCCAGTTCTCCTGCATCTACCATCGCTTTGAGTTTGCAGACTGCCGGGTGATAGCGAAGGATGTGACCGACCATCAGGATGCGCTTCGCGTCTGCGGCGAGCTTCACGAGCTCCTGACCGTCTCTGACCGTAAGCGCCAGGGGCTTCTCGACGAAGACGTCTTTGCCGGCTTCGAGCGCGGCCCGAGCCAACTCGAAGTGCGAAACCGCAGGCGCGGCGATGGCGACGGCGCGGATTTCGGGGTCTCGGAGGCAGTCTTCGACCCCGCAGCGTTTCACGTCGGCGCTGATCTTCAGGGCGTCGAGGTGCGACTGGTCAGTGTCGCAGACCGTGCGGAGAGCGCCCAGGTTGTCGAACGTCCGGACCAGGTTCTTGCCCCAGTAACCGGTGCCAACCACGGCGACGTTTCTGGTCGTTAGTTTCTGGTTCATGGTCCTTAGTTCATGGTTGGCGCGGACAGCAGGCCGATCTTGCGTACGAACCGCTGCTGTGCGACGGACCGAACCTGGAAAGTATCTGCGGCAGATGTCTTGTCCAGCCCGCTGTTCCGATCCGGCTCGACCTTGATGAGCCACGGTACGCCGGAGTACCGTTCTTTCCACTCAGTCAACGGAACAACGACCTTGAGGGGCAGTATGCCGATCCTATCGCTGCTCACTATGGCTGCCGGACGAGTCTTGCGCATTTCGGCACCAACCGCAGGGTCGAGATCAATGAGCCAGACTTCACCCCTGAGCAAGGAAGTCCTCGCCATCCAACGCAGTGAAGGCAGTTAACTCGGTGTCCGTGGCGTAGCCGTCGCGTAGGGCTTCTGCCGCGGCCGCCATTTGCCGCGCACGGGCTTCACGGTCGGGAATGTGCTCTTTGCTCCTCAGAACCGTTTCCATCTCGTGGAGCGCTTCCTCAATAACATGCAGCCGCATTGAAGGCGGCAGTTTTCTTAGTTCCTCAAGCACTTCGGCTTGACTCAAGTTTCCTCCTTTTGGATGACGGGAGACCGGGGACGGGGCGCTGCGCGACGGGAGACGGAGCCCGTCATCGGTCCTCCGTCTTCGGTCTGCTCAGAGCGCGCCTCAGCGCCGAGAGCTTGACGAATAGCTCGTGGCCGGATTCGCGCGCCGGCTGCAGATTGCTGCCGCTCACGTACCGCCGTCTCTCGGCAATGTCAAAGCAAGCGACAGTTTCCAGGTATGAACGCAATGCCATTGAGGTGAAGCGGCTCTGCTCGGGGTCACTCTGCCCCGTCGAGCCCTCCGCGATATTCAGGACTACCGATGTTGCTGCTCGCTCGACTTGACTCCTCAGGTTGAACTTTTCCACGCCGGGGAGAGTATACGCGATTTCGTAGACTCTATCAAGGTAGTCCAGCGCGAGTTGGTAGACCTGAAGGGACTGGAATTTGTATTGCGGGACGGGTGACCGGGGACCGGGGACGGAGGAAGGACCGGGGACTGGGGACCGGAGACCGGTTGGAGAAGACTGGGGGCTGTCGGATTCGGAAGTCTTCCGTCGTCTGTCGTCGGTCACCTGTCCTCCGTCTCCCGTCATCTGCTTCCGGTCATCCGGCACCTGTGGTCGATCACCCTTCATCGGTCTTCTGTCTCCCGTCTTCGGTCGCCCACCGCCCGTCCCCCGTCTTCCGTCTCCCGTCCATCACACAATATCCGCAAAGTACCGTTCTGTGTTCCGGAAGTAGTACAACCCCACCACAAAGTACACGCAGCTCATAAGGAAGGAAATGCCCATGATGCCCCAGTCGAAATGCCCTTGGCCGAGGAGGGCGGCGCGGGCGTTAGTGATGACGCCGGAAATAGGATTGAGCCAAAGCATCAGGTTCTTAATCACGAGATGCTTGTCGAGCATCTTGACCGGATAGATAACCGGGGTCACGTACATCAGGATCTGGATGAAGAACGGGAGGGCGTGGCGGACGTCGCGGTACTTGACGTTGATGGCGGCAAGGAAGAAACCAAAGCCAAGGGAGGCCAGGATGGCGCAAAGCAGGAGGACGGGAAGAGACAGAAGACCGATGACGGGAGGGCTAAACTTGTAGTAGATCATCATGCCGGCAAGAATCAGGGAGGCAATTGCCATGTCAACCAAGCTTGTCGTTGCGCCGGTGGCGGGAAGAATCAGGCGCGGGAAGTAGATCTTCTGAAGCATATTCTGGTGGGTCACAAGTGAATTGCTGGCATTGGTCAGAGTGTTGGAGTAATACTGCCAGAACAGGAGGCCGACGTAGAGAAAGATGGGATACGGCGTCGTATCTCCACTCTCTATCCTGCCCACTCGGTTGAAGATGAAAGTGAAGACGACCATCGTGACAACAGGTTGAATCACAGCCCAGAGAATGCCAAGTGCGGTCTGCTTGTAGCGGACCGATATGTCGCGCCAGGCCATAACAAGGAAGAGTTCGCGGAAGCGCCATAGCTCGCGCCAGTTGATGGAAAGAAAGCCCTTTGGCGGCGTTATCGTATGTGTACCGAGGATGCTACTCTTCATGTCAGCGAGAGGTGGAGGCAGAGGCAGAGGAAAAGGTAGAGGCTGAGGTTAAGGTTGAGGGCGTGAGGAGACTGGGGACCGGTCCGGCCCGTCACCCGTCGTTCGTCTTCAGTCATCGAATCAGCCTTAACCTTTGCCTTGACCTGAACCTGCTTCGCCGTAGTACTCGCGGAACCAGGCGACGAAGCGTTCGACTCCGACCTCAATTGGCGGGCTGGGCTGGAAGCCAACGTCGCGGATGAGGGCGTCTACGTCGGCAAAGGTCGCAGGCACCTCGCCGGGTTGCCGGAGCAGGGACAAGCGAACTCCCAATCCACAGGGCCGGGGTCGGTTGCGGCGCGCTGGCGAAGGCGCAAGCATCTCAGTAGTCCGTCCAGTTGACGTAGTCTCTGGAACCCTCGTACGAGATGACGCGACCCGGCACCCCGACAACGACTGCGTTATCCGGAACGTCCTTTGTTACGACGCAGTTCGCCCCTATTGCTACGTCATTGCCTACCTTCACATTCCCGACTATCTTGGCTCCAGGTCCAATGTAGACGTTGTCTCCGATGGTGGCATAGCCCTTGCGTGGTCCTCGGTTTGCCTGTCCCACTGTGACGCCCTGCGAAATGTTGCAGTTTCTGCCGATCACCGAGCGATCATGTACGATGATCTGGCCGAAGTGACCGATGTAGAATCCAGCCCCAATCCTCGTGCGCCACGGAATGCTGATGCAGTACTTCAGCGAATAGTGCCTCAGCGTGAGACGCGCCACTTGCGCAGGACCGAACTTCAGCAGAGGGTGTCCGTTTAGGTACGAGGCAGTCCTCATCCAGAAACCGTACTGGAACCCAGGACTGAGTGCGATGTTGCGGAGGAACCCCACGGTCCCCCTTGCACCGGCGTGACGAAACAGGTCGGAATTGACCAGAAGCGAGTATTCCCGGTAGGTCATAAGGACAGCTGCGTCCGGTAGCAGTCGTGCCGCCCATGGGCGAATTCGTCAGGGCCGCAACTCGGTCCTGACTGGGGAGGCCGCGAATGCTTCACAGGCGATAGTAGTCGCGGCACCAGGCGACGAATCGTTCGACTCCGACCTCGATTGGCGTGCTGGGCGCGAAGCCGACATCGCGTGTGAGGGCGTCTACGTCCGCGAAGGTCGCAGGCACGTCGCCAGGTTGCATGGGCAGGAGGTTCTTGACCGCCTTCTTGCCGAGGGCCTGCTCGATGACCTCGATGAAGTGGAACAGGTCTACAGGAGTGTGGTTACCTATGTTGTAGAGCCGATACGGAGCTGTGCTCCGTGACGGGTGACCGGGGACGGGAGACGGGTCGCCGGATTCCGCTCCGTCATCGGTCTTCGGTCCTCCGTCCCGTGTAGGAACACGGTCCAGGACCCGGACGACGCCCTCGACGACGTCGTCAATGTAGGTGAAGTCGCGCTTCATTTGCCCGTGATTGTACACCTCGATGGGGCGGCCCTCAAGGATTGCCTTTGTGAAGAGGAAGTACGCCATGTCGGGACGTCCCCACGGGCCATAAACGGTGAAGAAGCGGAGGCCGGTCGTGGGCAAGTTGAACAGGTGGCTGTAGGCATGAGCCATGAGTTCGTTGGCCTTCTTAGTCGCGCCGTAGAGGCTCACCGGATGGTCAACATTGTCATCCACGCTGAAGGGCAGCTTCTGGTTGGCGCCGTAGACCGAACTGGAGGAAGCATAGACGAGGTGTTGGACCTCGTTGTGCCGGCACCCCTCAAGGATGTTCAGGAATCCGACGAGATTGGAGTCGGCATACGCGTGCGGGTGGTCGATGGAGTACCGGACCCCGGCCTGGGCCGCAAGGTGAATGACGCGCTGCGGACGTTCCCGCGCGAAGTAGTCGGCCATCGCCTGGCGGTCGGCGATGTCTAGTTCTTGGAACTGAAAGTTCTTAGTTCCTAGAAGGAGCTTGAGGCGATCTTCCTTGAGTCGTGGGTCGTAGTAGTCGTTAAGATTGTCAATCCCGACTACCTCATCCCCGCGCTCAAGCAGCTTGAGGCAGGTGTGGAAGCCGATGAAGCCTGCGCAGCCGGTTACCAGATAGGTCACGAGGTTGAGGTTAAGGTTGAGAGGGAAGCTGAGCCTGAGGGACCAAGCAGAGAAAGGGGCGAAGCCTGAGGTGAAGTCATGAATCTACTTCTCTACCTTTGCCCTAGTGTAAGCACCGATTCAGAATTCCCCACCCTGGCGGAAAGGAGTTGCGTACTCTGTCCTTATCCGGTCGATCTCCTTCACGCACGTTGGGCACGTGCTGGAATCCGCGCGGCTCCTCAGCGATGTCGCTCGCAGCATCATCGGCGGTCCTCAATATCCACGCGTTTTCCCAGTGGAATGTACTCAGAACGATTGACTCTTGAGCCGAGTCTCCGGGTGCTGCTGTCGGGGTCACACTGCCGGGCTTCATCAAAGAGTTCCCGCACGTTCCCCTCGATGTCGACAATCAGCACCCTGTGCTCATCGCTAGTAGTCAGGCATTGGCTCGGCAATGACTCGATGGCAACCTTGTGCACAGCCATGTCATAACGGTTCAGAGTTACGCAGGCAAATGTGGGGACCGAAATCATGCTCAGCGACCTGCCTCCATAGATAGAGTAGCCCTTCGGGAACTGCGAATCAGGAACGAGGTACAAGTCTTTTCCTCTGAAATCCCCAGCGGCTGCGCGGAGCTCGGATTGAAGAAACGCTATTCTCTTCGCCTTGTCGGCGAGTAGGCGGTTTCTGTTTACCGTGCCCGCCACTCGTAGCGAAATCACCACGATGGCGAGTGCCACGATGCCTGCCGTGGCGATGGCTGAACTTGCCTTGACTCGAACTCTGCTTAGCAAACCGCCAACCAGCAGCACTGCGGCAATGCTCCACAAAGCGTTGCCCGTGAACAGATATGTCTCAGACGCTATTCCTCCAGCGGAGACTACCGAGACGGAACAGAAACTCAGGAGCACAAGTACCAGAGGGGCTCCCGTTCGTACGGCGTCGTTATTCCGGCCCTGACGCCAGACAACAAGGCTTGCGAGGAGGACCGACGCCGAGACCAAAGCAGACAGGATCAATGAGGCCACGACACTCGGCATGTGCATCAACCCCGTGACGCTTCTAGGCAAAGCCTGGTCAACGGGGTTGAAGAAGAGGACGGGGTCAGCGATGCTGCCGAAGTTGGCGTACAGCGACACGAGATTAGCGAGAAAAGCCAGTGGCGTCTTCAGACCATAACGGGCTCCCGAACTCAGTGTCAGCAGCTTTGCCCCACTCAGCAAGTATCTTAGTAGCACGTGTCCAAACAGCGCCGCGAGACACAGCGCGGCAAGAACCAGGTAGGTTCTAGACCTAGTGCGCCTGAAAACCCAGAAGAAGAGCAGTGCCTGCACTGGGAGTAGCCACAGGAAAGTCTCGACACCAAATGGGAGCAAAGTAGCCAGCAGCCAGGACACCCAGGCAATCGTCAGACAACGGGCAGAATGCCCCACTTCCTCGGTGGCGACCGGAATCAGCAATCTGACCACAAGGAGAGCTACGGCACAGAATGGCATATAGCCGAAGATCGCGACACTCACGACGTTGACATTCGCTGGGTGAAAGGCAAATAGGGCACTCGCCCCGAGTGACAGGAGACGATTGGAGCTCAAACGGTTAGCTATGCTGAACACTAACCATATGCAGACGAGAAACAGAATGAAGTTGCGGGCAAGCAGGAGGTTCGGGTTGGCTCTAAGCCAGGAAACGCTCAGGGTGAGGTAAGCGAATGCTAACGGACGATACCCGAATCCAGCGTCTTTCGCCCCCAGGAGCAGGTTCTCAGGATGCTCCACGAACTGCCTTGCCATGAATGTGCCACCGAAATCATCGGAGTCCGAGAAGCCTCTGTTCAAGTTGTGGCGATACGAAAACGCCAGTGACAGCGCGAACACGGCAACCAGCGCGAAGAACACACCTTGACTGACAGGTTTGGCCTCCAGTGAATGGTTCATCGCCCGGAGAGACCTCCCATTGACAGACAGGAGCACAGAAGGTCAGTTATTCTTCGTTGAGTGGCATCAGTCATCTGATGGAACAACGGCAGGATGATGCTCTGCTTCTGAGCTTGCTCACTTTCCTGCAGACACGCGCAATCGCCGCTCTGGCCGTGAGCGCACTTCCACGGCTCGGAGCGATAGGCCGGTTCCAGATGTGCGTTCATGATGCCTCGGCGGGTCGCGACACCGGCGTCAAGCATAGACTGCATCACTGTGCGCTGGTCAGCACCCTCGGGCAGGCGCACGCAGAAACTCTGCCAGTTGCTCTGGGTCCACTCCGGCTCGACTGGAAGGCCGAGACCGGGGACGGAAGACAGGAGACCGAAGTAACGACGCGCCAACTGACGACGCTTGGTGACTATCTCGGGCAGTCGCTTGAGCTGCACTCGGCCGATCGCGGCCTGGATGTCGGTCATGCGATAGTTATAGCCAAGCTCCGTATACTCCTCAAAGACTACGGACTTCGCCGTGTGTCGCGCTGTGTCAGTGATGCTCATGCCGTGTTGACGCCAGAGCCGAAACTGCCGGTCGTAGTCAGCATTGTTGGTCGTGAGCATACCACCGTCGCCGGTTGTTAGCAACTTGCGCGGATGGAACGAGAAGCAGGCCACGTCACCGTGGGGCCTGCCGATTCGCTGCCACTCGCCTTGCCAGTTGATCTCACTCCCGATGGCGCAGGCAGCGTCCTCGACGACTGGTAGGCCGTGTTGGTGGGCAATCTCGATGATGGAGCGCAGGTCGGAAGGCATCCCCATCTGGTGGACACAGAGAATCGCCTTTGTGCGTTCGGTGATGGCCGGTTCAATCAGTACCGGGTTCATGTTGAACGTATGCGGCTCAATGTCCACGAAGACCGGGACGGCACCGCAGTAGCGGATGCTGTTGGCCGTAGCAATGAAAGAGTGGCTGACGGTAATGACCTCGTCGCCGGGTCCAACACCTATGGCCTTGAGCGCCAGATGCAGTGCGGTCGTACAACTAGATACGGCGTACGCATGCCGGGCGCCTACTGCGGCCGCAAACTCCTCCTCAAAAGCCCTCACTTCCGGGCCCTGGGTGACCCAGCCCGAGAGAATCACCCGGCGTGCAGCTTCGGCTTCCTGCTCGTCCAGCCAGGGGCGGGCGACCGGAATCAAGGGTCGAGTCTCGCTCATCGCGTTGACGGAGCAGGTTCCCAGGTCTTCATGCGTTCCTTCTGCAGCAACTCG
>JAPLUO010000092.1 GCA_026397595.1 Caldifarciminota bacterium
GAACATGACGTACCTGCCCTGAACCCCTGAGTCGGCCTCAAACGCGACGTAGACCGGCTGGTTCGAGGATCCGTCCGGCCCGACGGTGATGGCCGGCGAGACGCATTTCCAGGGCGGGCAGTTCTTGTGGTCAATGCGAACGTTCGGTCCGAACCAGGCAAGGGCGCTGCCGGCAGAAAGCAGGAGCAGCATGCTAGACCTCATTTCGACCTCCTGTTTGTCGCATCCACGCTACCTGGCCACTACGACCTTGGTAACGGCCGACGGTTGACGGCTCACGGCTGACGACCCAGGACGCACAAAGTAGACACCCGGCGCAAGGGCGCTCATGTCATTCGCGCCCGGGTTCAGGTCCATGACCTCTCTTCCGCTGATATCGAGCAGGCAGCTTGGAGCTTGAGGCCTGTGGCTCGCGGCTTCCTGCAGGAACAGGACGCTGCGGATGACGGTCGCGAGCGGCTGCACGCCAATGCGCTGTTGCGGCGGCTGTTCGGCGATGGCTGCTGGATTGTTAGTCGCAAACCAGAGCCCGCCGGATTCAAGATTCCGCCACACGATGAATGCATGTCCATCTGAGTTGACAGCGATGTCCACGTCGTACGCTTCGGCATTGGTGTCATCGTTCGCGGGTTCCGGGTTAGACCAAGAAACGCCGTGGTCAGATGAGAAGTCGTAATAGGCGTAGTAAGGTCCACCGCCGGGAGGACCGGCCTGCCGTACCGTGTGCACACTGCCATCGGCAGAGATCGCCAGTTTGCCGGATTGATATGCGGGGCCCACAACATGAGGGACGCCCCACGTATCGGGCTCCGTGTACAGCGTGCGGGCTTCGAGACCGCGGTCCCCTGTGTAGTCGCAGACGACGTGCTGCGCGTCGGCGACGACGTGGGGTCCGAATGCACAGCCACGGGTGTCGAGCCGGACTCCCGGCTGGTACGTATGGCCCATATCGGTAGAGCGGTACAGGTAGCAGCCAGAACCAATGACTTCTGCGACCACCAAGTAGTGATTCGAGCCGGGCTGCACAAACACATCCGGTAGGAAGCAGTCCTCGTCCGTCGTGTCGTCGTCCACCCGTACGCTCTGGCTCCATGTCGCTCCCCGGTCGGTGGATGTGGATGACCAGATGTGGAACGATCCCGCACGGCTCTCATTCCAGGCGCAAAGGAGGTTGCCGGCCGGGTCGGACGCAATCCGGACCCTGCCGGTGATTCCACGTTCGCCGTCATCGACCCGGGATGGCGGAGACCATGTGGCGCCGCCGTCGGTTGACTTCATACAGCAGAAGCGGTGGTCCGGCACGCTGTCGGGGTCGTATTCGCCGAAGACGACGTAGATGTTGCCGTCCGAATCGGTCGTTATGTCGGGGTCGAACGCACCTGGGCACCCACATCGAACGAGCACGTCTGCAGGCAGCCAGGTTCTGCCAGCGTCGGTGGACTTCTGAAACATGACATCGGCGCGCACGAAGATGGCGGTGTCGGCCTCAAACACAACGTAAACCGGTTGACTTGGCGGTGCGCCCGGCCCGAGGGTGATGGCTGGCCAAAGGCAGTCCCAAGGCGTCCATTTCTTATGGTCGACGCGCACGTTCGGTCCGAACCAGCCGAGGGCGATGGTGGCGGAAACCAAGAGCAGCAGAGTTGACTTCATTACGACCTCCTGTACAAAGCGTGAGTTCCACTCGTGACAAGTCTATGACTCGCGGCGGCCATGTCAATGTAACCTGGCAGGCAAGCGACTTGGGCGCGGCTGGGGTGCAGTCGACAGGCTGCCGTTCGGGAAATGTCCACGCAAACGGTCAGTCGGTTCGTCCTCCTTCTCCTTTCCCTGTGCCGAGCCCACCTCCATGACGAACGCGCCACCAAATCTGCGAGAGTACAATGCCCGGCTCCTGAAGTTTCCGGGTTGCAGGAAGTACGACCTGCCCACGTGGAACCAGATACAGATTCCGCCCCGATCGGGGTGTGGCCTGGGCTTCAGTCTGCCGTCAGTCCTCGGCAGGGCATAGGTTACGCGACCGGTCGCGAACCAGATGCCATCCTGGGCGTCGCTGTAGATGTCCATACGGGCGGGCGCATCGCGGACCAGCGAGAACTACGTGTGACGCTTTCGCTATGGAACAGCCGCGGGCAACTCGCTGGCGCTGGCTCGCGACGCAACCCGGCGCTATGCTGCTCTTATCGATTCGAGACGGGCTATTGACCTCGGGCCGAACCGGGTTATAGTCAACCATCATGAGAAGGCTATTCGCGGCTCTGACATTTCTCTGCGCAGTCGCCCCGGCGGCAGTTCTGCCCGGCCTCGCCGACACGATACAGATTCGAGAGTGGCTGGTGTGCGGGCCGTTCTCGGTCGGCACGCGCGAGGGCATCACCGGCGTGGTCGAAGACCCGCTGACCTTCCGTCCATCTGAAGGCGACACCTACCGCTCGGGCCTCGTGCAGAACGGCATCACAACTTGCCGCAAGGTGACGGTTGACTCGCTTGGCTGGCTCAACACCGACTATCAGGACGTTCGCTGGGACACTCTGCAAGACTACTACGGGAACGTCGGCGTGGCCTGCGCCGGGTTCACCTATGCCGAGTTCGATTGCCCGCGAGCCTGCCGCGCACTCGCGCTGGCGCCGAAACTCGGCGGGTTCGTGCTCAATGGTCTGGGCTATCTCGGCGACGTATACGGCAACGGCTGGTTCCAGGTCCCGGTCCAACTCGACTCTGGTCGGAATCGCGTGCTCCTGCGCGTCTCCGGCTACGGTAACCAGCAGGTCCGGTTCCTGCTCGCGCCACCGCCCGCACCTTTCAAGGTGGTAGCCGATGACATCACCGCGCCCGATCTCGTTGCCGACTCAAGTCTTGCTGGCTGGCTCGGCATACCGGTGCTGAACACGACACCCGACCGGCTCGACACTATCCGTCTGGCAATCACTTTGCCTTCGGGCGACACGGTCGGCAAGGCGCTCATATTCAAGTTGCCGGGCTTCGGGGCGCAGAAAGTCCCGGTGCGAATATCCATACCTGCCCAGCCCTTCGACACGGCCGGCCTCGCCCTTGTTGTGAACGCGGCATGCGCCGGAGATTCCCGCTCGGACACGGTTCACCTGCGTATCCGCCGGCCCGAGCAGTCACGCAAGGTGACATTCGTTACAGACATTGACAGTTCGTGCCAGTACTACTCGGTTCTCTACCCGAAAGACTACGACCCGGCGAAGCGCTACGCCCTGATTCTGTCGCTGCACGGCGCGGGCGTCGAAGCATCTGGCCAGGCCGATGCTTACAGGCCAAAGGACTGGGCATTCGTGGTCGCCGCGACCAACCGCCGGCCGTTCGGGTTCGACTGGCAGGACTGGGGCAGGCTTGACGCCATCGAGGTCCTGGACCGTGTCGTATCCTCTCTGCCCATCGACCGCGACCGGGTGCTGCTCAGCGGCCATTCGATGGGCGGTCACGGGACATGGCACGTGGGTCTCACCCACTCGGACCGGTTTGCCGCGGCTGCGCCCGAAGCAGGCTGGCCCGACATCCAACTCTACGTCCCGATGTTCCTGCAGCGGGCCGCCATCTTCGCCGACCCGTCCCAGCTCGCGGTCCGCGACATGGCGATGAGACCGGACAACGTACCGGCGATGCTAGTGAACGCGCTGAATCTGCCCCTGTTCATTCTGCACGGGGGCGACGACGACAATGTGCCGACCATCCACGGCCGCACCTTCGCCGAGTGGCTGCGGGAACTGGGCCATCGCTTCACGTACAAGGAAGTACCGAACCGACCTCACTGGTGGAGCTACGAAGACGGCCTTGCCTGTGTCGACGACACCAACCTGATGAACTTCCTCAAGTCGCAGCGCCGCGATCCCGGGCCACGCCACATCCGTTTTCGGACCGCCGACCTTGGCCAGTCCAACCGCAGCTACTGGGCGGTGATCGAGCGCGCGCGCGTTGTCGGCCGGGATGCGGACATCGAGGCATGGGCCACGGACTCGCTTGTCACGGTGAAGACGACAAACGTCTCCCAGTTCAGCCTGGAACTGGCCGGCCAGCCTTTCTTCCCTGGTCGGGTCGCGGTAGTAGTAGATGGCAAACTGGCAGGACCGAGTGACGACGTGCCCGCACATCTGACGTTCCACCACACGGACAAAGGCTGGACGCCCGGCCCCGCGCGGGCTGCCGCAACGACCAAGACGCCGAACCTGTACGGCCCGGTCAAACAGGCGATGATGAAACCGTTCCTGCTTGTCTACGGCACGACCGATGCCGGACTGACTGACTTCCTCCGTCATTCGGCCACGCAGGAGGGAATGCGCTGGTGGCTTGTCGGCAACGGCCGGACCCAGGTCGTCCCTGACAGCGAGGTCACGGCCAGTGACATCGCACGGTACAACCTGGTGCTCTATGGCGGTCCGAAAGAGAACTCGATCACGAGTCGGATTGCCGACCGTCTGCCCATTCGCGTGAAGGCGGGCCGGATGTCGCTCGGCAGTTCGGACCTTGGTGACAGCCTTGCCGCGATGTTCGTCTATCCCAACCCGCTGAACAGGGACCGGCTCGTCCTGGTGCGCATGGGAACCGACCCGAACAACACCCGGTTGTCCATGTTCTGGGGCGTGGCATCGTCAGGCACGGGCATCCCGGACTTCCTGATCTTCGACCGAAGCGTGCGACGGTACGGCTGGACCGGGGTCAGGGCTGCCGGCTTCTTCGGCCCGGACTGGAATCTGGACCCGGCCTCCGCCTACGTCCGGGAATAGGTCGCATTGGACAAGTTGGTCCTATCTGCGCCGGCCAAGATCAACCTCGGGCTCTGGGTCGGCGGGAAGCGGGCTGACGGTTTCCACGACATCGTCACCATCATCGCGCCGGTCGAGTTGGCCGACACGGTTACCATTCGCCGAGCCAGAACCGGCATCGAAGTTTCGTGCGACTCCGTCGAGGTGCCATCTGGCCCCGGCAATCTGGCACACAAGGCAGCCGCTGCATTTATGGAGGCGGCACGCATCAACGCCGGCTGCCGAATCCGGATCCGCAAGCGCATCCCGGTCGGCGGCGGGCTCGGCGGCGGGTCGTCAGACGCGGCGACCGTGCTGTCAGGCCTGAACCGGTTGTTCGGCAGCCCGCTCAGCCCACGCCGGCTGCGCCTTATTGGTGCGTCGCTGGGCAGCGATGTGCCGGCGTTTCTTGCGAACGGGCCCTGCATTGCCCGCGGTCGGGGCGAGAAGCTCCGCCGCATCCGGCTGCCGCGCCTCGACGTCATACTCTGTCTCCCCGGGCACCCGGTTCCCACTGCATGGGCCTACGCTGAACTTGACCGCCGGCGCGGACCCGGGCAGGGTTTGACACGGCCGGTCATTTCGCCTAAGATACTGCGCGCTGCCATAAGGCGCAACGAACCGGAAAAGGTCGCCGCACAACTTAGGAACAGCTTCGAGCCCGCGGTTTTCAGGCGACATCCCGCGCTTGGCCTTGCCAAAGAGCTCCTGCTCCGGCACGGCGCACTTGCGGCTTCACTCTCCGGTTCCGGCAGTACGGTCTATGGCCTGGTTCAAACGAAAGGCTGGAAAGACCCGATGGCCGCCCTGGCCCGGAATGGATTCCACTGCGTGAAAACCAGCACCCAATAGGCCAAGCTCGAATGACGAAGCTCGAAATCCGAATCAAGCTCGAATGCGGGCAAACACGAATCGGGAAATTCGGATTTCAATCGTCATTCGTGCTTCGGAATTC
>JAPLUO010000151.1 GCA_026397595.1 Caldifarciminota bacterium
ATTACCGCCGGGAGAGACAATCTTGGCGTGATGGTCGCACCATGCGGGGCGAATGGTCTTCTTCCCGGCGGGGTCACCACAATCTCCGTTCTGCATAAGCAACCTACAATTGTACTGCATGGATCCAGTATGACATATGAGAGGCGAAGTGGAAAGGGGAAATGGCAAATGACGAAGGCAGACGGGTAGGGGTGAACCGCCAAGAGGAGCGGACGGACGCGGTAGCTACGAAAATGAAATAGTGAATTGAGAATGGTGAATAGTGAAAGGCGGATTTGAGTTTCACAACTCTCTATTCTCTATTCACTGTTCTCCCATTCTCGTGGCTTTCTGTCTCGGGATTCGGGTCCGGTGGGCGCGGGACCGGCCTGAGCTACGCCAGCGCGTGGGCCGGGATTTCGTCGAGGCGGAAGACCGGGCCGTCTTTGCAGACGAGCTTTGAGCCGATGTTGCACCGGCCGCACTGGCCGATGCCGCACTGCATCTTCGCCTCTAGCGTCGTGTAGACGCGCTCGTCCGGCCAGCCGAGGTCGCGCAGGGCCGTGGCCGCGTACTTTATCATAATCGGCGGCCCGCAGACGACCGCGACACGGTTGTCGGGCCTGAGCCCGAGGTCGCTGATAATGGCCGGGACCAGGCCGACCGTCCCGCTCCAGCCCTCGGCCGGGAAGTCAATTGTCGTATGCAGCTTGATGAAGCTGTCGCGCGCCCACGCCGCAAGGTCTTCCTTGAAGAGCATGTCACTCGGCGTGCGCGCACCGAATACGATTTCGAGCCCCGGGTAGTCGGTCTTGTGGCCGAGTATGTAGTCGACGACCGGCCGCAGCGGCGCGAGCCCTATGCCGCCGCCGATGATGACGACCCCGCGGCCCTTCCAGTCCTCGACCGGGAACGGCTTGCCGTACGGTCCGCGCACGCCCACGACTTCGCCCTCGCCCGCACGGTGGAGCATCTTCGTCAGATGGCCCATCCGCTTCACCGACACCGCGAACCGCTTGTGGTCCGCTGCCAGCCGGCTGACCGCGAAAGTCGCCTCGCCGTACCCCTGCACCGATACTTCGACGAACTGACCGGGCAGGGAGTCCATCACCGCGCCGTCGTTGAACTCCATGTCGAAACTCATCACGTCGGCCGACTCGTTCGTCACCTTGACGAGCGTTGCCGGCCGCGGGACAAGCTCGGTCGTTGCCACTAAGATACCTTCGCCTTCGACTTCTTCTCTTCCACTCGCTCCTTCAGCTTCGTGCCCAGTTGCGGAAAGCTGCGCCGAATCGGGCAGATGAGTACGCACCGGCCGCAGCCCGTGCAAGAGCTCATTCCGTGCTTGTGGAAGCTGTAGGCGAACTTGTCGAGCGTCCGGTTGCGCAGCCGCGCCGCATTGGTCCGGCGCGGGTTGTGACCGCTGGTTTCGCGTGAGTAGGAAAGGAACTGGCAACTATCCCATGCCGTAACCCGCTCGCCCTCGTCCCCGAACTTCTCGTCGGCCACGAGGTAGCAGGTGCAGGTCGGGCAGGCAAAGGTGCACGCGCCGCAGGTAAGGCAGATGTCCGATGCCTCGAGCCAGAAATCGTCATCGTACAGTTCCATCAGTTCGCCCGGCCCGGGCACGAGGTGCCGGCCTTTGGGCCATTCCTTCGTTTCCGGCTTCGCATCCGTCGCCACGAACACCGGGGAGCTTAGGAGTCTTTCGCCCTTTTCGGTCAGGGCGCGGAAGAGAAGGCCGTCCGCCGTCTCGGCGAACACCGCATCCATCCCTTGGGTTTCGTCGGGCGACAGGTTCCGGTCGGTGCAGTGGCAGGTCGGCTTCATTTCCGAGCAGCGCATCCCGATGACGGTCGTCCGGTTACGCTCCGCCTCATACAGCCGGTCCGGGTGGTCGCAAGCAAGGAAAACCCGGTCCATGTAGCGCACGCCCGCGACGTCGCACGGGTGCATGCCCATGACGATGCGCGGCGCGGACGGCAGTTCCACCGGCTCAACCGACCACTTCGCCTTCGGGTTGAACCGGGCAATCGGCCGGCGACGGGGAAAGAAGAGCGACTTGGCCGAGACTTCAATGATGCTTGCCGGGAAGGCGGTTTCCGTGCCCTTGTCGTAGCGCTCGAAGTCCCACCTGGTCCCCTTCCGGCGCGGGGCCCAGAGTTCGGCCCCGGCCGCAAGACTGTCGAGGAACGCACCGAGGTCCCCGCGTTTCAGCAGTCTCCAGCCCGCGCTCACAGGTGTTCCTCCATCACTTCGTCCGAATCGTCCTTGGCGAGCGTCACGAGTGGAGGCAGCTCGTCCGGCTTGGTGCCCGGCCGCACGCCGAACTGCTCGCAAACCAGCTTCTCCACCGCGATGTTCAGGAGCCGGATGGGAATCCCCTCCGGGCAGGCGCGCGAGCACTCACCGCAGTCCGAACAGCGACCGGCGAGGTGGTAGGCGCGCACGAGGTGCCACATGGCGTTGGCCGATAGCTTGCGCGACGGCTCAATCCATTTCGGCTCGGGCTGGTCCGCGATGCACAGCTCGCAGTAGCACAGCGGGCAGACCTGGCGGCAGGCATAGCACCGCTGGCACTTCGCGAACTGCTCGGCGAAGAATTGCCACCGTTCCTCGGGCGACATCTTCTCGATTCGTTCGAGCTGCTTGAAATCGGCGTCGTCCTTTACCCGGCGCGCCCCGAATTCGTAGTCGGCCACGGGTGACGTCGCGGTCGGGCAGTCGTCGCACTTCTGCGCGCGCGCACCGTTCACATTCACGCCTTCGCAGGCCGGGGCGAGCGCCACGATGCTGTTCTTGCTGATGCGGTGCTCGATGAGTAGTGTGGTGAGTGAGCGCCCATCGCAGCCCTTGAGCACGACGCCGACGCGGTTGTAGCGCGCCGTCAGCGTCGGCAGGTAATTGGCGAGGTTGTGGACGCACCGCTCGTCGAAGACGATTTCGGCCGCGTCGTCGCCCTTCTTGAAGAGTGTCGGCCGGACGTCACCGATGGCCGGGTCCACCTTCCACGCGAGGAGGGCGTCGATTTCGCCCTTGTCCAGGAGTTCGCGCGCCTTCTGCTGCAGTTCCGTCACTTGGCCAGCGCTTCCCGGGCCAGGGTCTTGGGCCGGCCCGCGAACTTCTTCAGGCTCTCGGCGAACGTCGTGCAGACTTCCGCGAACTTGCGGCCTTCGGCGGCCGAGACCCACGTGAAGAACATCCGGTCCGGGTGCACGCCCACGGTCTCAAGCAGCCGTCGCGCCACGGCCAGCTTGCGCCGGGCGTGGTAGTTGCCGGTTCCGTAGTGGCAGTCGCCGGGATGGCAGCCGGCGACGAGTACGCCGTCGTAGCCTTCAACGAACGCCTTGAATATCATCACCGGGTCCACGCGGCCCGAGCACGGGACCTGGACAATCCGGACGTTGGGCGAGTAGGAGAACCGGCTCGTGCCGGCGAGGTCCGCGCCCGCGTAGCTGCACCAGCGGCAGAGGAACGCGAGTATCTTCGGGTCTTGGGCCATCTCCGGCGCGCTCACCGCATCATCTCCTCGAAGACCTCGTCGTCCGAGAACTGGGCCAGCGTCACCGCCTTGTTCTTGCACGCCGCGGCGCACGCCCCGCATCCCTGGCACTTGCCGGCGACGACGAAAGCAACCTGCCGGCCCGCGACCTGCTTCTCTTCGATGGCCGAATAGTGGCAGACGTATGCGCACGTCAGGCAGCCGGTGCAGGCGCTCGCGTCCACCTGCGCCACCTGCGGCGACTTGCGCAGGGTCTCGTTCGCAAAGAGCGCCAGGACCTTGGCCGCGGCCGCGCTTCCCTGCTGGACGCTGGCCGGGATGTCCTTCGGCCCCTGGCACGCGCCGGCAAGGAACACGCCCGCGGTCGCGGTCTCGACCGGCTTGAGCTTGGGGTGGGCCTCGGTGTAGAAACCGTCCGCGTCGTAGGCGATGTTCAGGGTCTGCGCGAGTTGGCGGGCGTCCGCATTCGGCTCGACCGCGCTCGCGAGCACGACCATGTCGGCGTCAATCGCGACCGGCCGACCCACCAGCGTGTCCTCGGTGAATACCCGGTACCGGCCGTCGGCCAGCTTCTGAATCTTGCCCGCCCGGCCGCGGATGTACTTCACGTCATCCGCCTCTATCGCCCGGCGGACGAACTGCTCATAGTCCTTGCCCGGCGAGCGGATGTCGATGTAACTAACGTAGGCGTTGCCGTCCGGCACGTGGTGCTTGTAGAGCATCGCGTGCTTGGCCGTGTACATGCAGCAGACGCCCGAACAGTATTCGTGTCCCTTGGACGGGTCGCGCGAGCCGACGCACTGGACGAAGACTATCGTCTGAGGTTCTCTCCCATCGCTCGGCCGCACCAGCTTGCCCTCGGTCGGCCCGGTGGACGAAACGAGCCGCTCGAATTGCAGGCCGGTGATGACATCCGGAAACGTCCCGCCGCCGTACTCGGTGTACACCGCCGGTGACATCTCCTGGTAACCGGTAGCAACCACAATTGCGCCCGCCTTGACCTTCTCTTCGCTGCCCTTGTCTTCGTAGTTGATGGCACCGGCCGGGCAGACCTTGGCGCACGCGCCGCACTTGTCCTTGGTAAACTTCAGGCAATACTCACGGTTGATGACCGGTATCGCCGGGACCGCCTGCGGAAACGGTGTGGCGATTGCCGGCCGCGTGCTCAAACCCGCATTGAACCCGTCCGGCGCGTCCTTCACCGGGCACTTGGTCACGCACAGGCCGCAGGCGATACACTTCGTCTCGTCCACGCACGTCGCCCTGCGCTCAAGCGTCACTTCGAAGTTGCCCACGTACCCATCGACCTTCTTCACGGTCGTGTTCACCCGGATTTCGATGTTCGGGTGCTGCGCGGCCTCGACCATCTTCGGGGTGAGGATGCACTGCGAGCAGTCAAGGGTCGGGAAGGTCTCGTCGAGTTGGGCCATCCTGCCGCCGAGCGACGGGCTCTTCTCGACCAGGACCACCTTGCGGCCGCCGTCGGCGATGTCGAGCGCGGCCTGGATTCCGGCCACCCCGCCGCCGATGACGACCGCCGTCCTCTCCAGCGATACCGACACGTCATCGAGCGGGTCGGCGTGCGCCACGCGCCGGACCTGCCGGCGCACGAGGTCGATAGCTTTGGCGGTCGCCTGCTCCCGGTCTTCAGTAACCCACGAGCATTGCTCGCGGATATTGGCCATCGCAAGCAGGTACTGGTTCAGCCCGGCCCGGGCAATGGTCTTCTGGAACGTCGGCAGGTGCATCTTCGGCGAGCAGGCGGCAACGACGACCCGGTTCAGCCCGTGCTCCTTGATAGCCTCGGCCACCAACTTCTGCCCCGGGGACGAGCACATGAACTTGTAGTCCTGCGCGAATGCGACCTCGGACATCCGGCCGATGGTTTCGGCCACGCGCGCGACGTCAACCTTGCCGGCGATATTCACGCCGCAGTGACAGATGAAGACGCCGACGCGGGCCATATCAGGAAAGGGAAAGAGGGATCAAGGGATCGAGGGATCGAGTGCCGGAGGACATCAGGCGGCGATCTCTGCGGTCTGTTTCTTGCTTTGTGCCTTGGTGTCTTGGTGGTGAATTCCGTCCCTTCTCGGCAGCTTCTCGAACTTGTCGAGGAACTGCTTGAACGGAATGGCGTGCGCCTCGAACCCGAGCTTCTCGACCGGCACGCCGAGCGCCAGCCCGACGAGCTGGATGACGTGCAGCACCGGGGTCCGGAAGTTGCCTGCCTTGCGCGAGTTCAGTTTCTGCGACATCCGATCGAGCTGGGCCTGGCAGTACGGACACTGCACCACGACGGCATCCGCGTGCGCTTCGTTCAGGCTCTCCAACTTCCGCTTCGTGTGGGGCAGCGACAGCTCCTCTTTGTGCAGGATGACCTGGGTCAGCCCGGTGCCGCAGCAGGCCCGGTTCTCGCCGTACTCGACCACCTCGGCCCCGCAGGCACGGATAATCTCTTCCATCACTGTCGGCATGAACGCGTCGTCAATCGCGGTCTTCTTAAACCCGTTCAGGTAGTGGCAACCGTAGTGGGTCGCGAACCGGAGTCCGGTCAGCGGGACTTGGACCTGTTCGGCAATCCGGTCCTTGAGCTTGTACAGCACCTCGATGATATGGTAGATATGCGCGGTGCCCTTGTACTCGCGCCCAATCATCGACAGGATGACGTTCACCACGCCCTTGACCGGCGGCCGGTCGTTCATGAAGTGCGAGAACTCGGTGAGGAAGGTATGGCAGCCGTTGCAGAACGCGACCACGTCCAGGTTCTGCTCCTCGGCCAGGCACAGGTTGCGCGCCACTGCCGGCATCGTCGACGTCGGCTGGGCCACGTTCGTGAAGGTGAGGAACCCGCCGCAGCAGGTCTGCTCGTCGCTCGTTACCATCTCGACGCCCAGCTTGGGCATCGCGTCCTGCGCGGCCGAGATTATCCCCGGATACTTGTTGTTGCCCACGCAGGGCTGGAACAGGAACATCCGGTCCGAAACCCGAATGTCTTCGACCAGTTTCTTTCTCGGCACGCCTACTCCTTCTTCCCTGCCGGTCCGGACTTCTGACTTCCGCCTTCTTCCTTCTGACTTCTGACCTCGGTCGTGTCCTTGCTTTCCCGCGTGTCATCAATGTCCTGGAACTTCTGGTGCGGGCCGCGCTTGATACGCACCAGGTCCGCGGGCGAACCGTAGTTCCACTTCTTGGGCACGCCCTTCTTCTTCCCCATTCCCTTCAGCAGGTCGGTCATGCCCGTAGCGTCCGAGATGAACCGTATCTCCGCCAGTGCCTTGTCGGACACTACCCGTTTCTCAGGCAATCCCATCTTCCGGCGCACGCTGGCGATGCGGCCGTCGGTGCCCGAGTTCTTCGCCACCTCGGCGCGGATGCCCAAGTTCTTCTCGTCCGGGCTTACCGACAGGCCCGTGTTGTAGTAGTCCTGCGCGTACGGGTCCTTAATCTTCTTTACCTCTTCCCAGCCGTAGCCCTTGGCCAGCGCCGCATAGCGGAGCATGGCGATGGCGAATGGGAAGTTGATGTCCTGGGGGCAGACCGCGTAGCAGCCCGAACAGAAGAAGCAGAGCCAGAGCTCTTCGGAGCTGATGACCTTCTCGACGTTGCCCATCTTCAGGTCGCGGATAATCTGGCGCGGGCTGTAGGAAGAGAGCTTGGCCGCCGGACACTGGGCCGTGCATTTCCCGCACTGCATGCACTTCTCCAGGTCCTTCACCATCCGGTGGGTCAGTTCCGAGAACTTCTTGTCGAACCCCGGCAGCCAGTCCATCGGGCTCTCTCTCACGCTTCTCCCCTCGAATCCTTGAATCCTGGAATCCTCGACCCCTTTGCTCTCATAGCATCTTCGGCATCGCCACCATCATGCCCGGTATTATCCGTGGGTGTCGCAGCGTCATGCCCATCATCATGCCCATCACCTTACCCATGATGTAGAGATTCATCTTCAGGCCGAACGTCTTCATCATCGGCACCATCCGGGCGAAGACCGCGCCGCCCAGACTCGGTACCTGGTCTACGGCCTTCACGACCGAAGGCATCATCTCGACCAGCAGGTCATCGTTAATCTCGATGTTCATCCCCTTCATCATCGGCATCATTACGTTCAGGCACGGCTCGACCATCTGCGGTTCACGCGCAAGGTACAAGAGCAGCCCGGGCATCATGTCCATCATCTTGTCCTTAGTCAGGGAAAGGTCGAACATCTGCGTAAACGTCACAACTACGTCCTCGGCAACCTGCTTGCCGGTTTCGGGTTGGGTCTGGTCGTTCATGAAAGACTCAATTATATGATAATTACTATATACTTCCTGTCAAGCATGTCCTGTCGCAGACGACGTAGACTATCGGCGCAGGTACCTGTACATTACCTATGACGGCGACCACGCTGAGGTCGAACCCGAGGCGCGCGGTCGGTCAGGCTCTCAACGTAGCCCGTCATCCCGGTCGAGAACACCACCTCGCCCGACGCCTGCCCAAAGTGCCCGAACGAAGAACCGGCCAGCCTCGTTCCGTCTTCCAACTCGAGGAATACGCGTCTGATCGTTCTCATGTTCGGGCTGTCGCATTGTACCAGCAACTGTCTGCCAATCAACAGTAACCTCGGCCGCGCAGACCCCTCGGGGCTCCCGCCCGCATTGACAAAAAGGCCGGCCGCGCAATAATCTCCGTCCCGTTGCGCACCCGGGCGCGACGGCACCGTTCACGTGGAACGCACCTCAGCCGGGAAGCGGAACGGTCGGAGTTGGAAACCAAAGGAGGACAGAGATGCAGTTTGATACCGGCAATACCGCCTTCATGCTGGTTGCCACAAGCCTGGTCATGCTGATGACGCCTGGGCTGGCCTTCTTCTACGGCGGCCTGGTGGGGCGCAAGAACGTCCTCGCCATAATGATCCAGAGTTTCGTGTCGATGGGCGTTACGACCGTACTCTGGTTCATCTGCGGTTACTCCCTGTGCTTCAGCGGCGGTCAGGGAGCGGTCATCGGTAATCTCAACAATGCATTCCTGCATGGCATGCACCCACTGGACGCTTTCACCGGGTCGCGGACGATTCCCCTGTTCGTGCTCGTGGCCTACCAGATGATGTTCGCCCAGATTACGCCGGCCCTGATTACCGGCGCGTTCGCCAACCGCGTGCGCTTCCAGGCCTACCTGATATTCCTCGTGACCTGGCTGCTCTTCGTGTACTTCCCGATGGTGCACATGGTCTGGGGCGGCGGGCTGCTGGCCAAGTGGGGCGTGCTTGACTTCGCCGGCGGCATCGTCGTCCACGCCATCGCCGGATTCGCAGCCCTGGCTTCGGTCATGTTCGTCGGCCGGCGCAAGGTTCACGACCCCGGCCCGCACAGCATCCCGCTGGTGGCGCTGGGCACCGGCCTGCTGTGGTTCGGCTGGTACGGGTTCAATGCCGGCAGCGAGCTGCGCGTGGACGCGGTCACTGCGCTCGCGTTCCTGAACACCGACGTGGCGGCCTCGTTCGCGGCAATCGTCTGGTTGATAATGGCCTGGAGAATCGAGAAGAAGCCGAAGTTCGTCGGGCTCCTGACCGGTTCCATCGCCGGGCTGGCCGCTGTCACCCCGGCCGCAGGCTACGTTTCCACGCCGGTCGCGGTGCTCATCGGCATCCTGGCCAGCATCATCTGCTACTTCGCCGTCAACCTGAAGAACAGACTAAAATGGGACGATGCCCTTGACGTCTGGGGCGTGCACGGCGTCGGCGGCGTGGTCGGCGTCATCTGCCTGGGGATCTTCGCCAACCTGGGGATGAACGATGCCGGCGCCAACGGCCTTATCCACGGCAACCCTTCCTTCTTCTTCAAGGAGATGATCGCGGTGGTCGGCGCCGCCATCTACGCCTTCCTGTTCACATACGCCATGCTCTGGCTTATCAACAAGGTGACGCGCGTGCAGGTCACCCAGCACGAAGAGGAAATGGGCCTCGACGAATCTCTGCACGGCGAGACCGCCTACATCTAGGCACTCGAGGAATCTAGTCGAACAGGCGGCCGCGGAATCCCCGCGGCCGCCGCAATTATTCTCGCCTTGCGCTATCTCAGTTCATGGCTGTTGTACTTCCAGTCGATGCTATGAGGTGGTGCCGACACGCTCCTGCCGGCTCAGCCCGTCAGGCAGCCGCTCGATACGGCCGACGGCGTCTTCCTCACGGAGCTTGAGCTCGCCGACGATACGCACCTTCTCGGTCGCGTCCAGTTCCTTACTTGCGATCCGCTCCAGCAGGCCGCCGATCTCGGCATACGCCGCGCTCAGTTCTCCTGCCGGCCCGGCGATGTCGGACCGCTGCCCCGCAATCTCGGCGAACCATGCCGCGGCCATCTTGCGGCACTCGGACCAGACCATGCCGTTCCACCAGTTGCCGTGCGATGCTCCGTGCTCCCGGGCCGCCCGCGCCCAATTGTCGTACGCATCCGGCCCGATGCCGTAGTCTTTCCGGCTGTACTGCTTGGGATTACGGAACAGCCCGACCGCGTAGCGCAGGCTGTCCGGAATCACCCTTGCTTCGTCCGGCTGCTGCTTGCGGAACGAGAAGAAAGTCACGTGCTGCTCGTCGCCCAGTTCCGGCCACGAGCCATAGCTCAACCGTTCGGGCGTGGTTGCGCAGCAGGAATCCCACGGCTGGCAGAGCAGAAACCCCGCCTCGTCGTACCCGTGGATGAGTTGGTTGTCCATATTCTGGACGGCGCAAGGACGGCCTGCGTCCAGCTCCGCCTTTACCCGCTGCTCCAGCGCGGCGCGCTCGGCCGGCGCGCTCTCTTTCTGAAAGAAGCCGAGGTCGGTCATTTCCAAGCCCAGGTTGCGCACCAGCGGGTAGAACCTCTCGTAGTCCCAGCAGTACGGCCCGCTCGGGCAGAGCTGCTTGTGGACGTTGATGAGGAACGCGTGGCCCGAGCCACCGAACGCACGGGCGTCGCTTGTCTTGATGCCGATATAGTCCATTGCGCCCTTAACGACGCCCATCAAGGACGTGTTGAAAGGCGGCTGCTTCAGTCCTTCGAGATTCACGTTTGCCTCCAGTCTTGGCACGCACAGTCTAGAACCCGGGCCGCGGCTGCGCCGCGAGTTTCCGGTTTCCGGTCTGCACTTGGCGGTGACAGTGACCGGTCCCGCACTTCCTTTTCTCCTTCGCCATTTCCCCTTTCCCCTTCGTATCTTGGCGGTTGTCTATCCGCTCCTGTCATTCGCCACTTCCCCTTTCCCCTTCGTATCTTGGCGTTCTGTCATTCGCCATTTCCCCTTTCCCCTTTTGCCTTAATGGTCATCGGTCTTCTTTCAGCCAGTTGACCAGCGAAGCATTCGGGTCACCTCCGCGACCGTGCATCATCAGCCGGCCTCGCCTGAAGGTGTGGGACCAGTAAGTCCGGATGACGTCTCTGAGCCGCAGCACGTAGTAGAAGGAGAGGTGGCGCGAGTCGCGGGACGCGGGATAGATCGCAGCCATCTCACCGCGGGAAAGGAAGACCCGCTCCAGGGACAGCTTTGCCCTGTCACCGAGTGCCGTGGCGCCCAGCCGGCCGAAAAAGGGCATCAGTTGCATGTAGCCGCCGGTCTGGCCGAGAACGGATTCTCTCGCCGTCTCGAGTATGCGCTGGTCGATGCCGCCGGGCACCAATTGCTCAAGGACATCGTCGGGCACGCCCGCACCCAGCATACTTCGGGCAAGATGGAATGTCAGACCCACATACCGTGCAGCCCCCCACTCGCGAGCGCGCGCTGCGACCTGCGCCCAGTCGACCTCGCAGTGGAAACGCTGAATCGTCTCGGCAATATCGCACAGGGGTCGCAACCCGGCGGTGAGGCCGTGACGATGGGACGCGTGCAGGCACAAGTGCAGCAGCAGGTCTTCAGGGGACAATGCCAGCACTTCGACTCCCGCTATCGTAGCCGGGCGCGCCCTATCCCAGAGGCCGGTCGTGTCCAGTCTGGACCGGCCCCCTGGAACGTCGATTGTCCAGCAAAGGTCGACGCCGGCACCAACCGACAGCCAAAGCCCGGCGCTTCTCCGGAAGCGCGACTCGGTGTCCTCGGGTTGCTGATGACCGCGTCCCAAGTCGAGCAAGACCGCGTGGGCTCTCGGCAACTCTGCTCTCGGAACCATCAGGTCGACGTCATTCATTTGCCGGAGTGCGACGTCGCCGTAGACCGCCTCAGCTAGAAAGGCCCCTTTGAGCACTATCACCTTGATGCCGGAACTGCGCAGGCACTGAAGCACGGGCCCGAGTTCTTGGAAGAGACGTGTGTTTCTGGCGGCGTTGGTGAGGAAGGCACGCCGAAGGAGCTTCCAATCATCGGCCGGGACGCAAGACCGCGAGTTGCTTTTCTTCAGGCGCTTGAAGAGCAGGGGTACGAGGCCTTGGTCGGTCGCCATGTCACGGACCTCATTCCAGACGGCTGACGGCTCACGGCTAGCGGCCAATGGCTCACGGATGTCGGACAGGCATCGGAGAAGCAGGTCAGCCGCTGCGTGGTGATCCGTCATTGGAACTATGGACGATGGACTATGGGCTCTGGACTGGGGAGTGTCTTCTCGTCCACGAACAGGCGAAATGGACGCCGGATTCGCCACTCCCCGCGTCGGTCGTCGTACTGCCCGACCGTGCGCCGGCCCATCAGCAGCTTCACGAACACCCGGCACCGGGCGTCGAACCGCAGCAGCCGAGGCCGGAGACTCCGGGGAAGCAGGCGGTCGAAGGGCCCGAGACCGGCGAGCACGCGGTACAGCGTGTGGGGAAGAAGACCGGCGCTTCTTCGGATGCCTCGGCCCAGACGCGCCCGGCGAAGAACCACAAGACCTTTCCACCCGCCGGCGATTACCCGACGTCGGGCCCCGCGCTGCGCAGCCGTGACGCGACCGATGATGTCCACGGCCTGCAGCACCCGCGGGTCGTCCAGCCCGTTGTTGTCCCCGCGCGTGCGGATACCCTCACTCGGTCCCCCATCTCCCGTCTCCCGTAGCCTGACTGCCACGACTCGGTGCACAACCGTCACGTCCTTCTCGGGCGACTTGAAGCATACCACATCGCCCGGGCGCACTCGGGCTGCACCGTACGGCTTGACATCGAGGAGGTCGGGCTCATGAAGCGTAGGGTTCATGCTTGGGCCGGTGTAGACAACTCGCAGCATGTCACGAGCTGCGAGTGTCACGACCGTCATTGGTCCCTCGTCCCTGGTCGCCTTGACCGGCGCCTCTGCGGCGTCGGCCGGAAGCACGCGCTCGATTTCCTCCCAGAACCGGCCGCCGAGGCTGAGCTTGAGCGAGTACGCCGGGACTGCCGCTGCCAAAGCCCGGGCAGCGCTGATTCCCTC
>JAPLUO010000465.1 GCA_026397595.1 Caldifarciminota bacterium
GTCCGGGGTCATGAAATCCCCGACCTTGTACACGCTCTTAGCCGCTTCCGGGAAGTCGCATTGGTTCGTGTTGCCGACCAGCGCCTTCCCGGCCCCGACCGCGTAGACAATCTCGGTCACGCTCGGCACCAGCGACACAACTCTCAACCCTGGCTGTGCGGCCGGCTGCTTCTGGCAGGCCGCGCCGAGGAAGACGATTGTCAGTACAAGTGCCCAGAAACGCCGCAGATTCCCTTCGGGCCTGCACTGTCCGACAGGGGCCGCTGCGGCCAACCCCAGAGCCCCAAGACCCCAGGACCCCGGACTAGGTTTCATCCCGCGGCCGGTCAGGGCTTGCCCTGAGTTCGTCGAAGGGATCCGGTTCCGGCATTGTCACGTTCGCCAGGCCCGGCTGATTCACCTTGTGGCCGTGTATCAGGTAGACCGTGTGCGCGACCATCCGGTCTGCCGGCCTGACGCCGGTCGCGCGCACCAGTATCTCCCGCTCCAGCACTTCTTTGACGTGGATTCTTGCGAATCCCTGCATCTCCATGGCTGAGACGGTCTTACGCACCTGCTCCACAGTCGGGCTTATCGACACAAGGGTGTATCCACCCTTGAGGGCCTTATGGGCCGGCGCTATGAGGGTCCACGGCTCGGGCACGTCCAGCAGTACCGCATCAACGTCCGACTGCTCGAACCCCTCGTGCTCCGGGTCCCGCACGAAGAACTCGCAGAATGCATCGAGCCCGTACTTTGTGACATTGGCCCGGGCGTTGGCGCTGAACTCAGGGCGCCGCTCGTAGGAATACACCCTGCCATCCGGCCGCACGAAGTTCGCAAGAATCGTAGTCAGCGCGCCGGAGCCGGACCCGGTCTCAATCACCCGCGCACCGGGAAACACGGCAGCCGCCAGGAGCATCGTCCCGACGTCCTTGGGATAGACGATGGTGGTGGAGCGTTTGACCTTCATTGCCAGGTCCGCAAGGCCGGGCTTGAGCAGGTAGAAAAGGAACCCAAGGTGGGTGCGCATCTCGTCGCCGAATTCCCTGCCTGCAATCTGGTCGAACGGGAGCTGGCCGCGGTGGGTCGAGAAGCTGCCCTTCGGCTGGACAGTAACGAGATAGTTCATGCGCTCGGAATGATAGAGAATCACATGGTCGCCAGGTTTGATCATCGCCCCCATTCTAGATTGGGCACGCGCCAAGTCAAGCAACCGGGCCGAACCGCAGAGACAAGCTGCCCGCAGGTACGCGGACAGCCTGGAGAAGCAGGCCTGAAGTTCTACTCGGCCAGCACCACCTTGCGGCTGATTCTCTTGCTGCCATCGTCCAGCGCATAGAAATACACGCCGTTGGCCAAACGTCGGCTCCTCGCGTCCGTTCCGTTCCAAACGCTCGTGTACGCGCCCGGCTTGATCCTGTAGTCCGCCAGCACGTCGGCGAACCCGCGTGAATGGTCCCGCTCAACACTGGCCAGCCGCGCAACATCGGACATGGCCTTGACACGAAATTCCCCAGTAAAGTTCCCCGAAATTCCCGGTTCGTTGTCAGCCGGAGGCCGTTAGCTCACTTCGATGGCGGGGAGGAGTTGGGCTCAGGTCCCCGACCCGGCTGATATCTTGTTGAGTACCGATGGGGAGAGCTGATTCCCTCAAGCGAGTTCCGTCCGTCTGTGGTACCGTGAAAGTCAACGGCGGTCGTTTCTTCCACTCCGTTGACCCTGCAGACCACCGTGAGTCTTGTATTCGCGGCACTGCGGGTCCCGTAGGGGATCTCCCTTACCTCACGGGTGAACGTCGTGAAGGTCACGCTCGGAAAACCCGCCACCTCCGGTGGCTTCGGCGGCTCCGGTGGACGGCTGTCGCCTCGCTGGAAGTCCTCCGCGGTAATGATCCGCCTGTTGAAATCCTCGCTCTTGTAGCTGGGGACGGTGAAGTGCTGCAAAAGCACTGCGATCTTGGCTATCGTCTGCATCTCCGTACTGTCGAACGAGTAACCATCGGCGAGCAGCAGGGAGTTCAGGTCTGCCTTCTGGTAGACCCGGCCGTCGCTTGTGACGCCGCACAGCATGGAGCTCCCAGCTCGCCACGAGCCGGAGGATACCATCGCGAAACTGACGCCCGGCAGGGCACTTGTCAGAAAAGGATGGGGGTCGCAGGCGTACCAGTGGGGGTCGTCCAGGAATACGAGTAACGGGTCGTCGAGATGCGTGGCATCGAAACTCTCGCCGATGCGTGTCTCTGGGTACGAGGCAGGTCCTCCAAGACGCACTATGCGTTTATGGAATGTCCTGACCTCGTTCCTCGATTTGGGCGATCCGGGGATGGATGTGGGCGCCGACACGGGTCGGAGGTCGGTGTCCAGCCTCGTCGAGCAGCCCTCTTCGACGTGCAGTTGCGACTTAGTACCGAAGTATCCAGCGCGGGTGTAGAACGCAGTCCAGGTGCCCGCCGGGACTTGGACACAATAGTATCCGCTTCCATCGGTCGATGCGCCACGCTCTGTGCCTTGAATCGACACGTTGACCCATTC
>JAPLUO010000408.1 GCA_026397595.1 Caldifarciminota bacterium
CCCGGTATCTCATTCCTCTGGCTTCACGATGGCGGATTACTCCACCAGGTGCAGAGTTCAGTTCTGAGGTGGCAGCTATGCCTTTTCTCAGGTCTGACTTTCACAGACTGGTCTCTCATCAGCTTATCTCGGCGCACTCCCTGATTTCCCTGCTTGGTCAGGGAGCGCAAGCCGTGAGCCGTCGGCCCAACGCCCGCAGCCTTGACGCACCTTCCTGGCCTCAGGAGTCTTTCACTGTGTCCCCCGAATTACAGTCGATCCTGAGACCGGCGACGTCGGGATCCCACCTGAGCATTCATGTCAGAATTTGCTCACTTCGTCACCGAGACTTTCTGCCTGACGCTCGGAACCTACCCACCGTGTACTTCACAATTCTCGATGCCACTGCCTTGATGGCGGCTGAGTCTGTCCTTTCCGATTCCACTCGCAGGGTGCCGCGGTTCTGGGCATTTCGGTCGTAGTAGTTCACAGCCATCCTATAGGAGTCTATCCCGAGGTAAGGTGACATCGTTGCGAGGATGCTCCGAACGTAGTCTTCGTAGCCCGGTTCTACGTAGGTTGTCTTTCCCATGTATATGGGTGTGTAATCAACTAGCTTGGCGGTGATTACTACATCGGCCGAATCGGGCGAGTCAGTGACTCGTAGTCCACTTTCCCTTACACCCGTGGAGATGATTTGGACGATGGTTGTGCCGATTCGCATTACATCCTTCTTCTCCTCGGCACAGATCGCCGTGTCGGCGAGACGACCTTGGCTACTGTCTGTACCTATGACGCACACGCAAGTGGGTTGGACATCCAAGTTGAGGCCCTTGACCACCCTGAAACCCGTCGCGCACCCAATCATCATAGTCGCCAAGGATGCACAGATGAAGCCCGCTGACCGTACTAGTCCGGCGGGTCGCGGCCAGCACCAACCTACTGCGTGTCTATTCGTAATCGCCTTCCTTTCACTTGGTTTGGGGCCAAGATTTGTCCGACAACAAACAGCGTACACCAACACGCGGGAACGTCGCTTACCCGCACAATCGAAGCGCGCAAGGACTGCGCCGCACCATTGCGAGCTACTCGTATATCGCGCGCATCAGTTCTTGGGCCCAAGACGCGTCCAATTTCAGGAGAATCCCGTATTCGGCCAACGCAGCATCACGCTTCCCTAGTTTCAGAAGAGCCAGTCCTCTGGCAGCGTGTGCGTGCGCAAGTCCGGGGTCGATCCCGATCGCCCGGTCAAGTTGTTGAAGCGCGTCGACGGGGCGTCCCAACGCCAACAGCACCGAGCCGCTGGCGTACCACGCCTCGGCATTCAGGGAGTCCATCTCCAAAGAGCGGTCACAGCAATGGAGTGCTTCATCGTACCGCTTGAGCCTCGCCAGCGCTCCGCACTTACCGTCCCAAGCGCTAGCGATCCGAGGGTCAAGCTCCAAGGCTCTGTCGCAGCAGCGGATTGCCTCCTCACAGCGCCCAAGGCGCAGTAGCGCCGCGCCCTTGTTGGACCATGCGTTGGCATATCCTGGGTTTACCTCAAGGGCCCGGTCATACCACTCAAGGGCTTCGTCATAGTGGGCCCCATCCGCAAGCGCGTTTCCCTTGTTGGACAATGCCTCCGCGTATTGAGGGTCCACCTCTAGAGCTTCGTCATAGCACTTAACTGCCTCGTCGTATTGCCCTTGGTCCGCCAGCGCGTTTCCCTTGTTGGAGAGTGCCGCGGCGTACCGGGGCCTTGCCTCCAGAGCTTCGTCATAACACTTGATTGCTTCGTCGTAGCGCCTCAACATCGCCAGCGCGATACCTTTGTTGTTCCTTGCCTCAACAGCTTGGGGGTCTATCTCTAGGGCTCGGTTAGAACATGTGAGCGCTTCATCGCTACGACCCAGTCGTATGAGCGTCACGGACTTGCCGCACCACACCACCGCATTGCCTGAGTCGGTTTCAAGGATTCGGTCATAGAGCGCGAGTGCGTCGGGGAACCTGCCCTGCTCTTCCAGGAACATCGACTGCTGGCATAGCAGCGTGATGTCCTCTGGTCCTACTTGGCCTGAGACCAGCGGTATCAGCCACTGCGCTGCTACGAACTGCCAACTCAGGTTCTCTAGCGTCGGCCTCACAGCCAGGACAGCTTCACGCAAGGCCTTTGTATCGCCCGCATTCAGCCGCATTGCCAAAGCCGTCAAATGGACGCCCCCGGAGACCTCTAACCACCCGTGTGCTCCGTCGTACTTCCGCGTCAAGACCCTTGTTTCCTTTGGTGTCTCTGCGGAGACCAGCGGATACGCTTTTAGCCACCAGTCCAGGTCAGGTCCTTCGTCCAGCTCCTCAAGTGCCTTGCTGACTGCGACAAGCTCCTGCAACCCCCTTAGCCGGTTGTAGGATGGCTGAACTGTGCACAGATCGTCGAACCGCTGACTGACGTCGCTGGCGAACGCATCTGCATTCTCGAGCTTGAATGCCTTGACATCTTCGACTGCCTTGCCGCCGATCTTCGCGGATAGAACCTCGGTAAACACTCCGACTTTCAAACCCCGGACGACACAGACTCCATCTCGAACTACGACGTGCGGGTTTGAGGGGTAGAACCAGAACCGTGAGTTGACTTCCTTCTGACCGGATCCGATCCCGCTCTGCGCTTCTTCCACGCTTCGATCCCAATAAGTCTTGAGACCGACCACGCCGGGTTCCACCAGTCCCATTCCCATCTGCTTAAGGCGGTAGTCTGCATCATACATCGCTTGGCCGAAGGCCGTGTTCTCAACGCCGCCCTCGAACCGCACGTGCTGCATCTGTGTCGTCTTAGTCTCGGGTGTCGGATCAATACTTACAAGCGGCCACTCGCCGTAGCGGAATCGCGCCCGCAGGGCTACGACCAAGTCATCGAGAGTCAGTATTGCACGGTCGCTCTCGTGGTCCCCAACCAGAATCAGGTCCTTGGCTGCGGTATCGTACACGAAGCCCTCTACCTTGTTGATGCCGCCGAGATCCAGCACTTCAGGTTCACTCTGCCGCCAGTTCGCGCCTGCCTTCTCAATCCGCTGCTGGGCCACCCGCAAGGAGAATGCGGTGTACTGACTCGCAAAGGCGGCTGAGGCGAGGCAGAGAAACGCCGTGAGGACACGCGATCTGGCGAAAGCAACCAACTCCTTCACTTGCGCTCTTCTTGGTCGGTTTTCGCCGCCGGGATTGGCTCATAGCCGAGCGTGAACATCGTCATCACCGGCCACACGCCCTTGTCCACAAACGTCCATTCCAACTGTTTCGTATCCACTCCGCCCACGCTGCCCTTTGGCATCCAGGACTTGAACTGATTCCAGTCTGTTGGCGTCGTGAAGCTTCTCGGTAGCGGGAGAGTGACAGTCCGCCCATCGCTTCCTGGAAAGCTGAAGGTGTTGCGGTCAATCGTGACCGGGTTGCTAGAACCGACACTAGCGCCGCCTCCTCCACCGCCCGGTGGAAAGAAGGGAACGATCTTGCGCCAATTGTCGTCGAGCTTTTGGTCGAATCCCACGATGCGCTCCGGTCTCATGATGCTACCCAGATGCTCCATCTGGTCCCTGTCCAGCGAAGGCGTCACCACGGTCGAGATTCCCTTGTTTTGCAGCATCCTGTCGAAGGCATAGCTCTTCACCGGGTCCTGAGCCACGATCGCAATCGGCCCAGACAACTTCCTTCCAGACGTGATGTCGTCCATGAACCTCGGCATCTGTGACCAGGGCTGGGTGCTGGAGAAGCTCAATCCTACCAGCGATGCCTCAGGCAACATCGACGGCAGCCGGGTCTCGGGGCTTATCGTACCCTTACGCAGGTAGTCTCGCGCAAGGTCGCCTAGAATCACGTCGCGTGATTGGGTGGCCGCCAAGCCGACTTTCACGTCGCCCGTCCCGAACAGTGTTGGGTCCTGAACGTTAGAGTGGGCAGTGAACGGCGCTGTGATTCCGCGCAGAAACGGAGTCAGCGGCACCGCTGCGTCCGCCAGACGCGAAGCCAGGCCGATGGGCTGGCCATCCGAAGGGAAGCCGGTGCTGTACGGAAGGGCAAGGTCAACCACAGCCACGTTCGGTTGCTTGACTGAAAACAGGCCCTGACCGCCGTGGGGCATATCCAGCCTGCCCGTTGAGAGTAGGAATCTGGTCTGTGGAGTGCTCATCGCCACCTTGGCAATCGCCTCAGCACCGAAGCGCGGAGATTCCAGGCAGAGTCCATTGAACCTGAAACCTGCGTGAATTCCCCATGTTAGAGCTTCGGAGTTCGGGTTCTTTTCAGGGCGAACTTCACACTTTGTGGGGCACCTCTCCGCA
>JAPLUO010000467.1 GCA_026397595.1 Caldifarciminota bacterium
CAAGTCCCGCCGACAGCGATTCCAAGAATCCTGCGAACTGACCAATGCTGCGTTGCCATAGCTTCTGATTCCATTGCATGCAGTCATTATAACCTCTCAGCCTCAAATATCAACACATAACAGAGTAGTACTAGTACCTGGAATGCCGGGTGCTTCCTGCTTCCGCGATCCTCGGCTATCTTGCGGAGATGTTGTATGCGGGTAACTTTGTCTCTTGCCGTGCCGTCATCTTCCGTGAGCTTGGCTTCGATGACCACGCTTGGGTTGTGTTCACTGGGCACGAGGAAGTCCGGGACCTGGTCGAATCCGGGGATGGATTCGGCCCGCTTCGTCTTGCGTGAGCTTATCCGGTTGCGGCTCAGTTCGTCCTCCACCGCAGTCTCCACGACGTCGCCAACGAGCTCGCTCACAGAGTCACGGTGCGCCGCGAAAGGACGCCCCAGGAACCGTTCGTAGAGGAGCATGGCGTAGGGCACCCCGATTTGAGATGCAGTCCTGACGCCCGGCAACCCGCCTTTGGTGTCCGCCTTGTCGAGACGGTGGATGAGTCCAGCCCCGACAGTCGGGGCACCTTCCTTCAGGAGCCGGCAGGCGGTGTCGACCATCGCAGACAGGCGAGCCATCGTCGTCCCTTTTGCAGCCAGAGCTTCCAACGGGGAGAGCCGGGCGCGCCGGTCCCATGCGCGAGCGAACCCTTGATCTACCCTGACGTCGTTTGACCCGGAAGTCACGTACGCCAATTCGGGCGGCGTAAATCCCAACATCGTTCTCAGCACGACAAAAGTAACAGGTTTGGCCAAGACCGTCGGCAGCACACGTTCCGACGTGACACGCGTGAAGCCGGCTGTGGCCTTCTTTAGTGCTTCGTAACCAGTCTCAAACGTGCCGTAGTCAACAAAGCCGGGTCCCTTCGGCAGGACGAGAAACGCAGACTCCAGGCACGAGAAGACCGAGTCTATGTATGCATCAGTGTCCGACTGCAGTTCCACAAGCGTAGCTTCAAAAGGGTACTTTGGCATACCATACCTCCTCATTAGGGCTTGATTCTCTCGCCGTCATAGGCTCCGTGGGTTCCGAGGTAGACAACAGGCTCGGCAGAGACCGGAGTACCGCGCTAAGCCCGCCGAAATCCTCAATCCAACTGGAGACGGTCTTGAGTCTGGAGGCGATTGGCTTGCGCTTGCTCCAGCCCATGCGGAGGTTCCAGACCGCGAGACGTACCAGGTGACCACACGCCATGCAGCGTGCATCACCCGGGGTCGCCCGGACCCCGCCAATACGCAACTGCCGGATGTCGGCGGCGACTAGTTCGGCCAGGGCCTCGGGGGTCTCTACAATCCAGGCACGCGGCACATGCCCGGTCGTGCGGCATACGAAGATCGTGTCGATTATCGAGGACTTAGTTCCGCTAATGTGTATCGAGGCTCCCATCTCGCCCGGGCAGTGCAGGGAGGCAGAGCAGGTTAGCTTTGCGTCGAGCACAGCGACGGCAATCGGCAGGTATGCCTCAAGATTGTTGTGGTGGTAGGTGAACACAAAAGGGCCGCCGCGTTTCAGGCCCCCGGCCATTCGCTGGAACACGGCGGACAGGCCCTCGGCGAACGTTGTGAGGTTTCGGCCCAAGGTCGCATTGCCGGTGAGTTCTTGCTGGTTGCGGGTCGAAGGACTTGCAAACCCCTCGGCGTCGGGGCCGACCATGCGGCGCAACCACACGTAGCAGAAGTCCATCAGTTCGGCGTACTGGACGTTGCCGAAGTAAGGCGGGTCAGTCAGCACCGCGTCCAGGCTTGCGGGCGCCGGGCAGGATTTGGCCGCGTCCCCACAGTGCAATTTCAGTTCCCTCGTCTCCGCTCGGCGCGAGCCATTCCTCGTCGTTCCTATCCACTCGCCGGGGGTCATTACCTTAACCTTTGTCAAACCTTGGTGACGGAATTCGAATGGGGCATCGCAGTAGGACTTGGCCCTCAGGTACTTGTCGGTGATGTTGGTCCAGCCTCCACTTCCTACGCAAGTCCCCTTCAGCTTGCCCCTCACGCCAAGCAGGTTGGATTCACACTGGACAAGACCGACCGGGAAACCGTGAACTGAGAAAATGTCCAGTGACTTCAGAGCAACCGTGTCGTAACGGCACAGCATGTTTTGGTAGCGCAGGAGGTCGGAAAGGTTGGTCCGTAACGCATCGCGCACCACTCCGCTCGGAGTCCTTTCGATTGCCCGGCAACTGAGTTCGAGACCCAGAAGCTGGCGGTCATTGAACATCTCGCGGTAGTGCCTGTAGCCCCAGCGCAGGAGTCGGTCGGTCTCGTCGCCGCGGGGGATAGCATCGTCCGGTACGAATTCCAGCTTGGCCTCCTTCAATCGCTGGCGGGCAGCATCGAACAGCGCCAGGTCGCCGGCATCGGGTCGTTTGAAGAACCTGCCTCGGTGGCGTGTCCGGCACTGCGGGCAGTGGTACTCGATTGCGAACATCCGGTGTTTCGGAGTCTCCGACCGCCCGGCAGTGTACGAATTCTCAGCACTACAGTGCGGACACGGGCAGTGGCCATTCCGGGCCGGGCCGACGACAGACAGAGGCTCTTTGCATGCTCGACAGCGGCCGGGGCTATCGCAGTTCGTGACTTCAGTTAGCTCGCCGCACTTCCTGCACACGAGTACGTTTTTGGGGTGCCGGCTGTCGGCCGCGACCAGGTAGCCTGGAAACAGGTCGAATTCCTTGCCACATTTGGCGCAGTCCAGTGTCTTCACCCAGAGGAAGTACTTGACCTCCGCCTGTTTGTACCCGCACTCAAGGCAATTTGTCTGGTACAGGTGCCCGACTTCTGATGCAAGACCACGCATCAGTCTGTCGGCCGCGGCCCGATAGTCTGGGATGTCGAGGGTCGCCGTCTCCTGCTTGACTATCCAGTAGGCCATCGGGTTGATGTCGTAGCCGACGACCTTGCAGCCGACCCGATTGGCCTCCAGAACCGGGGTTCCTCCCCCCATGAAAGGGTCCGCGACTCGTATGCTTCCGAGGTTGTTGCCTTGGTAGAAAACCTGAGCCAGCGGACGAGCGGCAAACTCAGACAGCAGCAGGCTGCGGAACAGCGTTCCAGGCCGGCGGGCAAACCACTTGTGGACCGCTATCACGGGGCGATAGTTCTGTTGGATCTGTTTCTCGCGTAGAGCGAGGTCGGCAACGAAAGGTATGTCGAAATCGCGCTCTATCATCGTTCGGCCGGGACGCGCGACACGTCCTCGCGCTGCATTAGGGACTGGAAGGTACGGGCACTCATCCTTAGTGAACATATTAGGACTGGGGCGAAAGTCAAGCGGAGATGGGCTGCCGTCGCGGGCGGTTACGCCAGAGATACAACGGGAGACGTGGGATTCGCGATTGCCGTTCGCCGGTTTGGGCTGGAGTTAAGGGAAGTGTCAGGGACGCAGTGCTTGACTCCACTGATCAGGTGAAGAAATAGAACCCAAGTGCCTTGAACGAAGCCGCCCGGTGAGAGGGTTCGTCGATGCTGAAGTTCTCGAAGCGGATGGCGGCCAGGACGTCGCCACAGAAGTGGTCTAGTGGTCCAGTGGTCTGGTGAGGGCGTGCGAGGTCAGGAGTCAGCGGCTAGAACACAGAAGGTAGAGGTCTGAGAAGGGCGGAGCGGAAGCGGTCTGGGCAGGTAGCCTCGCTCAATCCAGCACAGGTGAGACTTCCCGGCTGGCCAAGGCCGACACGTACACAAGACCGCTTCGGCTTGGGTCAGACCGGTTTCAAGAGAGAGTTACCTGAGCCTCGCCTCTACTTCCTTCGGTAGTAGAGCGGCAGCGGAATCGGCCGGCTCCGCTCTCAAGCTCCAACCCAGGGTTTAGCCACAGGATACGACTTCATCAACCCCGTCCGCGTGCTAACTTCTGCATTCTCAATTCACTATTGAGCCTTTCCGAAAGTCCCCTCCGCCGTTCCCCCCGCAGCGGGTCCAGTTGCTCTCCCTGTTGCTCTGCCCGTTGTGGTGTGGGTCGTTCTACCCGTCGCTGTCCCGATTGCTCTCGGAATCGCTTGCCCGGTTGCGGTC
>JAPLUO010000051.1 GCA_026397595.1 Caldifarciminota bacterium
TCACTGTCTCGTCGTCCTGGGTGGCGAGTCACTGCGACTTCGTTGTGTTCGTCCAGGACAACTCCTCGAAGGAGATGTACCAGGGCGCGCGCATCGCCATCATCAATGTCCCCGACTTGCAGTACTACGGCTACCAGCCGGCCAACCCCGTGCCGAACAGCGACGTAGACCTGACCGTGGGCCTTCGAAACATGGGTACCGGCGAAGGACAGGGAGTGGCCGCGACGCTCTCGACCACTGACCCATATGTCACCGTGACTACGCCCAACGTCGGTTTCCCAGATGTGCCGGCTGCGGCCAGCGCCTACTCGACCACGCCGTTCGAGATTCACGTGGCGGATAGCTGCCCGAACCCGCACGTGGCGACGATGAACCTGCAGGTTACCGCGACCGGCGCGCCGACCGCCGTCCTGAGCTTCCCGCTGAACGTGACCACGACCTACGGATTTGCGGACAACATGGAACACGGACAAGGGAGTTGGACCCACTCGGGCATCCTCGACGGCTGGCACCAGAGCACGTACCGGAGCAGCTCGCCCACCCATAGCTGGTACTGCGGTGTCGAATCGAACCACCAGTACACCAACGAGAACGACGCCCGCCTGATGACGCCGTATTTCACGCTCGGTACGGACACGGTGCTCTCCTTCGAACACTACTACGCGCTGGAAGCGAACTACGACTACGGCCTGGTTGAGATGAACAACGGCTCTGAGTTCTGGCGGGCGCTGACGAGCTACACCGGGTCGAGTTCCGGCTGGCAGCACGTTGACGTGAACCTGGGCCAATTCCGGGGCCAGACCGTGCGGCTCCGCTGCCGGTTCATCAGCGACGGCAACACGACCGCGGAGGGTTGGTACATTGACGACTTTGAGGCCGGGGCGGTTGTGGGAGTCAAGGAGAATCCGGGCACCGTCGGCGCGCGGATGGCGGCTGTTCGCAACCCGGTGCGGGCTCCGACGCAACTCAGCTACCAGATACCGGCAGGGGCCATCGGTGAGATGTTGGTGTACGACGTCGGCGGCCGGCTGGTTCGCCCGCTCGGCCATGACTTGGCTGGGAGCGGCCGCGTCGACTGGAACCTGACTGATGCGGCCGGCAACGCGGTTCGGAACGGCACCTACTTCGTCCGGCTTGTCTCCACGTCGGGTGGAGTCACCGGGAAGCTGGTGGTGGCCAGATAGGCGGGCAGTCTTTGCACGGCAGAGCCCTTTTACTGGCGAGCCTTGGAGCAGCGGCGGTTCTCGCCGGCTGCTCCGAGGCTCCCGTGATCGAGATAAGGCCGACCAATCGGGTCGTGTTGGCCGAGTACTTCACATGGATGCGGTGCGGCTACTGCCCCTACGCCTCCCGTGCGCTCGACAGCGTGGCCGCGGATTTCAACGACAGTCTCGTGATCATCGCGTATCACCGCCGTCTGGCCGGCGATACGCTCAGCCCGGAGTACGCCGAGGCGCGCCGGTTGTTCTACTACAGCTCGAACGGGGAGCCCGCCACGACGTTCGACGGCGGCGAGGTGGTCTGGACTCCGGGGCCTGAGTACAACTACCCGACCTTCCACGGAAAGACCGTGGCCGCCCGCAACGTTGTACCAGGAGCCCAATTGGGCGTCAGCGCTTCAGCGGACGACAGCAATGGGACGGTCACGGTGTGGGCGACGGGCGTCAGCGCGACGCCGACCGACACCCTCAGGCTGTTCGTCGTGCTGGTGGAGGACAGCGTGCACGCCTATCTGCCCGGTGCGTACGATTCAATATTCCGGCATGTGATGAGGCAAATGCTGCCGAGTGAAAACGGGGCTCCGATCAGTCTGGTTGTGGGTGACACAGTCGTCGTTGAGGGACAGTTCCAGCTCAAACCGTTCTGGAACCGGTCCATGTTGGGCGCAGTCGCCTTCGTTCAAGACATGGCGACGCATAACGTCCTTCAGGCAGCCTGTTTGAGCAGGCTTGAACAAGAGAGGCGGTGAGCAATGAAGAGAATACCACGTATTGGGAGATGCGCTTCGAGTCGGGTCCTGGCTGCGGTGTTGTTTGTGGTCGTCTACGGTCAGGCACTGGCGGGCTACGGGCTGGAGCTGGTCGCGCGCGGCGACACCATTCAACGGGTCAGCCCGAACGGGACCAGCGAGTTCCATTTCACGCTGACGAACACCGGCAGCCAGTCAGATGCGTATGAGTTCGACTGTCGCGTGGTCGCGAGCGTTCCGGGGTGGGTCGTCGTTTGCTGCGTCGGTGGGCAGTGCGTCGAACCCGGGAACCAGGTCTACGACACTCTCCCGGCCGGAGCCGCGGACACGGCAATCAAGGTTACGGTGTACACGAACGCAACCGAGGGAGAGGAAGTCGTGTCCCTGCGGGCACGTTCGATGGGCGACCCGGCGCTGGCCGAGTCAATTGCGACTCACACAATCGTCGGTTCCGGCATCGATGAGGATGCACGTCTGGATGCGCCCGAGGCCCACTTCCGGGTGGCGCCGACCCTGGTGAACCGGCAGACCGGGGCATCAGTTGCCTTCGCAACGCGGGAGCAGACGTTCTTCAGAGTGACCTTGCACGACGCAGTCGGGCGACTGGTCCAGCTCGTCGCGTCCTCTGCCGTGCCAGCGGGACGACACCGCATTCGCTGGCAGCCGGAACGCGGCCTGCCCGATGGCGTGTACGTGCTCCATCTGTCGGCGGGAAGCGAATCGGCAGTTGCCAAGGTGATTGTCGAGTAGCCGAGCGATGGCTAGGACATGACGGTGTATTGCCACGACAGCGCCGGCGGAGTCCCCGCCGGTTCCGTGCGGGTGTAGAAAGGAGGCGCGATGCAAGAACGTCGTCTCGTGGACTACGCGCGCGCCGCCGGCTGAGCGAGTAAAGTGTGCCAGGAAGACCTGATGCAGGTCCTGCAGCAGCTTCCTGCTTTCCGGCATCCCGACCTGCTGGTCGGGGGCGAAACGTCGGACGATGCCGGAGTATACCGTCTCGACAACGAGCGAGCGCTGGTATTGACCGTTGACGTACTGACGCCAATTGCCGACGACCCGTATGTCTTCGGCCAGATTGCCGCTGCCAATTCGCTCTCCGACGTCTACGCCATGGGCGGCACGCCGCTGGCCGCACTATGCATTCTAGGCTATCCGGTCGGCGAGGTCAGCAACGATACTGTCCGCAAGGTCCTGGCCGGGGTGTGGGACAAGGTGCGTGAAGCCGGGGCCGTTGTAGCGGGTGGCCACACGACCAAGGACGTCGAACTGAAGTGCGGCCTGGCCGTCACCGGCCTCGTCCATCCGGACCGTGTAGTCACCAATGCCGGCGCGCGGCCCGGTGATGCTCTGGTGCTGACGAAACCACTGGGAATCGGCATCATCACTACGGCGTTGCGGGCCAACCTCGCGCCGGCCCGGGCAATCGAGCAGGCCAACCGCGTGATGTGCGAATTGAATCGCGCCGGGGCGACGGCAATGACAGACGTCGGGGTGAGTTCGGCGACCGACATCACGGGCTTCGGGCTGCTTGGCCATGCGTGGGAAATGGCCTCGGGCAGCGGCGTCGCTATCGAGATACGTGCGGATCAGGTTCCCGTCATCCCCGAGGCCTTCGACTTGGCACGGCAGGACCTGTTCCCCGGAGGTTCGGTCAAGAACCACGAGTTCATCAAGACGAAGACCGACTTCGCGCCGTCAGTGCCTGAGGAACTCCAGATGCTCCTCTGCGACGCTCAGACGTCCGGGGGACTCTTGATTTCCCTGTCGGCCGATCGCGCAGCGGGCTTCTGCGGACGGCTGCATGAGGTCGGTGTTGCGCAGGCCGCTGCCATCGGCCGCGTGCTCCCCGGCCCGGCGCGAATCCGCGTAGTCCGCTAGCCTGACGTTCGGTTCGGTTTCTGTTGCCCGCGCCCGCTTAGCGAATATGATGAAAGCCATGTCTGGCAAGAATCTGTTCGACCTCCTCGCCGAGGCGGTCACGACGATGAAGCCGGAACTGGTTGCCGAGCTGGCGCGCAAGGTGCTGGAACAGGGTTTGTCGCCCGAGGATGCCCTGACACAGGGGCTTGCCGCCGGGATGCGCCGGATGGGCGAGAAATACGCGGCCAAGGAGTGCTTCGTGCCCGAGGTGCTGCTCGCGTCGAGGGCGATGTACGCCGGGTTTGACATCCTGTCGAAAGCCCCAGGCCACAAGCCTAGAATCACAAGGGGAGAAGTTATTCTGGGCGTGGTGCAGGGTGACATTCACGATATCGGTAAGAACATCGTGAAGGTGATGGTGCAGGCCGCCGGGTTCGAGGTAATTGACCTCGGCAGGAACGTACCGCTGCCGGAGTTCGTGAAGGCGGTCGAGTCGCACTCGTCGGACGGGTCAGAACACAGCCTGGTGCTGGGCATGTCCTCGCTGATGACCACCACGATGCCGCGGATGGGCAAGGTCATCGAACTGCTGGACAAAGCCGGCCTGCGCTCGAAGGTGAAGGTCCTCATCGGGGGCGCGCCGGTCACTGAGCGGTTCGCCAAGAACATCGGCGCCGACGCTTATGCCCCGGACGCGCACTCGGCCGTGCTTGAAGTCGAGCGGCTGGCAGGGCAGGTTAGCAGTTAGGAGTTAGCAGTTAGGAGTGAGCAGGACAGGAGCAGACGGTTTGCCGCGTTGCTGCGCGGCGAGAAGCCGAAACGGCCGGTCGTCTTCCCGATGGTTGTAGCGAACCATGCGGCGCGGCTTGAGGGTTTCTCGATCTCCGAAGCCGTGACCCAACCCGACGTGCTGGCGCGCGTGCTGTACGCCGCGTACCGATTCTATGGCTATGATCTCGTCATGGTTTTCTCGGACACGATGGTCGAAGCCGAAGCAATGGGCGCGCAGGTTCTGATTCCCGAGGATGACGACCCGTTTCTGCTTGAGCCGCCGCGCGTCTCGAAACTCGAGCCGGCCAATCCCGAAGCCGACGGCCGGATGCCGGTTGTCCTCAATGCGACGCGCCGGCTGAGGAAGCTGCTTGAGGATGAGGCGCCGATTCTGACTTCGCTGAAGGGGCCTTTCTCACTGGCCTCTTTCCTGCGTGGGATTGACGGCTTCCTTGAGGACTTGCTGAGCGACCCGGCCCGGGCAAGGGATTTCCTGCGGCTCGCGACCAAGAACCAGGTCGCATATGCCGAGGCAATCGTCAAGGCCGGCGGCGTTCCATTTATCGGCGACCCGGTCGCATCCGGCAGCATGATTAGCCCGGAGATGTTCCACGAATTCGCCCTGCCATACCTGGCGCAACTGGTTCGTTCGGTTCACGAACAGGGTGTGAAGGTGGGGCTGCACATCTGCGGCGAAACGAGGAGTCTCCTCAAGGACATGGTAGCCACGCAGGTTGATTTCCTGAGCGTCGACGAAATGGACTTGCGGCATGCGCGGAGTTCCGTCGGCGACAACGCGGTCCTGATGGGCAACGTCTCAACCAGACTGCTGCTTGAAGGCAAGCCGGAACAGGTGGCGGCAGCGGCGGCCGATTGCATGGCGCGCGGCGGGCCAATGCTGGTTCTCTCTTCAAGCTGCGACGTGCCGGCCGACGCACCGAAAGAGAACGTGAAGGCCCTGGTCGAGGCGGGCCGAAAGTGGGAGATAGCCTGACGGTCACGGTGGCCCCGCGGGGCACTCACAGCCTGCGCGAGTTGCTTGCCGACGCCGGCAACAGCCTGCCGTCGGACTGCGGCGGTGTCGGCACTTGCGGCAAGTGCGGGGTGCGGGTGTTCGATGCCGAGGGCGAGCGGAGCGTCCTCGCCTGCCAGTTTGTGCCAACCGCCCCGGTGGCTGTGAAGTCGGACAGAGTCAGACCGGTCAGACGGGTCGGACTCCGCGGCCTAAGGCGGCCGGCTTCAAGCGCACTGCGCCTTGCCGCCGACATCGGGACCACCACGATTTCCCTCGCAGCAGTTGACGAGACGCGCCGCCGGGTTGTGGCCAGGCAGGAGACGCTCAACCCGCAGGTCGTGTTCGGGGCCGACGTGATGAGCCGCATCGCCGCTGGGAAGAAGATCTGCCGGGCCGCGCTGGAGCCCGTATTGCTGCGGTTCATGGCCGACGCCGGCATCGCGAGCGAGGGCCCGGTTGTGGCCGTGGGTAACACTGTAATGGCTCACTTTCTCATGGGACGGAGCCCGGCATCGTTGGGCGAGTTCCCATACGAGTCGCGCTTGCCGTTGAGCAAGAGCCTTACCGGTCAGCGCGGCGGCATCCGGACGCACATGCTGCCGCTGCTCGGCAGCTTCGTCGGCAGCGACTGCACCGCGGCAATTCTCGCTTCAGGCATGCACCGGACAAGGCGGCTGTCCCTGCTCGTGGATGCCGGGACCAACGGTGAGGTCGTACTGGGCAACAGGGAGCGTATGCTCGTGACCTCGACCGCGGCCGGGCCCGCTTTTGAGGGTGCGACGCTGCAGTGCGGCAGCCTGGCGCAGCGCGGGGCGGTGCGGGCGGCGCGGTTTGGGGACGGGCAATTCGTCCTCGACGTCATCGGCGGCGGAGAGCCGAAGAGCGTCTGCGGGTCGGGCGTGCTTGACGCGGTGGCCGAGGCAACCAGTGCCGGGTTCGTTGACGCGTCGGGCAGGATTGGCCGCGGTGCTCGTCTCAATCTGAGCGACGGTCAAGAGCCGGTCTACCTTTCACAGGCCGACCTGCGCGAGGTACAACTGGCCAAGTGCGCAATCGCCGCGGCAATCAGGATTCTCCTCGCGGAATGGGGCGCAGCGGCGTCCGACCTGGAATGCGTGTATGTTACAGGCAAGTTCGGGGCGGCGATGAACCCCGCCTCAGCGGTGCGAATTGGCCTGCTACCACAGATACCGCTCGCCCGAATCCGGCGGCACGGTAACCTGGCATTACTCGGCGCGGTCCGGGCGACGCTGAACCCGGACCTGTTCGTCGAGGCCGAGCGTTTCGCGGCGAACTGCCAAGAGGTCATGCTGAGCAGCCACCCGCAGTTCGAGCAGTACTTCGTTGACTCGATGCGACTCGAACCATGGAACTGATACCGCGCGCGACGTTCGAGCAGATACGGCACGAGCGCGTTGAGGAGATAGCGACTGCGCGTGAGCACGGCACCAAGGTTGTGGGCTACTTCTGCATCAACGCACCGGTCGAGTTGGTGCAGGCCGCCGGGGCGATTCCGGTCCGGCTGATGCGCGGCGGACAGGCGGCCGAGGAGGCGGGCGAGAAGTACCTGCGTGTCGATGCCTGCTCGTTCTGCAATAGCTGCATGGGCAACTTCGAGCGCGACCAGTTGTACCGGCAGATTGATGCCGTGCTCAGCGTGAACACGTGCGATATGATGCGCCGTCTGCCCGAATCGATTGAGAAGCACTTCGGAATCCCGGTGTATCAGCTCTACATGCCGCGGACGTCCGAGCCGCTGCCGCACCGCGTGGCCGAGTTCAGGCGGCAGCTTGACGGGTTGGCCGGAGAACTGGCAACCCTGACCGGCAGCGCCATCGGCCCGGAGCGACTGGAATCCGCGATTGCCGCATTCAACCGTTTGCGGGGAATGCTGCGACAGGCAAGCGATACGCGGCGGATGGACGCACCGCTCCTTTCCGGCGGCACGATGCTCGACCTGGCCGTGACCGCATGGTTGCTGGGCCCGGTCAAGGCCATCTCGCTCATCGAGGAGGTGCTGCGGATTCTCGCCGCGCGCCCGCGACGCGAAGGGCAGCGGTCGCGGCTGATGCTCGGCGGCAGCATCCTGACCGAGGATGACCGATGGCTGGTCGACATGGTCGAAGAGAAGGCAGACATCGTAACCGACATCCTTTGCACGGGGACGCGCTGGTTTGTCGAGGAGGTTCCGTCTGATGGTGAGCCGCTGGACCGGCTTGCGCGCTTTTACTTCAGCCGGCCGTGCATGCACCGCCGGCCGAACTCGGCCATGTACGAGTACGCGCGAGGACTCGCCCGCGACTTCCGGGTTGAAGGGCTTGTGTACAAGACGCTGCTCTACTGCGACCCGTGGAGTTTCGAGGCCCGGCGGCTGCAGGAGGCGCTGGGTATTCCGATGCTGCATCTCGACACCGATTACTCGACCGAGAACCGGGAGCAGGTACGCACGCGGGTTGAGGCATTCCTGGAAACGCTATGAGTCAGACCAGTCAGACAGGCCGGACGAGCCCGACTTCGGGTTGGGCCGACCCCAAGCCCGCACGGGTCAGCTTTGACGAGTGGCAGGAGCTGTTCGAACGCGTGCCGGATGACTTGATTGAGCGCTACCACTACTTTGGACGCAACGAGGCGTGGGCGAAGTACCTGTTCCCGCCCCAGACGTTCGCCATCTACGGCATGCGCCATCTGCGCCGTCTCAAGTACGACAACTCGCTCGCGGCCCTGCGGATGTGGGGCTTTGTGCAGAACGAGACCGAGCGGCTGTTCCGGGCGCGGCAGATTGGGCGCCGGGTCATCGCGACGATGGGCGACCTCGGCGCGGTACCGGTTATCGTCAACTCATTTGCGGACTGCGTTGCGTTCTACCCGGACTGCATCTGGTGGACTCCGTTCGCGATGGAAAGCCGGGTGCTGTTGGATGCCGCGGCCGAACTGGGCATCGGCGACGCGACCTGCTTCTCGCGTGCGGCGCTGGGCGCGTTTGCCAAGCACTCATACTTCCCGGACCCGGATCTTGTCATTGCCTCCACCGGCGCTTCGTGCGACGACTACTCGGGCGTGGAGCAACTGGCCGAGCGGTTCGCCCGCGAGATGCTGTGGGTTGAGATGCCGGTCCGCTGCAGAATGGGACCCATGAGACACATGCTGGTGAAGGAGTACGAGCGCGTGGTCGAGAAGATGGAGCAGGTGACCGGCCACCGGTTGACCGAAGACGAACTCCGGGCCGGCATCCAGCGTACGAACACGGTCAGGAAGATGGTGAGCCGCCTGCGTGAACTGGCTTACGGCAGCGGCGTGTTGCCCGCACTCGAGATGATGGTCGTGGAGTTCGGCAACCTGCACTACTACTCGGATATCACCGAATGGACCGCGGTGCTGGAGCACCTGCTCGCGACCGCTGAGGAACGGGCGGCCAAGGGTGAGCGCGTCCTGAACGAGGACGCATTGCGCATCGTCTGGGTCACGCCGCCGGCAGACCCGCTATTGCTGACCTACGTCGAGGACCACGGCGCGCGGGTGGTCGGCACCGAGTACGTCATCAACCAGGCGCTGGAACTGATTGACGAGTCGAAGCCGGGGCTTGAGGCGATTGCCGAGTCGTTCACGGCCGCCTCGCTCATCGGCTCTACCAAGGCGCGGGCGGCATCGGTAATTCGACAGGCGCGAGAGGGGCGGGCCGAGGGTGTCATCATTTCCAGTATCTTCGGCGGCTCGCACTGCGCGATGGAAGGCCGGCTGATTGCCGATTACGTCAAAGCTGAACTCGACCTTCCCGTGCTCGAGTTCGACGTTGCGCCGCCGTCGAACGAAATCAGCCGCCAGTTGCAGACGAGGATTGACGCTTTCCTTGAAGTCCTGAGGAATCGCCGATGAAAGACCTGCTCACTCCGCGCGAGCGGTTTGGCCTTCTCGTCATCGACGAGCCGCAGGACAGGGTGCCGGTCTTCCCGCTGGTCACGGCCCACGCGGCCCGGGTTGCCGGCATCCCGGTCCGCGACTACTATACCGACGGCGCGGCGATGGCGCGTAGCCAGCTTGTTGCGCAGGAGCTGTACGGAACTGACTTCATTTCCTTTTTCTCCGAAGTCGGGCTGATTGCCGAAGCATTGGGCTCGCGGTTCGACTATCCTGAGGACGACCTGCCGCTGCTCACGACGCCGAAGTGGCCGGGATTGGCGGAGATGGACGAAGCGGAGGTTGATCCGTTCAAGGACGGCAGGCTGCGGGTCTATCTCGATGCAATCACGTATGCCTACGAATCTCGGGGCGACACCGTGCCGATTCTCGCCTACGTCCCAGCGCCGTTCACGACCGCGCAGCAACTCGTGGACCAGGAGGCGTTCCTGCTCGGCCTGCTGACCGAGCCGGAACGGGTCCGCTGTCTGCTCGCGTACGCCACGCGTTCGATAGTACGGTTCTGCCGGGCGGTTATCGGGGCGGGCGGGCTGCCGATTCTCGTGGACCCGCTGGCCTCGGGCAGCGTCATCTCAGCGGATCACTACCGCGAGTTCGCCCTGCCGTACGAAGCCGAAGTCATTCGCTACCTGCATCGGTACGACCTCGACATCGTGCTCCACATCTGCGGCGACACTGACTCCATTATCAGACTGATGCCTGAGTCCGGCGCCGACCTGCTGAGCATCGACCGCATCGGCTTGGAGGCGGCCATAGCCGGGGCCGGTGACCGGTGCCGCATCATCGGTAACTACGATACCTCGGCAATCCTGCTTTCGGACCCGGCGACAATCGAGCGCGAGGTCGTCGCGATGGTACTCGCGGGAAAGCGGTGTCCCAAGGGGTTTGTTGCGGCGACGGGATGCGAGGTGCCGGTCGAGACGCCACAGGAGAACGTGCGGGCGTTTGTTCGAGCCGCCAAGGAGGCCGGGGTCAACGCCGGCTTTGGCGCAAGGAGGAGTGCGTGATTACTGCCGGGATAGATGTGGGCTCGGTGAACACCAAGCTCGTCGTGTTCGACCGCGTCACCCGAGGAATATTCTGCGAGAAGGTCGTACCGACCGGGCCTCGGCCGCGGGAGACCGCGCATCGAGTCATGGCCGAGTGCCGTAGTGAGCACAAGGACCTGGCCGGCCACGTGCGCGGCATCGTGGCGACCGGATACGCCCGCCACGTTGTGGACCACGTAGCGGGAACCATCACCGAAATCAAAGCTGCGGCGCTCGGCATCCGATACTGGCATCCGGAGGCCCGGACCGTGGTAGACATCGGCGGGCAGGATTCGAAGGTGCTCAGCCTCGATGAGTCGGGCAAGGTGCGCGACTTCGTGATGAACGACCGGTGCGCGGCCGGCACCGGCCACTTTCTTTCGGTGCTGGCGCGGACGCTGTCGGTGCCGCTTGAGGACTTTGGCCGGCTGAGCCTCGAGTCGCGGCGGCCGGTGCAGGTCTCGAGCCTTTGCGTGGTGATGGCCGAATCGGAGATACTGTCGCTGCTCGCGGCCGATACGCCGGTCGCGGACGTGATTGCCGGCCTGCACGAAGCGTTGGCGCGCCGAATCGCCAACATGGCGGCGCGGCTGCGGGTTCAGCCCGAGGTCGTGTTCACCGGCGGCGTGGCGCAGAATCCAGGGATGAAAGCGGCGCTGGAAAGGGCGCTGGGCATGCCGGTAACAGTCGCCAGGAAACCACTGCTGGCCGCGGCGCTGGGCGCGGCGTTGGCTAGCGAACCAGAGTGAACCGAACCGGCCGCGAGGCGCTGCCCTCCGGGAAGACTATGAAGTAGTTGCCCGAGGTCAGGTTCGTCGGTTGCCAGGTGACCATCCGTTGCCCGCTCTGGACTCCGAACGTCGCTACCTGCCGGCCCGCCGCGTCAAACACCCGGGCCGTTCCCGCGCGCACTGACGCGGGCAGGCCGACGGGTACGGTGTCACGCGAAACGGTCGGCCCGATGGTCGGAGCAGTGTCAGGAATCGGGGAATAGGGTTCCCGGCGGAGATACTCCCAGAACTGCAGATAGGCATTGAGAACAATCGTGCATGCCTGGCTGGTCAGGGCCGTCGCCTGTTCCGGAGTCGGGCCGGTCAGGGGCCATCCGGCTTCCGCGCTGTCAACCATGCCGAAGAGGTGCTCTTCGGCCGGTGCTATGCGGTCGAGCAGGTCGGCAAGCCGGTAGGTATTGTCGGCAACGGGATGGTCCGGGTCGCAGCGGACATAGTCGCGCAGACGGATGGCTTCGTCGCAGATGGGAGCGTGGGCGGGGCCATCGAGCGCCTCGGGCAGCGTCCCGCCCTGGACCCAGACCGGGACCGGCAGGCTCACCTCAGGCGAGCCAAGCAGCACCCACATCATTGTTCGGCCCACGGGCTCGCCCGGTCTGACTCCAACCATGACTTCGGCCGAGCGCGTGGTGCGGCGGCAGAGCGTGCTTTCGACCGGCAGATACCCGGGCGGCAACGTGTCGTACGTATCTTCAAAAGGCAGAGGGTACGGGTCGAGGAACGTGCGGCCGATGTCGCGGGTCAGGGTCCGGATGATGAATCTTGAATCAATCCGGTTCTCGTGGCGCGCCGGGACCGCAAGTTGCATGGCCCGCTCATAGCGGTTCTTGCCGGTTTCCCGGTTCGGGCTGCCGGACACCGAGTAGTTAGCGCGGATGATGAGGCCGATGGTGTCGTCGGCGCAGTCGTAGCGGTTGTAGAAGAGGTTGCTGGCCTCGAAAATCGAGGTCGTGCCGGTCGAGTCGAAGACACCGTAGTTGGCCGGGGTCTCGCGGCCGATGACATTGAGCGAATCCAGCAGAACGGCGAATTCGTTAACCGTAGCGCAGGTACCAAGCGCCAGGCTCATGATGTTGCCGTCGTCCGCCAGGCCCTCATCCCGGACCATGATGTTGAATGAGTTCGAGTTCATGATGGCGAACCCGGCCTCGTTGATGCCGGCCCAGGCGCTCAGCGTGTCAGCGGCGTAAACGTTCGTCACGTAGCGGTACTTCGGCCCGGCGAAGTAGCGGACTTCCTGGTTCTCGTCATTGACATCGCGGTTCTTCCAGAGCATCGGCCGGCCGCTTGCACTGGCGCTCGGGCCGAAGATGCCTATGGTACAAGCAAAGGACAAAGGACTAAGGACTAAGGACAAAACAAGGACGAAGGACGAAGGACAGACCCGGTCTTTCCATTTTGTCCTTTCCCTGTTGCTTTGTCCTTTGTCCTTACTACTTCGTCCTTTCTTCTCTGACTGGTCATTCCGAGGTCCTTCGCACTTCTCCGACCAGGGCATCAACGAGTTGGTCTTCGGCACAGGTCTTGACGACGCGGCCGTGGGCGAAGACGATGCCCCGACCTTTGCCGCCGGCAATCCCGAAGTCGGCCTCGCGCGCCTCGCCCGGCCCGTTCACGACGCAGCCCATCACCGCAACCTTGACCGGCGGGAGCTGTCCCCGCATGGGGACTGTCCGCAAATCCGAGAGCGCTGCCTTGACCTTGCGGGTCAGGCCGATGACATCGATGCCGGTGCGGCCGCAGGTGGGGCAGGAATAGACCAGCGGGCCCCGGCGGCGGATGCCGAGAGCCCCGAGCAGTTCGTAGCCGGCCTCGATTTCCTGCACCGGGTCCCCGGTCAGCGAGATGCGAATCGTATCACCGATGCCTTCAAGCAGCAGCACCGAGAGCGCGGCGGCAGAGCGAATCGCGCCCTCGAACGGCGGCCCGGCCTCGGTCAGGCCGAGGTGAAGCGGATACGGCCAGCGCTTCGACAACTCACGATAGACCGCAATCGTCTCCCGTACATCGGTAGTCTTGGCCGAAAGCACCAGCGCCTTGAACCCGGCCCGCTCAAACGGTTCCAGGCAGCGTGCCATGCCGGCGACCATGGCCGGGACCGAGGGGCGGCCGTAACGCCGGAGAATGGATTTGTCAATCGAGCCGGCGTTGACGCCGACACGGATTGCCGCGCCCGAGCCCGCGGCCGCCTTGATAACTTCCCGGATCTTCCAGGTTGCGCCGATGTTTCCGGGGTTGATGCGTACCTTGTCGAACCCGACCCTGATTGCGGCCAATGCCAGCCGATGATCGAAGTGAATGTCTGCGATGAGCGGCAGGGCGACGCGCTTGCGAATCTCGGGCAAGGCGACAGCCGCTGCCGCGTCGGGTACGGCCAAACGCACCAGTTCGCAGCCCGCGCGTTCGAGCCGCCGAATCTGGCGCACGGTTGCCCTGACGTCATCGGTGCGGGTCTTGGTCATGGACTGGACTGAGACCGGCGACCGGCCTCCGATTGTCAGCGGGCCGACCCGGACGGCCAGGGCCTTGCGCCGCGGCTTTCGGCTAGTAGCTGACGCGCTCAATCTTCGCTCCAACGTCGCCGAGTTTCTTCTCGAGAGATTCGTAGCCCCGGTCCAGATGGTAGATGCGCTGGATTTCGGTATCGCCCCGGGCGGCAATCGCGGCCAGTACCAGCGCGGCCGACGCCCGGAGGTCCGAGGCCATCACCTGCGCCCCGGACAAGCGCTCAACCCCCTGGATGACCGCCATCCGGCCGTTGATGTCGATCTTCGCGCCCATGCGGTTCAGCTCCAGTACGTGCAGGAAACGCGATTCGAAGACGTTCTCGGTCACGACGCTCGTGCCAAGGCCGGTGGCAAGCAGCGCGGTGAACTGGGCCTGCAGATCGGTCGGAAAGCCGGGATATGGGGCAGTCGCAACGTTAACCGGCCCGGGCCGTCGCTCGGCGTTCACGACCAGCCGGCGCTTGCCCGTCTCAACGGTCGCACCCGCCTGGCGCAGCCGGTCAATCACGGCCGTGAGATGCTCTGGTTCGCAGCCGTTGATTTCAAGGTTGCCGTGCGTGATGGCCGCCGCAACGGCGAGGGTGCCGGCTTCAACCCGGTCGGGAATCGGCCGGTAGTCGGCGCCGTGCAGCCGTTTCACGCCCTTGATTCTGATCACAGGTGTCCCGTGTCCCTCGATCTTCGCACCCATGGCGATAAGGAAGTTGGCGAGGTCAATCACCTCGGGCTCGCAGGCCGCGGCTTCGATGACGGTCTCGCCGCGGGCGAGCGCCGCGGCCATCATCGTGTTGGCGGTGGCACCGACGCTCGGGCCGGACGTACCTTCGAGCACCATCGTTCCGCCGCGCAGGGGCCGGCCTTTGGCGTGGATGTAGCCGTGTTCGAGCTTGACCTCAGCGCCAAGTGCCGCGATGCCTTTGAGATGCAGGTCAACCGGCCGTGGCCCGATGGCGCAGCCACCGGGCAGCGAGACCCGCGCATCTCCGAACCGGCCGAGCAGAGGCCCGAGCACATAGTAACTGGCCCGCATCTTACGCACGATGTCGTAGGTCGCGGTCCGTTCGACCTTTTCGCCGGCGGTGATCTTCATCGTGCGCCTGCGCAACTCGGTCTTCACGCCCATCGAGCGCAGGAGCCGGGCCATAGTACTTACGTCTTCGAGCTGCGGTACGTCGCGGATGACGCAAGGCTCCTCGGTCAGCAAGCACGCGGCAAGAATGGGAAGCACCGCGTTCTTGGCGGTGACGTTCGAGACCGACCCCTCAAGCCGGGTCGGGCCGTGAATAAGGAACTTGTCCATGGGACTAACATTCTTGGGTCCGGGCGCCGAAAGTCAAGGACAGAAGCGGTGGCTCGTGGGTTCGGTGGCCGAGGCATCGGCCGACCGGCGAGCGCCGGCCGCTCTTGCGCGCGACTTCTGCTTGACATCCGGCGTGGGCAGCCTATATTGAAAGCTGCAGGAAGTCTGCAGGACAGCGTCCGGCGCTGTCTTGGTCAGATTGCGAGCAGCCATCAGGTATGAGAGAATATGGCTCTGCCCGCGCAGGGCCAAGAGGAGGTTTGGTGTTGGTAACAATTCTGTCGATCGTGCTAGTAGCGATGACGCCGGCCGGTTTTGTGCCGTCCAACGCGCCGGTGCCGCTGGGCGACGGCGGGCCGGACGCGTACGGGTACATGTATCTGGACTCAGATACGACCTGTCCGGGCGCTCCGACCTACAACTGGGTAAGCATCAAGGGCGTCGGGACTCAGATAACGTCTCTCGGTGACGATAACACTGCCGGGCCGTTCCCGATCGGGTTCGAGTTCCCGTACTACTGGTACAAGGTCAACTCGGTCATTGTCGGGTCCAACGGCTATATCACGTTCGGCGACGCCGCCGCGAATGCAGGACCGTTCCACGCGGTCCCGAGTACGGCCAGGCCGAACAACCAGTTGGCCCCGCTGCTCAGCGACCTGACCTG
>JAPLUO010000437.1 GCA_026397595.1 Caldifarciminota bacterium
GTTAGTAGGACGCTGCCCCTGCTGCAAGACACGATTTCCCCGACCACCCATTGACTCCACATAACACAGTAATACTAGGGACGAGGGACAAGACGGACCGAAGTCAGAGGTCAGAAGTCAGAACAGTGAAGTCAGAGGTGCGGATTCCCTTACTGCAGACTGCAAACTGGAAACTCGCGGCGAAGCCGCGCTTAGGCCCGGCCGAACAGCCGCTGCAGCCTGAGCCGCAGGACGAGTAAGAACGCGCGGCGGACAATCCGCTTGTTCATCTTGGAAGTGCCGGCGCGCCGCTCGGTGAAGACGATGGGCGTCTCCTTGATACGGAAGCCCTTGCGCCAGATCACGAAGTCAATCTCAATCTGGAACCCGTACCCGTCTTCCTTGAGTTTGTCCAGGTCGATGCCCGCCAGGGTCTCGCGCCGGTAGGCCTTGAAGCCCGCGGTCAGGTCCCGTACCGGGCAGCCGGTCATCACCCGCGCGTACATACAGGCAAAGTAGGAAAGCAGGAGCCGCTTCATCGGCCAGTTCACAACCGATACGCCTTCCGAGTAGCGCGAGCCGATGACAAGGTCATAGTCCTTGAGCAGAGCAATCATCTCCGGGACCTTGTCCGGCGGGTGCGAGAAGTCGGCGTCCATCTCGAAGCAGTAGTCGTAGCCGTGCTCGAGCATGTACTTGAACCCGAGCACATACGCAGTCCCGAGCCCCATCTTGCCCGGCCGGCGGATGAGGCGTATCTTCGGGTTTGCCGCCGCCATCCGCTCGACCATGTCGCCGGTCTTGTCCGGCGAGTTGTCGTCGATAACCAGCACGTCGAGCTCCGGTGACTTCGAGAGCACCTCAGGCACGATGCGCTCGATGTTCTCGGCTTCGTTGTAGGTCGGGAAGATTACAAGTCCGCGTGCCACGAGCAATATTATGGAATCAGCCCGAGTGAGTCAAACCCGGCGCTATGGCTGCACCCTGAGCACGCGCAGTTCCTGGTTCGCGCTGGTCAGCAGGACAAGGTCACCGTCCCGGGCCCGGGCAACCGAGGCGAACTGTCCGTACTCCGGACCGTTGAACTCGCGCTGCCACTCGATGTTGCCCTCAGCATCGAACTTGACCACGATACCGTCATCGGCGTCGGTCTCGTCGGTTCCGCCCGCGACATAGCAGCCTCCGTCGCTGCTCGCGCACACGGACCAGCCGCTGGCCGGCGGGTCATCGACTTGACGGCCCCACATTAACTCGCCGGTGCCTGTAACCCGGGCGCACATAATCCGCGAACCTTTGTCAGTGTAAACGCAGCCGGCAAGGAAGAGCCCGCCATCTGCCGCAGTGTCGGCCGCGTGGAAGTCCACAGTGCCCAGGCTTCTATAGTCCCGAGACCAGAGGTTCTCGCCGGTCTCTGATATGCCCAGGCCGAAGTCGTCGCCGCAGATGAAGTACCCGCCGCCGGCCAGCCGGGCGAAGTCTCGGAACCAGGGATGCTCGTATGTTAGTGAACAGGTTGCGGCCCAGAAGACGTAGCCTGTGGGCGTGGTTCGTTGCAGAAAGGCCGCCGGGTTCAACGCGTGGCCTTCCCCGGCCATGACCACGGTACTCTCTGCTGCTTCCGCAATGCAGCAGGGGCCTCCACCGCAGAGGTCGGGCCAGGTGCAGTTACCCAACACCTCGCCATCTGCCCGGACCCTGACGATGAACGGCTCGCCGCCGGTCCGGCCCGAGACCAGGAACCCGCCGTCCTGAGAAGGCATGATGTCATTAGCCCCGGTCGCCGTGCCAATGATAAACGCCCGGGTCCAAAGCGTGTCGCCGTCGTCATCGAGCCGTATCAGCCAGACGCCTTCAGCACCCGTCCACTTGTCCACGATGTTCGCGAGCACGACGTAGCCCGAATCAGGTGAACGGACAATCGCGACTGGCTCGGTGAGGTCCGGGCCTCCGTAGGTGCGTTCCCATTCTACGTACTTCGCCGTTCGGTTGCAGCCAGGACCGGCGACCAGGCAGAAAGCGACCAGTGCGAGCACCAACGACGTGGCTGACGTCTGCTTCATGAGTCAATCATAGTCACCATGCGCAGCCGGTCAAGGTCTGCCGGCCTCGCACACCGGCTGAATCCTAGCGAGTGTGGCAGGTTCCGCCGCCGTGCTTCTGGAAGTACTTCTGGTGGTACTCCTCTGCCGGCCAGAACTCCACAGCCGGCACAATCTCAGTGACGACCGGCCTACGGTACTTGCCTGACTTCTCAAGCTCGGCCTTTGATGCAAGCGCTGCGGCCTGTTGTGCCGGCGAGTGATAGAAGATGGCCGAGCGGTACTGGGAGCCGAAGTCCGGCCCCTGTTGGTTGGGCGTAGTCGGGTCGTGAATTGACCAGAACTTGTCCAGCAACTGTTCGTAGGTGACGACTGTCGGGTCGAACACAACCTGCACCGCCTCGGCATGACCGGTGGTATCCGAACAGACGTCGCGATACGTTGGCTTCTTGGTGTGCCCGCCGGCGTACCCGACGGTGGTCGTTACGACGCCATTTACCTTGTCGAACTCAGCCTGGACTCCCCAAAAACAGCCTGCGGCAAACGTCGACGTGTCGGTCTTCATCGGTAGCTCCTTTGGCCCTGTCAGCTTCGTCTGTTGTCTATTTCCAGCACCGCAGGCCAGGATGGCCGCGATTGCCAAGATGACTTGAATGCTTCTCATTATACCTTAGACTTATGCTGCGGGCTGTGAGAATCAGCCGAATCACCTACGTATCCGCGGCCAAGTCTGAGAGGAAGATATGCCGAAGAAAAGCGACAAGCTAAGGCTGGTGACCTACTGCGGGCTGTACTGCGACCTCTGCTCTACGCGCGGCCGGGTGCCGAAGCAGGCGTCAGCGCTCCGGGACACGATGCGCAGGGAAGGCTGGGAGTTCTGGGGCACCTCAGTGCCCGGGTTCAAGGAGTTCTGGAAATTCCTGGACGGCATGTCCACGCCCGAGCAGGCCTGCCCCGGCTGCAGGCAAGGCGGCGGGCCGCCGTTCTGCGGCATCCGCAAATGCGCTCGCGCAAAGGGGCTCGACCTATGCGTCGAGTGCAAGGAATGGCCCTGCCACCGAATCGAGGGACTGGCTGCGGGCTACATCAACCTGATTGCGGACTCGCAGCGGCTCAAGCGCATCGGGACCGCCAAGTGGCTGAAGGAGCAGGAGGCCCGAGCCAAGACCGGATTCTGCTACTGCGACATCCGCTGCCACCCGTACACGGTGCCGGACAAGTAGAACCGGCCGCCGGCAGTTGTCCTTGACCGCAACGGAATCCGCCCTAGGCTTCAACGTCCGCGAGGCACAAATGGAGGAAACATGAATGTGAAAGAGATAACGCCCGAACAACTGAACGTCGAGCAGTTCATCGCCACACAGGTCGAGGAGCTGCGCAAGACCGTCGGTGATGGGCTGGCCGTCAACGCCCTGTCCGGCGGCGTGGATTCGTCGGTCGTCACGATGATCGGGCACAAGGCACTGGGCAAGAAGCTCAAGACCTACTTCATCGCCAACGGCATCATGCGCGAGGGCGAGCCCGAGTACATTGTGAAGCTGTTCAATGGCCTGGGCGTCGAGGTCGAACTGGTCCACGCCGAGGATGCCTTCTTCGGCGCGCTCAAAGGTCTCACCGACCCGGAAGAGAAACGGGAGGCCATCACGCAAACCTTCTACAAGAAGGTCTTCGGCGACCTGGTGAAGGCGAGCGGGGCGAAGTTCCTGCTCCAGGGCACGAACTGGACCGACGTTGAGGAAACGGTCGCGGGCGTGAAGCGCCAGCACAACATCCTTGAACAACTGGGCATCGACACCCAGAAGGTGTTCGGGTACAAGGTGCTCGAACCGGTCCTGCAACTACGCAAGACCTCAATCCGGGTCGTGGGCAAGGCGCTCGGCCTGCCTGAGGAAATCTACAACCGGCCGCCGTTCCCCGGCCCGGCCCTTGCCGCGCGGGTCATCGGCGAAGTGACGCCTGAGCGCGTGGCTGTGGTGCGAAAGGCGACCACCGTCCTCGAGGCCGAGTTGAAGGACTGCGGCGCGTTCCAGTATCTCGCGATACTCCACAACGACAAGGTCACGGGAATGCGGAACGGCAAGCGGGACTACGGGCTGCAAATCGAGGTCCGCTGCTTCGAGAGCAAGGACGCCGTGACCGCGACCGTGACCCGGCTGCCGTTCGAGAAGCTGGAGAAGCTGGCGAGCCGAATTACCACTGAAGTGCCGGGCGTGGTGAGCGTGACCTACAACATCACGGCCAAGCCGCCCACGACCATCGAGGCGGTCTAGTGTCCTGTAACTAACGGTTCTTTACACCCGGCAGCACCGCATGGGTTTGTCGCTCTGAGCCGCAAGGCGAAGAGTCTTCAGAGCCGAAGATTCTTCACTTCGTTCAGAATGACATGTTCGACCCGCACCAGTCTGCCCTGCTGTGTTGTCAAGGTATTTCGCTTACACCACACTAGCGGGAGCCATTCGGCTCCGCGCAGATCCGCAACGTCGGGAAGAGAACTCAGGAGGTACTGTGAAGACACAAACGATTCGCCGGCAGGTAACGGTCAAGGGCGCGACCCCGCATGAGCTGTACGAAACCATCATGGACTCGCGCCGGCACACGAAGCTCACCGGCGACAAGGCGAAGATGAGCCGCAAGGTCGGCGCGAAGTTCACGGCCGGCGGCGGCTGGATAAGCGGACTCAATGTCTAACTGGTCAAGGACAAACTCATCATGCAGGCGTGGCGCGGGAATGACGACGACTGGCCTGCGGGCTACCACTCCGCGGTGCGGTTCCGGTTCACGAAGGTCCCCAGCGGAACGCGACTCGACTTCCTGCACTCGGGAGTTCCTGCCGTTGCGTACGAGGGGATCCGCGACGGCTGGCGCGATTACTACTGGGAACCGCTCAAACGGGTGTTCCAGAAATAGCACGTGTCTGACGATCGAGTAGGGTGCGACTTTGCAGCCGCCCCCTCTCACACCACCGGACGTGCTTTATTGCGTCCGGCGGTTCGCCAAGAAATAGGCTGGACGACAGTATCACTGCGTCCAGCCCCGGGCATTTCCTCGCCTAGCGCCGGGGATGACTCGGCCCTCTGGCTGAATCCCAGCAGCTTCACTGCCTTCGCCCAGCCAGTAGTAGTTCCATCCGGAACATTCTGCCTTCATCCCCTGTCCCACGAGCCGCTCAAGTTCCTGCCCTCCTCAACGTTCGGCCCTTCTCGGCACTTGCGTGCCGATAC
>JAPLUO010000193.1 GCA_026397595.1 Caldifarciminota bacterium
GCGTGCCCCAGACCCCCGGTTTCCGGCCGGACTTCTAGACCCCGACCGCATCTCTGGCGCAGCCGCCCGCGCACATCTGCCGTGCAGCAGTACAAGAACAGGCTGCCCGCAGCGACGCGGGCAGCCTTGCTGTCATAGACTTGATGGGCTATTCGGTCAGGGCCACCTTGCGGACCGATTGTGGCTTGAGGCCTGCGGCCTGCGGCTCTTCACGGATGAAGTAGATACCGGGAACCAGCGCCCGTAGGTCGTTCGCGCCCGACCTGAGGTCGAGCACCTTGCGGCCGACCGCGTCCAGCAGGACCGATGGCTGCTGAATAACCAAGGGTGAACTTCTCGACACTATCGTAGGTCCCGTTGACTTCTTCTGCGCGGAGGGCAGAGTCGCTTCCGCCACACCGGGAGGGTCGCTTCGGATTACGGGGATGAACGAGTTGCCGCCGTTCCCCACATACACGCGAGAGTGCGACGGCACCATGACGAATGAACACGGATGCAGGCACGGACTAAGCGAATCAATGACGCTGTCAGTGCGACTGTCGATGAACATGATCTTGTCGTCCGATGGCCTACAACAATAGACCAGGCCGGACGCTCCGTCATATCCGAGCGCAGCAGGGAGGTGCGTAGGCATCTGGGCAATGAATGTGCTGGTCATCGGGTCGAAAGCTAGGATATGGTCGTCGTTCAAGTCTCCGTATGTCGCGAGGTATATTTTATTTGCTCCTGGAACGTATAGCAGCGACGAGCCGAAGCGCCCGGCAGCATAAGGAATCGCGGCCACCGGCGTGTCGCCGGCAGCATCGAACACGAACAGAGAATCGTTGCCAGAGCAGTAGACTCTCTTGCCTTGGGGGTCGCTGGCGAAAGCATGGGTCGTACGTGGGTAAGTGCGGATAACCGTGTCCCGGGCACAGTCGATGACCCAGATCGCGTCCATTCCATTGCAGTACAACTTATCGTATGAGGCTGTGTGAACGTAGCACATATCCGACACGTCCATCGGCTCGATTGTCTTCACGACCGAGTCGTTGCTGCAATCAATGGCCCACAGCTTGGACCCGCCGCAGTATACCTTGTTCACGTCAGAGGCGCTGCACAGCGACAGCGCGCTGACCGCTATCTTCTTTGCCACCGTGTCAGCGCGCGGGTCGATAACACTGACGGCGACGCCGCTCGCGTAGTATACCTTGTTGGCCGGAGCATGCCAGACCATGGCTTCAGGGGACCCCTCGGCCGGAATGTGCGCAACCGGCTGGTTTGTCGCGGCGTCTATGGCTCCGACCTCCACGAATACGCCGTTGCTCACGTAGTAGACCTTGTCGTCGGTCGAGTCGTAGCACATCGGGTTCGCTCCACCGCCGATTTTGATGGTGTGAAACAGGGTGTCGGAGGAGGTATTGACCACCGACAGCTCGGTACCACTGACACCGGTGAAGTACATGAGGCTCCTTTTGGAGCTCCCCAGCAGTTCACCGTTGTCGCACCCCGCTGCTATTCTCGCCTTGACGCTGTCAGCGACGCCGTCGACTACCACAATCTCGTTGCTGCCTGCAATGTAGACCCGGTTCATAGCGGTGTCGCAAGCAACAGAGTTGAGCGCCCCTACACGGACGATATCGATGAGCGTGTCGGCAGTGCAGTCAAAGACAGACACACTACCCAGATGACTGTCGCCAGCGTATAATCTCTGGGTGTACGAGTTGAGGCACATCACATCCACACCGGCCCTCATCGAGTCCAGCACGACTCCGGTCGTGCCATCCAGCACATGGACTCCCGCGCCGCTGCCGAAGCTGCCGCGCACGTAGACCCTGTCGGAAACGGCATTCACCACCAGGGGCCCGTGCCACATTCCAGCGTAGACCGCGACGACCGAGTCGCTCGCTCCATCTAGCACCACGAGCGTGTCGCTTGCCTTGCAGAAAACCCTGTTGCCCGCCGGATTGTAGCACAATGTGTACGGTTCGCTTGCGGTGTGTATCGTCTTGATGACGCTGTCCGAAGAGCAATCGATGACCGACAGGTCATCACTGCCGTAGTTGGCGCAGTATACCTTGTCATCGTTGCTGTTGTAACACAGGGCAACCGGTTTGGTTCCAACAGGAACGGCTGCAACCGCCTGATTCGTGGCGCACGAAATCACAATGACTTGATTCCCTACGCAGTCCGCGGCGTAGACCTTGTCTCGGTAGGCATCCGTACAAACAGCGGCGACGCAGCCGGACTGGACTTTGGCTACGCGGATCCCCACCTCCGCGTCCAGTACGTAGACGGAACCGCCGAAGTCCCCGACATAGACGTAGCGCTCCGAACTGTCTGCAGTGAGACAGGTGGGGTTAGTCGCACCGCCGAGTGAATCAGGCAAAGTGATTCTTGTCTCCAACCACTGCCCGCGCGCGACGGTTGAACCGAGCACCAGCGCCAGCGCGCAAAGGCCTAGCCTCACGTTCCGGTTGTCATGCAGGTTACTGCGAACGTTCGAACCACGGACGTTGAACCGAATCATCTCGTCACCTCCGGTCAATGCATGCCTCCGGCCTTTTGACGTCGCTCAGTCCGGCACGGCGGCTATCCACGGCTCCGCCGTGTTCGGCGCCACTGTGATTATAGGCCGCCCCGGCCAAAGTCAACAACGGAATCGAGCGAACCCGGGGAGAATCGGGGACGCGCGTGAGTCCCCACCGGCCAGTCGCGCAGGCGGCTTCCCGATGCTCGACTCACGGCAGGCCGCGGCCGAGTTTGCCGGCTAGCAGAGAGCAGTCAGCCGTACCCTGCGGGCGCGAGTTTCCGGTTGGCAGTTTCCAGTTCCGGGTGACCTGAATTCTACCTTCGACCTTCTGTTCTTCTCCCCTGTCCGCTACTTCACGTCCAGAACTTCATGGTACTTGGTGAGTACAAACCAGTCCTTCTCGCTTGCGCGGGCTGCTGTGAGCGTGGCGCGGAGGAAGTCGTCGAGGACCGTGCCGCAGGCCGCGACCGCCTGGAGGCGCACGAAGTTGTCCGGGTTCGCGATGTACGACAGGAATGCGGTACGGCCCTGGGCCTGCAGATCTTTGTCGGCCGGCATCGTGTCGAACGTCGCGGCCAGCGCTCCCGCCGCCCGGAGCGCATGCCCGAGCGCCACCGGCTTAAGCTTCGGCATGGCCGCCAGCAGCGGCTCATAGCTCGAATCCCCAATCGCCACCAGCCCGGCCTCGGCCGCTGACCGCACCGTGAACATCGGGTCGTTCAAGGTCTGGATGAGGTCCGGGATCGCAACCGGGTTCTTGAGCTTGCCGCAAGCTTCACTAGTGACTATCCGCGACGGCTCGAACTTCATGTCCTTGAGCAGGTAGAGAATCCGAGGTACGACCAGCGAGTCGCCGATGTCGCCCAGAGCATAGACGCCCCGGCGCGGGCTGATGCGGTCGGCCTTCAGCGCAATCAGTATCGAGTCAACCGCGTCGAACCCGTCCCTGCCCAGCTTGCCGAGGAAGTACGCGGCGTTCTGCCGCGCCAGGTACCGGTCGTCATGGAGCGCGTGGAACAGGTATGGCTTCGAGGAGTCCGGCCAGGCCTTGACGAGCACCTCGATTGCTTCGGACTCAAGCCCGTCCTTGGTGTCCATCTTCTTCTCAGCCACGTACTTGAGCGCCACCGGCCCGAGTTTGGCGAGCTGCTTGCGGGCCCGCTCCACCTTCTTCACGATATTGCCGACGCGCCACATCGAGGCGGTCTTGAATATGCTCTCGACCGGCGCGGTGATGGCAGTGTCCAGGCTTGCGGTGCTGGTGTCCACGTCCGGCTCAAAGTTCTCGACCGATGCGGGACGGTCGTAGTCGAGACCTGAGCCGTAGGTGCCCTTGGACCAGAACGCGTGCTCGGTCGCCACGTTCCGCTGGCTGTACTTGTCCGTACCGGCGAGGTCAGCGAAAATGCCCATGCCCCCGAACCCGCGCGCGAAGTTGCTCGAACCCTGGCCCAGGAGCGAGTCCTGTGTCATGTAGCAATCGTTGCCGTCCTCGTCGATCAGGAACGCGGCCGAATTGGTCAGGCCAATGCCCTGTCCCCCGGAACAGCAGTAGTAGTCGTCACCCTTCCGGTCCACGAGCGCGCCAACCGAGAAGTCATGGCCCTGTCCCTGGGCCGGTCCGAGTCTGGATATGTACGAGTCGTCGCCTTCCTCGTCAATCAGTGCTCCTATCGACAGGTGGATGCCCGCGCCCTGCGAGTACTGGGCCGCGGTGTAGTGGTCGTAGCCGGACCCGTCCCACAACATGCCGAGGGAATACCAGTAGCTCGTACCTTCGCAGAATACCTCGCCGTCGTAGAAGTCGTTGCCCGAGCGGTCGCAGAGCAGCGCGACTCCGCCGCCCGCGTCCGGCCTGCGTCCAAGCGCGAACCCGTGCGAGAAGGAACGGTACTCGTGCGGCAGCAAGGGCACGTGCAGGTACTTGCCGCCGGCCGTGTACACGTCATTCCCTTCGAAGTCGGCGAGCGTCCCGGCCGCCCACGTCGAGGCAAACCCCTGGCCGTAACACCAGCAGCGGTAGTTGTCATTCCCACTGTTGTCGAGGAGCAGCGCGGTCCCGAAGTCGGCCGCGCCCTGCGCAAAGAACCCGGCGTCGTATATGTCGTCGCCGGCCATGTCCCACAGCAGGCCGGTGCCGAAGATTGACGCGCCCTGTGAGTAGTGCGAGCCACGGTACACGTCATCTCCCGCGCAGTCAATTAGCACGCCCGTGCCGAACAGAGCCGCGCCCTGGCTGAACAACCGGTCCGAGGCGTAGTAGTCATCCCCAGCCAGGTCAATCAGTACGCTGAACGGCTTGTCCAGAAACCCGACCGCGCCGCCGGCCCGGTTCATGTACCGGTCATTGCCGCCGATGTCAATCAAGATGCAGCAGTCGTTGTGATAGACGTTGTCGCCTTGTTTACCGACAACCACCGTGCCCCATTCGGTCTCGGCCCGGAACTGCACCCCGCCGTCAACACCCGGAGTGGTCGGCGTGTCGTACTCGTGAGGGTGTGGAATCCTGGGAGCGATTGGCTGAGTCACAAGCAGACGCCGTGCCTCGGTCGCGGCCATTGTCACTGCCATGCCGGACATCGCCAGCGCGTGCCGGTCCAGCTTCCGCACGTACACCAGCAGGGTCTCGAGTTTGAACTCGGGGCTCGAGTCGTATTTCCGACCGAACTCACTGTGCAGTATGCCGCTGAACGAGTTCTCGACCGAATCGTCCTCGTCCTTCCAGAAGTCCGGGGCCTCACCCAACAACCTATCCAGTTCGTATTGCGAGAGCCCGGCTATCGCCTGCCTCAGGTACTTGTCACCCACCCGATAGCTGCCGAGCAGCAGGTTGATGGAACGTTCGAGCGCAGGAGCCATCGCCTCGGTGCCGGGGAGCTGCTTCTTCGATTCCGCTTCGACCTCGCGCCACAGCTTCGCCGAGTCACCCGGCTTGATACCACAGTCAATGACCCGCCACTGGTCGAGCATCTTGCCCGCAGGCAGGGATTCAAGCATGATAGTCCGCGCCGCGGTCGACTCGGTGTATGCGACCACGTCGAGCGGATGGTCCAGCAGCCGGTCCACGACCTTCAGCCGGAAGAAACTGTCAACCGCCCACTGCTTGAAGAAACCCAACTCATCGACCCTCATGCCCTGGGCATCCATCCCGGCCTTGATGGCGTTCATGCTGAGCGAGTCAATGCCGATCACCGGCGGCGGCGCGGCAACCGAAAGACAGACCCATACCAGCAACACTGCAGCGACCTTCTTTTGCATGTCTATTCTCCTTATGATTAGGTCAATCTATACCGCCATCGGCCGATGTCAGACTCACCGGAGCGGAACCAACCAATCCAGCGGGTCCACCGACTTGCCGCCGACCCGGAACTCGAAATGGAGCGTGTCGCCGGACGAGGCAATCGTCTGGCCCTTGGTGACGATCGCGCCCACCTTCACCTTCACGTCGCTCAGCTTCGAGTAGATGCTGTGGCAGCGGTTGCCATGGTCGAGAATCACCATTCGACCATAGCCCAAGAACATGTCGGCGAAGCTTACCTTTCCCGAGTCCACCGCCAGCACGGGGCTGCCGCTCTTCGTCGCGATGTCGATCCCGGAACTCTTCGTTGCGGTCTTGTACTTCGGGTCAACGATGGTGCCGAACGGCGTCACGACCGGCCCTTGCGCCGGCCACGGCAGCGTCCCTCTCCGCTTATCCCCTGCCGGGTTCGTGAGCGGCTTCGCCACGGCTGGCTTCGGCTTTGGCTTTGGGGACCCCTTGCCGCGTGCATAGCGCGGATTCCCAGTGAACATCACCCCGCACCCGGCCACGCCCAGCCCAAGCAACGCGGAGACCGCGAGCAGGATCAGTCGGTCCGTCGCCTGACGCGGCTGAATTCGCACCTACAGTATCTATCCGATAACGGCCCCAAAGTCAACGCTGACGCTGTACGCGAGAACCGAAATGGGAATCCACACAGCGCGGCCTCAGAGGCCGCGACCAAACCCGATGGAACCACGGATGAACGCAGATGGACGCAGATGACACGAAGTGTCACCCCGACGCCGAGGAGGGGTCTCGGCCGGCGAAGTCAGAAGCGAGAATGGCGGACGCGGAAAGGATTATCCACAGATTCCATAGCGCGGCCTCGGAGGCTGCAACCAAACCCGATGGAACCACAGATGGACGCAGATGGACGCAGATGGTCCGGGTTCGGACAAAGCAGAATTCAGAGACCGGAATGCAGAAGTGCGGAGACGGAGAGGACTATCCACAGATTTCCTAGCGCGGCCCCAGAGGGCCGCAACCAAACTTGACAGATAGGGGCGCTCCCTCT
>JAPLUO010000268.1 GCA_026397595.1 Caldifarciminota bacterium
TGCCGGCCTACTTCTCCGGGGAAAGCTACCGCGAATACACGCGTTGGGTGACCGCGCCGGATTCGGCGGCCGTGCTTTCGGTTTCGTTCACCACGTTGCCGAGCCTAGAGGCCTTTGTCGACGATGTGACGCTTGACGATACGACGACGGGGGTAGAAGAGGAAAGGGAGAAAGGGATAGCGGGAGCAGGGGAGAGAGGGGCAGACGTGAGGAAAGTCGTAGGGTTGTGGGGGAAGACAGGGCGCGCAGGCAACACCGGCCGGCTGTTCGACCCGCTGGGCAGGCGGGTAGCAGGCAGGCCGGCAAGAGGCGGGGTTTATTTCGTGATACGCGAGAGGCAGGAGTAATGGCAATAGTTGAGTTTATGGTCGAGGAGCAGGATGGCGGGTTCGTGGCACGGTCGTCGTGCGGGTGCATCGTTACTCAAGCCGGGACGCTTGAGGAACTCTACACGAACGTGCGCGAGGCGGCAGCCTGTCACGCTGATGAGTGCGTGAAGCCGGATTCCATCCGGCTGCGGTTCGTGAAGGTCGTGCGCGAAGAGACAATCGCGCCGTGAAGCTGCCGCGCGACGTTTCGGGTCACGACCTGGTGCGGCGGCTCAGCCGCTTCGGGTACGTCGTGACGCGCCAGGTCGGCAGCCACATGCGCCTGACCACGCAGGAGCACGGGCAGCACCACGTCACAATCCCGGCTCACGATGAGCTACGGGTCGGCACGCTTGAGTACATCTTAGATAGTGTGGCGCACCATCTCGGCCTTGACCGGCAGGAGTTGACGCAGCAACTCTTCGGGACCTGAGATGGACCGACTCCGGCAGAACGGTGAGGGCAGATGAGATTGCAGGGACTGCTTTACTGCTGGATCGGGTTGATGGGGCTGGGCGTTACGGGCGCGGTCTATCTGTTGTTCAGGGTATTCCCGAGAGCCTTCTCTGATTCGGGGCCCGCAGTCGTCTGGCCATGGCGACGTGACGCAGACAGGGCCCCGCGGCTCAGGGGCGGACTGATGGCGGGCGCGGCTGTGGCATCTCTGCTTGTCGCCATCTCCGGCATCGTTCGCTTTCTTACCGTCCACTAGCTCGCCCGGCCGCGTTGCGCCCGGGGTTCTTTCCGGTAACATATCCGCTCGTGTCAGAACAGACTCGTCTGAGTTCGGTTGACCTTTCGGGCCGGCTAGGCCGGGCAATCTGGCAAATCGCGTGGCCGGTGATGATTGGCCAGGTCCTCTACACAATGCTCACGGTCGTTGATCTGTTCTGGGTCGGTCGGCTGGGCCCGGCCACGGTCGCCGCGGTCGCGCTCGGCGGCTCAGTGCTGGCCGTGCTCTATTCGGCCGGACAAGTCTTCATGGTCGGCGTGCTCGCGACCGCGTCGCGCGCGGCCGGTGCGGACAGCAGGACCGGGGTAAGGGAAAGCCTGAGACACGGACTGCTGCTTGCCGTGGCCGGCTCGATTCCGCCGGCGGTAATCGGGGTCCTTCTGTCCGGGAGCATTCTTGGCTGGTTTGGAGCAGCGCCGGACGTGGTCTTTGCGGGAAGGGGCTACCTGGCTATACTCCTTGCCGTATTGCCCGGTTTCTTCGCCGGCATGGTGCTCTATGCGGGATTCCAGGCGCTGGGCGACACGCGCACGCCGATGCTCGTTTCTCTCGCGACCAACGTTGTCAACTTCGTGCTCGACCCCATCCTCATTTTCGGCTGGCTCGGCCTGCCGCGCATGGGCGCGGCCGGGGCGGCCCTCGCCACGGTACTTTCGCAAACCGGTGGGCTCGTGGCTATGGCCATGATTCTGCGCGGTCGCGGGCTCTTGAACCTGCGAGGGCCGGTAAGCCGGGACGCGTGCCGGACGATTATCGGAATCGGCGCGCCGGCCGGTTTGCAGAACGTCACGCGGCCTTTGACCGGCATGCTGACGATGGGGATCGTGACCCGGTTCGGTACGGAGGCGACCGCGGCGTTCGGAATCGGACTCCGCCTTTTACAGCTCATGTACATCTACCTCGGCGGGCTGGGCTCGGCCGGGCAGACCGTCGTGGGTCAGAGCCTGGGGCAGCACAAGCCGGAACTGGCGACGCGGGCCAGCCACTTGGTGCTCCGGATCGCATTCCTGCTTCAGCTCGCGGTGATGCCGGTGCTGTTCCTGCTTGCGCCGGTGCTGGTGCGGGTGTTCAACGACAATGCCGACGTCGTGAGATACGGCACTCAGTACCTGCGCGTGCTCACGCCGATGCTCATCGTGGTCGGTCTCTCGACCGGCTGGGAAAGCGCCCAGCGCGGGGCCGGCGACACGACTCCGCCAATGATCGCCGCGCTGGTCTCAAACTGGCTCATCAAGATACCGGTGGCGCTTCTCTTTGCCCGGGTGTTCGGGCTCGGGGTTATCGGTGTCTGGCTGGGCATTGGTGCCTCGATTGTGATTGAGGCCGCGATTCTTGCCGTCGGCTACTACCGGGGCCGATGGCTTCACAAGGAGGTGAAGTGGGAAACGGCGAGAGCGGAGTGAGCGTGACATCCGACCGAAGTCAGAAGCTGGAAGTCAGAATGCAGAAGGTTGGACGGGCGAAGTCAGATGTCAGATGTAAGATGTGAGATGGCAGAAGTGCGAAAGCAGATGAGAGGTAGGCGATGTTGAAGCTTCTCGTGCGGCCGGTGACGATGGCGGACCGGCCCGAAATCATGCGGATTTCCGCACGCATCTGGGACGGCCACGACTATGTGCCGATGTTCCTCGAGCGCTGGACGAGCGAAGGCGGGTTCTGGGCCGGCGTGAAGGGTAGCCGGGTGGTCGGGTACGGCAAGGCGACCGAACTGGCGCCCGGCGAGTTGTGGCTCGAAGGTCTGCGGGTAGACCCGGACTGCCGGGGCCGCGGGCTCGGCAAGGAGTTGTCGCGCCAAGTGGTGCTTCGGACACTGGAACGGCGACCGGTTTCACTGCGACTGGCAACGGCCGACGTGAACCACGAATCGATGCACATTATCGAGAAGGTGATGGGATTCAAGCCGTATGTGCAGTACCGATTCTATCTCGGCAAGCCGAAAAGGCCGGAACCCGGACCGAAACTCATTACGCCTACCGTTGCCGAGGCACTCGGTTTTCTGCGCGGCAGCGAGGAGTTGGCCGCAAGCCGTGGCCTGCTTCAGTCAACCTGGCGCTTCCGAGGCGCAAGTCGCCGGCACGTGGCGGAACTGAAGCGCGGCGGGTACCTATTCGGGTATCGCGCGGCAGGCCGGCTGACCGGGCTCATGGTGCTGAAGCCGCACCGGTATCACGGCAACGACCTCGATATCTCGTTCGCTGCCGGCACGAGCCGGGCGCTTGCTGCCTTCCGTTCTTTCCTTTTCCGCGTGGCGCACCAGTGCGGCACACAAGACATCAGCGGTATGGCAGCGAGCGACGTGATGGCAGCGGCATTCAAGACGCTGGGAATGAAGCCGCACCCGCGTATCGGCGCGGTTCTCGTATACGACTATCCGATCTAGCGGGCCGGGTTCGGCAGCCCGAACCGAAAGGGCTGAGACCATTCGGTATAGTCGTTCCAGTTCTTGCTCGCGGCGCGCACCCGCCAGTAGTACCGGCCGCAGCTTCCGAAGCTGGTTGTGAGTCCGGGCGACGTCACCCGTTGGTTCGCGGACACGAGGTGCTGTGGGTCAATCACCCACTCATTGTAGGCCTCAAACTGGTAGAAGACAGCGCCGGGAACGGGCTTCCATTCGAAAGCGACCTCCTGCGGATAGCCGTAGTCGTCGCTCATCCAACTGTCACCCGGCGCAACTAGCTGTGGTGGCGCCGGCGGGTCAGGCTTGGTCGGGTCGCCCGGCTCGAACGAGTAGGGGTCAGTGCAGGCAAGCAGGCACAGGAGCGCGGCCGATACGAACCACTTCATCCAATTATTCTAGGTTGCTTCTGGCCGCCGGTCAACGCCAGCAAGTCCCTGGGGTCTGCGCCGGCCCAGAAGACGTATCAAGAGGTGACCCGAAGGGCTCCTAGAACCCGACCGTGAAGCCGAGCCTCGCGCGGCGGGGCGGGCCGTAGTTGTTTATCCAGTCAATCGCGGCCTTATGCGACGCGACTGCGTGATTGTAGCCCACGTACTGGCCCTCGTCCGCTGACAGGTATCCGTCGTGGTTTTCGTCCAGCGCCGGGTTGTAGAAGGGGTCGCCGAACCAGCTTGGCACCCGCGCGAACTCGAAGTCGAAGTACGAGAACCGCGCGCCGTCGTCAATCGGTGAACCGGTCATCGGATATACGTAGAGCACGTCCCTGATGTCGAGGATGTTCAGAATCTCGGCCACCAGGTCAACCTTCACCCGTCCCAGCCGGACGGGCTTGGTCAGGACCGCGTCGATGTTCGAGCGCCACGGCCCGGTGTAGGTGTTCCACGTGGCCGGGTCGCCTTTGCCGCCCGGCGGCGAATATGGGAATCCGTTGCCAAGGTATCCAAGCAGGTGACAACCGAGGCTGTCGAGCACCGCATCGAGCCATCTGGTGCCAGTCGCCTTCTCCGGCACGGTCGCATCGACCTGCGCGAAGAACCGATTCCGCTGGTCGAAGTCGAGCGTGTATTCAACCGCCGGCACGGTGAGACCCCGCTGGATGAACCAGTCGAACGCCTCATTCGCGTATGAACTCGTGCCCCGGGCATAGGAGAGCGTGTAGGAGAGCTTGGCGTCAAACCACTGCCACCGCAGCTCCACGATGAGGTCCACGCCGGTCAGCTTGGCGTAGTCGATATTGACATAGGTCACGTAGCCTTGAGGCAGAATCGGCACACATCGGGTGCCGACGAGGCCGTACACATCTTTGTGCCAGAGGTTGGCGGTGAGCAGCATGTCCTTTGTTACCTCGCCCTGGAATCCCATTTCGTAAGCGTGGGTCCGCTCCGGTTTGAGGTCCGGGTTGCCGACCAAACGCAGGGGAACGTTGCGATAGACCATCGGGTTCACCGTATTGTCGTAGAGCTCGAAGAACAACGGGAACTGGAGATAGTAACCGTAGTTGGCTCGGGCAAAGAGCCAGTCGGTTATCCGGAACGACGCACCGAGCCTTGGCGATACCCCGCTCTTGGGCGCCGCTGGCTTGCGGGGGGACCTCCAGATGGAGAGGCTCTCCTTGTAGGTGGCGTTGGGCCGGAGTTGGTCGAAGCGGAGTCCGAGGTCGGCGTACAGGTCTTCGTACTCGACCTTGTCCTGTACGTAGGCGCTCATCTCGACCGGCCGGTACTCGTAGTCGTCGGTGAACGGGAAATTCGACTTCAGTGCCACACACCGGTCACTCGCTACGTCATAGAGGTCGGCTTCAGCCCCGGCCAGAAGCTGATGGTGGGCGGTCACCTGTGCGGTAGTAGCAAGCTTCGGGCTCCAGACCTCGGACGTGGTGTGGCCATAGTTGTCATACGTGCCCTGCGTGAAGAAGTACCAGTACCGGTTCCACGTCATGTGCCACGGGTTGTTCTCGTCGATCACGGGCCTGCCGTACTCGCTGGTGTCGCGGAACTGGAAGTCCTTCCAGATGTTCACCGGCCCCGGCTCCCTCACCCCGTACGTCTTGTCGGTGTAGAAGCGCGAGACCTGTATCTTGCCGAGGAATCGTTCCTCGGGCAGCCAGCTCAGACTGGCAGTAGCGAGGTTGCCGTGGCGCAGGTTTGAGCCGTAGTCGTTGAGCCGCAGCCTCCACTGGGACTGATACCGGTCGAACTCGCTGCGGTACATCGCGGCCGAGCCGGTGAACTTCAACGTGGGGCTGAGGTCCGCGACCGCCTTGCCATAGAGCGAGTAGTCGGCGCGCTGCTTGTGCAGCAGTATGAACAGCCGCGGGTCCCAATCGTCCGTCGTCGTCCCGCCCGCGTTCACGAACAGCCGCAGGTTCTTCGTGACCGGCAGATGCGCCTGAATGGCCTGGTCGGTGTAGCCGAAGTTGTAGTAATAGGGCATTAGTTTCTCGGAACGGACTCGGTACGACGCGCTCGGCACGGACTTGGGATAGGCAGTAATCAGGTTGACCACACCCGACATCGCCCGGCCGTATTCGGCCGAGAACCCGCCCGGCATGAATATGACTTCGTCCGCAACGCTGTTCGAGAGCTGGATGCCGAACTCGCCCGAGAGCGGGTCGACTACGCTCACCCCGTCAATCCGGTAGTCGACCTCGGTGGCCCGTCCGCCGCGTACGTGATAGCTGGACTCGGTCCGCGCCACTCCCGGCGAGAACAAGGCCAGACCGCCCGCGAAGTACTCGGCCGGCAGGTAGTTCATCTCCTGGGCTGTGATTGAATACCGCGCGCCCACCATATCCTTGGAGACCATCTGCTTCTCGGCCCTGACTGTGACTCCGGGCAGGGCGATGGCGGATGCGCTCAAATGGAAATCCACCCTGGCGGTCCGGTCCGGCTCGACCCGTACGTCGGTCATGCTCACTTCCCGGTACCCGATCATCGAGGCTTCAACCGAGTAGGTGCCGACCGGGACGTTGAGAATCACGTAGTATCCGTTCGCGTCGCTGGCCGCGCCCATCGCCATGCCGACGACGACAACGTTAGCTGCTACGAGTGGTTGGCCGGCTTCGTCGAGCACGCGGCCCGCGACCTTTCCGGCCTCACCGGCGAACGTGAGGGTGGCAAGCCCGAGCAGGCCCGAGAGGGCGAACGTGGAGCGGAGCAACGGGCGCTTCTTCATAATCAGGCAGCGAGCGCAGCCGGGATCGATACACCTTCCGTGTTTGTGACCTTCCTGAAGGATAGACCGACGTGGCGGAACCAGCGGGGCCGTACCGACCCTGCCGAACCACCAATTACATATACCCGCCGATTGGAACACATGGCCATGGGCCAGATTGTAGTCCGGCGGAAGGCCGTGTCAAAAGGGAGGGCATCGCATCCCCCTGTGCAATCCGCAGCGTGGGGGTCGGGAGTGGATGACAGAACCCGATTGCGGCACGGCGACTCGGGCTGGTAGCCGGACTCTGCCCAGAGCTACCCGGACAACTGGCCGAGGAATCTGCCGGAGTGCTCTCCGAACAACTCAGCAGACTCTCTGCCCAACTGCTTGGCAGGTTGCTTTCCGGATTACCTCGTCGGCAACTGTCCGGGTAATCTGCTGAGCAGCCCGCAGGGCTGCATTACCCGCAGCTTTCCGGACAACTCGCCGAGTTCTTCTTCAGATAGCTCGCCCGGTTGCTGACCGAAGAGCTGACCGAGTAGCTCTTCAGATTCCTCACCGGATTGCATGCGGAGCAATCCGCCAAATTGCTCTCCGGATTGCTCGCCGGATAGCTTGCAGAATTGCCGGGGAGATGGGATAGGGGAGATTCATCAGCGATGAGTAATGAGCGATGAGTGACGAACTTACGGACTCTCTGGGCTGGTCTCGATGAGGACATATACTAAACTGGGTCGTCGAAGCCCGACTCAAATGGACCGTCAGATCATGCCCTGCTGCCTTTCGTCCGCTGGCGGCGGGATTACACCCGGTTTGACGGCAGCGTTCGGCCGGGCTACCTTACCTCGGCGAAGCGGGGCTTGGCGAACACGACCCGGCCGACGTCGGTATCGAGACCGCCCTGGATGACCACCTCGATTTCGGTACCGACCACGTTGGACGCACCTGTTACCACGACCTTGATTCCACCTTCAAGATAGCCGATGCCTTCGTCCGTCTCCTTGCCTTTCTTGGCAATCCGGACCTTGAGGTTGGTACCAGGAAGATAGGTGGGCCGGAACAGGTTGTAGATTTCACCCGTGGTTATCGCGGTCGCGGCACCGGCCGCCGCCTTGAGTTCAGGGTCGCCGGTAATCAACGTCGCCTTGTGCTTGCGCACGGCGGCAATCAGAGCGTCCTTGTCGAGCAGGGTCTTGTCGAGTTTGACGGTTACGCCCGAGACGGTCTTGAGCCGCTCGATATTCTCCCAGGCGCGTCGTTTGGCGTGGTCGTTCCCGCCCTTGTCCGACGGGAGCGGCGGCTCAGGTAGCAGCAGCCGGCCCTGTATCAGGCCGAACGAGACGAACTCCGCGATGCGCGGGTCGGTTAGTGTATCGTAGTCGATGACGTAGGTTTTCTTGTTGCCGAAAAGCATTACTCCTCCGCCCGGGGCAGTTGCCCGGGGACAGCGAACTACCCGAGAACCACAACAGAAACCGGGCGAAGCTAGAAGTCAGAAGCGAGATTGCAGAAGCTAGAGTGTTTCGGAGTTCTGCATTCTGGTCTCTAGCCTCTAGCATCTGACTTCGTAGACGGGATGAGTAGCTCGGCGGTTCCATCTCGGTTCCCGGGACATTACTGGTTATGCCGGCGTGACGGCAGGTAGCCGTCGCGCCGGCGGTCCGGCGGCGGCGCGTTACGATGCGCCAATCGCATCGAGCGCCTCGCGGACCGTATCAACAGGCTTAAGGTTTGCCCCGGCAGTTCGCGTCTTCTTCGTGACGCCCCGCCGGGGTACGATTACATTGGCGAATCCGAGCCGCGCCGCTTCCGCGATGCGTGACTCGGTGCGGGCGACGGAACGGACCTCGCCGCCCAGACCGACCTCACCGATGAATACCGCGTCCGCCGGCAACGGCTGGTTGCGAATCGAGGATGCCAGCGCGGCGATGACCGCGAGGTCGGCGGCAGGCTCCTGAATCTTCAGGCCGCCCGCGATGTTGACGAAGATGTCCTGCGCTGCGGCACTGATTCCGGCCCGGCGCTCGAGCACGCAGAGCAGCATGCTGAGTCGCCGTGCGTCGAACCCGGTTGCGACGCGCTGCGGCAGGGCGTACGGCGTGGCCGCGGCGAGCGCCTGGATTTCGACGAGCAGGGGCCGGGTGCCCTCGATGGTTGACACGACCGCCGAGCCGGAAACGTCCGGATGGCGGCCGGAAAGGAAGAACTCGGACGGATTGGCGACTTCGACTAGGCCGGATTCGGTCATTTCGAAGACGCCGATTTCGTTGGTGGAGCCGTACCGATTCTTGACGGCGCGGACGATCCGGTACTGCTGGAACCCTTCGCCCTCGAAGTAAAGGACCGCGTCCACCATGTGTTCGAGGGTCCGGGGCCCGGCGACAGCGCCGGACTTGGTGACGTGGCCGACGATGAATGTTGTGACCGCGCGCGACTTGGCGAGGCGCAGCAACTCGGCCGTGCACTCGCGGACCTGCCCCACGCTGCCCGGGGCGCTTGTGAGGCTGGACCGGAACATGGTCTGGATTGAGTCTACGACCAGCAGGCCGGGTGTAAGTTCCTCGGCCGCGGCGAGAATCTCATCAAGGTCAATCGCGCAGAGTATGTAGATACTGTCGGCGGCGGCGGACAGCCGTTCGGCGCGCAGGCGCACTTGTTCAGCCGACTCCTCGCCGGTGACGTAGAGTACCTTGGTGCCGGTCTTCGCCAGTTCGTTGCAGACCTGCAGGGTGAGCGTGGACTTGCCGATGCCGGGCTCGCCGCCGATGAGCAGGAGCGAGCCGGGCACGAGCCCGCCGCCGAGCACGCGGTCCAGCTCGCCGATACCGGTCGAGCGGCGCTTGGCCCCCTTCGATTCGACCTGGCTGAGCTTGACCGGGCGCGCGCCGGTCGTCGCGACCCGGACGCGTTCGTTGACCTTGCGTCGCTGCGTGACCCGCTGTTCCTCGACCAGTGTGTTCCACTGACCGCAGGACGGACACTTGCCGAGCCAGCGCGGCGTATCGAAGCCGCAGTTCTGGCAGACGAAGGCAGTGGACTTCATAGGACAGGGGTCCAGGGGTCGAGGATTCCAGGATTCCAGCGTCCGGCACTCGATTCCTCGAATCCTTGAATCCTGGAGTCCTTACCCGTTTTCATTCCGGTAGCGCGTCGTCGCCGTAGTCGTCCTCGACGGGGCGCGGCGGCTCGGGGAGTTCGTGTCCGGCACGGTTCTCAAATCGCATGCACTCCGATAGGAAGATGAGCTTGAGAACGTCAGTTGGGCCGTTGCGTTGCTTGGCGATAATCAGTTCGGTGTCGCGCTCGGTGTTCGGGTCCATCTCCTCGCGCTTCTTGTACGCGGCTTCGCGATAGAGAAAGAGGACGACGTCAGCGTCCTGTTCAATCGCGCCGGACTCCCGCAGGTCGGCAAGCTGAGGCCGCTTGTCCTCGCGCCGCTCGGGCGAGCGGGAAAGCTGGGAGAGCGCCACGACCGGTATGTTCAGTTCCTTGGCCATGGCCTTGAGCGCGCGGGTGATGTCCGAGATTTCCTGCTGCCGGTTGGCCTCGCGGCGTCGGGAGCCGCTGGCTTCCATGAGCTGCAGGTAATCGACGATGACCATCCCGAGCGGTTGCTTGGACCGGAGGCGGCGGGCGCGCGCGCGCATGTCGAGCGCAGTCAGGCCGGACGAGTCGTCGATATAGATACTGGCGTCGTTGAGATGGCCGAGCGACGCGGCCAGCCGGGTGCGCTGGCGCGGGGTCAGCATTCCCCGGCGCAGGGCGTGCATGCTGAGGCCGGCTTCCGAGCACATCATGCGCTGGGTCAGCGCCTCGGCCGACATTTCAAGGCTGAATATCGCGACCGGGACCGGTTGCCGCGTGTTGGCGCGGGAGGCGATGTTCAGAGCCAGGGCGGTTTTGCCCATGCCGGGGCGGCCGGCGATGATAATCAACTCGCCGGGCTGCAGGCCGCTCGTCCGTTCGTCCAGCTCGGTGAAGCCGGTCTCGACCCCGGTTATCATCTTCTTTTCGCCAATCGCCTTCTCGACCCGGTCCATCTCGACGGTGAGCAGGCTCTTGAGTTCGGCGAAGCTCTTGCGGTTGCCGGACTGCTGGATTTCAAATATCTTCTGTTCGGCTTCCTCGACCAGTTCGGAGGCGCGGCGCGATTCGTCGTAGCTGGCCTGCACGATTTCGGTGGCGGTGGTAATGAGTTGGCGCTGCACCGACTTCTCCAGCACCAGTTTGGCGTACTCCTCGCAGTGGGCGGTGGTCAGCACGCCCTCGAGCAGGTTGGACAGGAACGGCTGTCCCCCGATCGCGTCGAGTTCTTTCATCCGTTTCAGTTCGCCGGACACGGTGACGACGTCGGTGGGCGAGTTGTGTTCGAACAGGGTGACGATTGCCTCGTAGACCCGGCGATGGGTCTGGAGGTAGAAGTTCTCGGGCCGGAGATACTGCATGACCGTGGTTACGGTATCGGGTTCTAGCAACATCGCGCCGAGGACCGCGGCCTCGGCGTCAACCGCCTGCGGCGGCTTGCGGAGCGGAGAATCGGCAGCGGATTCGGGACTCACTTCTTTGTCCTTCCATGGTGCAGCCCTGCGACCTCGGACACGAGCAGCCGGGCGAACTCGGGCTTGGACATCAGCTTTAGGCTGCGGGGTTTGCCGGCGCGGGGTACGAGCCTAGCCTTGATGTTGCCTGAGCCCGGAGTGGAGAACGGATTGGCGACAATCAGGTCGAGGTCTTTCTGTTCAAGCTTGGCGCGCGCCCGGTTCAGGGAGTCGTCAAGGGAGAAGCCGACGACGACCGCATGATGGCGGCGCCGGCCAACTTCCTTCAGGATGTCCGGCGTCCGTTCGAGCCGGAGCGTGATGGCTGACTCATGGCGCTTACCTGTCGCGGCATGGGCCGGGCGATAGTCGGCAACCGCGGCGCACATCACCAGTACGTCGGTCCGGGGCAGCGCGGCCAGCACGGCGGCAAGCATCTTTCCGGTCGTCGTCGCCCGCGTGACCGTCACGCCCGCAGGCAACGGCACGGACAGTTCGCCGGCGATGAGGCGCACCTCGGCCCCGGCCTCGACAAACGCCCGGGCAAGTTCGATTCCCATCCGTCCCGACGAGCGGTTGGTAATTACCCGCACCGCGTCGAGTGGCTCCTCGGTGCGTCCGGCGGTCACGACGACGCGGGTACCGGACAATAGGGGAGTGCGGCCGATGAGCGAAGGACGAGCGGCGAGGGCGGAACGGCAGCGGTCGAAGATAGCCTGAGGTTCGGCCATCCGGCCCGGGCCGGACGTGCCACAGGCGAGTTCGCCTTCGCCCGGCGGGATGAACCGGTACCCGACCGCGGCCAACTGCCTGACATTGGCCATGACCGCCGCGTTCTGCCACATGTTGGTGTTCATTGCCGGTGCGAATAGGACCCGGCCGTCGCGCACTGTTTCTTTTGGAACCGCGAGCAGCAGAGTAGAGAGCAGGTCGTCGGCGATACCGGAGGCAAGCTTGCCGATGATGTTGGCGGTTGCCGGCGCGACTACAACGAGGTCGGCGGAAGTGGCAAGGTCAATATGCTCGACGCCGGGTCGGGCAGTCGGACACTTCCGACCTGTCGGACCGGTCAGACGCGCATCGGGACGGGTCTTCGGGAAAAGCTCGAGAGCAACCGGGTTGTGCGTGAGGGCGCGGAATGATTCCGGGCCGACGAACTTGCGGGCGGATTCGGTCATCACCGCCTGAACGTTCCAGCCGGCCTTGCGAAAGAGCCGGGCGAGTTCCAGCGCCTTGTAGGCGGCAATGCCGCCGGTGATGCCAAGCAGGATGCGAAGTGGCGAAGTGGAAAGTGGAAAGTCCGAAGTCGGGACTTTGCCATTTCCACTTTCTCCTTTCCCCTTGGCCTCCATCTGATTGAACGCGGCCCGGGGCCTACGCCATCGGCTGCGGGTTGAACGGCATCCGGCTGATCGGCGGCTCGTCGAAGCCTTCGCGGGCCAGGGCTTCGATGTCCGCTTCGGTCATCTTCGCCCACTTGACTTCGCCCTTGAGCGTAAGGTCGAGCGCGTACTCGTAGGGGCTGACCGGCAACTGGATTTCGTCCTTGTGCATTCCTTCGATGACGCGCCGGGCTTCGAGCGCGGCGATATTGACTGCCAGATACTTGTTCGGGTAAACCTTCTTCAGTGCTTCCGGTGAGGTTATTTTCATTTCCGTGGCCTCCTGCCTTCGGGGTCGGAAGCGGAACGGACGTTCACCACAAAGACACAAAGCGAGGCGGCTTGGGAGTCGCCGTGTCCGCTTGGTGTTCTTGGTGTCTTGGTGGTTCATTTCCGGGTTCCGGGTCCGGTTCTTGTTTTCTTGTTTTGGGCGGGTGCGGTCGGATTCATTCGCGATGTCCGGAGCCTTTCGGCCCGGATTATCGCCATTACGTCGTCGACCGCCTGCTTGAGCCGGTCGTTGACCACCAGGTAGTCGAACTCAGGGATAGCGGCCAGTTCCGCTTCCCGGTCGGCTTCCCGCCGGGCCACGGCTTCCGGTGAGTCGGTGCCGCGGTCGCGAAGCCTGCGGGCGAGCTCGTTCGAGCTGGGCGCGGTAACGAAGACGCCGACCGTGCCGGGCAGCGCCTTGCGGCACGAACGCATGCCTTGGATGTCGAGGTCCGCGATCACGTCGTGGCCCTGGCGGAATTGGCGAAGAGCCGGGGCCCGGGGCGTGCCGTACCGGTGGTCGTAGACGTCGGCATGTTCAAGCAGACCGCGGTTCTCGCTCAACTGCTGGAACTGCTTCTCCGAGTAGAAGAAGTAGCTGCGGCCGTTGACTTCGCCCTTGCGCTTCGGGCGGGTCGTGGCCGAAACCGAATAGGCGACGTTCGGGTCACGACGTTCCACCCCGCGGCAGATTGAAGTCTTGCCGGCGCCGGACGGCGAAGAGAGCACAACCAGGAAGGGCGAATGCCGAGAGGAGAGGGTTCGGGGGTTCCGGGGTTCTGGGGTTCTGGCCTGAACCCTTGAACCCTTGGACCCCTGAACCCCGGTCTTACTCGACATTCCTAACCTGCTCCTTCACCTTCTCGATTTCGCCTTTGATTTCGATGGCCCGGCGCGAGATGATCATATCCCGTGCCTTGGCCGCAAGCGTATCGGTCTCGCGCAGCATCTCCTGCGCGATGAAGTCGAGCTTCTTGCCCGACGCCGCCGAGGAACTGAGCGCGCCCAGGAACATGGAACAGTGGCTCTTCAGGCGAACACACTCCTCGTGGATGTCCAGCTTCTCGCTGATGAAGGCGACTTCCTCGAGGATGCGCTTGGAGTCGGACTCGACGTTCAAATCCTTGAGCTGGGCCAGCAGGTTCGCCCGGCGCTCGCGCAGCCGTTCCGGCACCCGCTGCTCAATCGCCAGGACCGCGTGCCTTATCTTGCTGACGCGCTTGCGCAGGTCGCGAATCAGGGCCGCGCCCTCAATCTGCTGCATCTTGACCAGCCGGCTCAGGGCCAGGGCGATGACCTTGCGACAGCGGCGCCAGAGCCGGCCGTGGTCCGCGTCGGCCTTCTGCGGCGCGATGATGCCGGGATAGGCCAGCACAGTGTGGAGGTCGAGGTCGCCCGGAATCTTGTACTTCGACTGCAGCTCCCGTGACAGTCGGAGATAGTCGCGCACCATCCGGTGGTCGAGCGCCAGCGTCGGAGCGTCGGCGCTCTCGTCGAGCGTGACCTGCAACTGGATGTAGCCGCGGCGCACCCGGCGCCGGACCATGTCGCGTACCTCGCCCTCGTAGCCACCAATCTGGGGCGGCAGCTTGGCCGTCAACTCCAGGAACTTGTGGTTGACCGTGCGGATATCCACGACAATCTTCGAGTTCCACGGCGGCAGAATCGCCTCGGCCCGGCCGACGCCGGTCATGCTTTTAACCACTAACTCCACTCCTCTCCGGCAGCTCCGGGTTTCTATCCGCAGATTTCGCAGATTCCACAGATTCTCCTCCGAGAGCCATCTGCGTAGTCGGTGCAATCTGTGGATGTCTTACTTCGGACTCCTGCGGGCTTCTGTCCGCAGACTTCGCGGCTTCCACCGATTCTCCTCCGAGACCCATCTGCGTAATCTGTGTAATCTGCGGATCTCCTCGTTCGTTCTCTTCCAGCACCAACGTTACCGGTCCGTCATTAACCAGCTCAACGGCCATGTGCGCGCCGAACCGGCCGGTGCGGGTCGGCACGCCCAGATAGGACAACTCGGATACAAACCGTTCGTATAGTTCCTTCGCACGCGCCGGCTCGCCGGCATTCGTGAATGACGGCCGCAGTCCCCGGCTCGTGTCCGCGTACAGCGTGAACTGCGAGACCACCAGCGCCTGGCCGTGGGTATCGAGCAGGGACAAGTTCATCTTGCCGGCTGCGTCGTCGAATATCCGCATCCGGGCGACCTTTGATGCCATACGGCGGCAGGTCTCAACGCTATCCTCCCGGCCCACGCCGAGGAGGAGCAGCAGTCCCGGCCCGATTTCTCCGGTCGTCTCGCTTCCGACCGTGACCCGCGCCCTCGTCACCCGCTGCACCGCCATGCGCATGTCACTTGGCAGCCAGCACCGCCGCAGCTACGGCCCGGCCAAATGCGTGCGCCTGCTTGTCGTCGGCTGCGGTAATGATGTTCCGGTCGGCCACCAGCTCCCGGAAGCTGAACTTCGCCCCGCTCTCCTTGAGCCAGCCGATTGCCGAGCGCTCGTGGAACACGGTCGCCTTCCGGCCTTTGAGGACACCGGCACGGGCGAGCGTTATCGGGGCGATGCCGATGGCGGCCACGACCCGGTCGGACTCAGCGAACTGACGACAACGGGTCTGCAGCAGCGAATCACCCCAGGTCATGGCGGCTCCGGACCCGCCAATCAGGACCAGTCCTGCGTAGTCCGTGACCTGCACGTCAGGCAGAGCCAGGTCCGGTTTCAGCACAATCTGGCCCATGCTCACCGCGACGCCGGTGTCGGAAGAGGCAATTCGGGTCTGCAGCCCGGCCAGGGAAAGCTCCCGCAGAGTCGGCTCGAACTCCTCGCTCGAAAACAGCCGCTGGGGCAGGAATATCAAGACGGTTCGGTCAGACTTGCCCTGCGGCCCGGGTCTCGGGCTTATTGGAATCGGGGGCGGCTGGCCAAACACCGGCGCTGCCGCCGCGATGACCAGCAGGATGCAACCGACTGCTCTAAGCATAGACCTCAACAGAGTAGGATATTCACACCGGCGCGGAAGTCAAGCCGACCGGCCTGCCCTAGAACCGAGATAGGAGCTTACCACAAAGCCACCAAGACACAAAGAGGGTCCGGACGGGAATGTCCGGTGTATGTTAGTGCTCTTGGCGTCTTAGCGGTTCAATGTCTGATTCGGGGCCTCCAATCCGGCCGGGCTTGCGCGTCCGGACGAGGCGAGACGAGGGTCGGGCGGGGGGCCGCAGGCTGTCAGGCGGTCGGGAATCGGTCTTGAGGCTTGGTGCTCGGAGCCTCCGCGTCCTCGCGGCGCTACCGCGTAATAACGACCTTCGTGACGCTCGACGCCCAGCGCGTCGTGCCAGACGCCCCCGAATGCTGATTGCTGACCGCTGACTGCTCCCTGACGAAATACACGCCCGGAGATAGCGCCCGCGCATCATTCGCGCCCGGGCTCAGGTCGAGCAGCTTGCGGCCGCTGATGTCGAGGAGCACGGTTTTGGGGACAGTCCCCGTGCGGGGACAGTCCCCCAGGAACAGCACGCCGCGGACGACCGTGGCCACGCGCATCGCCCGCACTTTGGCGTCCGGCGTTTCCTCGACCCCCACAGTCGAGTCCCGCAGCACCGAGATGCTACTCGAGCTGTAATTCGCGACGTATAATCGGTTCTGGACTGGGTTCCAGGCGAAGGCGTGTGGCTCGTGGCCCACTCCGACTGATCGGAGCACCTGAGCGCTCGCGCCGTCGATCACGCTCACGTTGTTGCTTCCGGAGTTCCCACAGTAGACCTTGTTGTTCTGCGCGTCGTAAAAGAGAGGATGAGGACTAGTCCCGACTGCCACCGTGGTGATGACCAGGTTCGTAGCGCCGGAGATTACGGTCACGGTATTGTCACCAGCGTTCGCGCAATACACCCTGTTATCAGTCGAGTCGTAGCAGAGGGCCACAGGGTAGCGCCCTGTGGTGAGACCGGCGATGACCGTGTCGGCCGCTCCGTCGATTACAGCCAGACCGCTGTAGTAGTTATTGCCATTTGAGCAGTAGACCTTGTTCTCCTTTGCGTTGTAGCACAAAGCATAGGGGCTGTACCCGACTCCCACTGTGGCGAGGACCGAGTCCGTCTCCCCATCGATCACCGATACGTTGTTGTCGGACCCATTCGCGCAGTAGACCTTGTTGTTCGTTGAGTTGTAACAGAGGGCCCGAGAGTTGGCTCCGGCTGTCACATTCACTATGACTGAGTCGGTTGCACCGTCTATTACCGTCACGCTGCCACTTCCCCAGTTCGCGCAGTAGACCTTGTTCTCCGATGGGTTGTAGCAGAGTGCACAAGGGTAGGTGTAACCTCCGATTGCCACGGTGACCAGCACCGAGTCGGACGCGCCGTCAATCACTGTTACGCTGCCCGAGTTGTTGGCGCAATAGACCTTGTTGTTCTGCGGATTGTAGCAGAGATCGTATGGGTACACCCCGACCATCACCGTGGCGAAAACCGAGTTTGTCGCACCATCGATCACCGCCACATTCTGGCTATACAAGTTCGCGCAGTAGACTCTGTTGTTCTGCGGGTTGTAGCACAGGGCGTAGGGCATGTCTACCGTCACCACCGTGGCGACGACCGAGTTCTTCGCACAGTCTATCACGGTCACGGTGCAATCGTCCTGCCAATTCCCGCAGTAGATCTTGTTGTTTTGCAGGTCACAACAGAGCCGAGTGCAACTCGCAGGCACGGTCGCAATCACCGTGTCGCCAACACCGTCAATCACTGCCACAGAGCTACCTCCGCAGTAAACCTCGTTGTTCTGCGGGTTGTAGCACAGGCTACCGTGCTCCAAGGGCAGGATCGTCAGGACCGAATCGGTGAGTCCGTCGATGACTCGGATATCGTGTCCCCCGCAGTAGACCTTGTTGTTCTGCGGGTTGTAGCAGACGCCGGCGGGCAGGTCTCCCGTCGCCACGGTAGCGATGACCGAATCCGTGGTTCCATCTATCACGGTCACGCTGTAGCCGTAGGAGTTCACGCAGTAGACCTTGTTGTTCTGCGGGTTGTAGCAGAAGCCGGAGGGCAAGTCTCCCGTTACCACTGTGGCGACGACCGAGTTCGTCGCACCGTCTATCACCGTTACGTTGTTGCTAAACTGGTTCGCGCAGTACACCTTGTTGTTCTGAGAGTTGTGGCAGAGAGCATAGACCCAGTCACCGACCGGAACGGTAGCGATGACCGAGTTCGTCGCACCGTCAACCACAGTCACGCTGCCGTCGTTGCGATTGGCCACATAGACCTTATTGCTGGCTGGGTTGTAGCAGAGTGCCCAAGGGTACTTCCCGGCTGGGACCGTAGCTACTACCGAATTCGTTGCCCCGTCTATTACGCTCACGCTGCCGTCTGCCTGGTAGTTCGCGCAATAGACCTTGTTGTCCTTCGGGTTGTAGCAGATGGCATGAACATTGCCATTCAGGCGAATGTGAGCAGCACGTCTGTTCGTCGCGCCAGCGATGACAAGGACTCCGCCGCTGTCACTCCCCACGAAGATCTTGTTGTCGGTCGAATCCCAGACCAAAGCCCGGGGATGCAAGATGCTACCCAGCGAATCGGGCAACAGCACCGTCTTTTCCAGCCACTGTGCGGAAGCCAACGAAACAACAAGTGAGACCAGACCGACGACTAGACGAGTCAGGCGCATGTGTCCTCCTGTGTGAATTCTAAGCCGGTGGCGGACGCTGTCAATCAGATTCGTCCAGCCCTGCCGGCGGAACTCCTTCCGCTACCTCGTCAGCACGACCTTGTGACAGCTAGCGGCTGACTCGTGCGGCTGCGCCGCCGCTTCGCGAGCGGGGCTGACGGCCCGGACGAAATAGACACCTGGAGCAAGACTCCGTACGTCATTCGGGCCGGGCCGTAGGTCGAGCGCCTTCCGACCTGAAATGTCCAGTAGGCTTGCGGCTTGGGGCTTGAGGCTTGAGGTCTCCGGCAGGAACAGCACCGCGCGGACGACCGTGGCCGCGCTCGTCGTTCGCACGACTGCGTTCGGCGTTTCCTCAACCCCGCCACCCGAGTCGCGTATCACTGAGATGCTGGAGCTGTTGTAGTTCGCCACGTAGACCCGATTCTGAGCCGGGTTGCAGACAAGAGCCACCGGGCTCACGCCAACGCCGATGGTCGCAAGCACTGCATCGGTCGCGCCGTCTATCACCGCCACATCGTTGCTGAGTTCGTTCGCGCAGTAAACCCTGTCACCTATCGAATCATAGCAGAGCACAAGGGGAATGGTTCCTACCACAACGGTCGCGACGACCTCACTAGTTGAGCCGTCAATCACGGACACAGTTGAATCAAGACTGGGGATACCTCCTGCGTTTGCGCAGTATACCTTGTTGTCAGCAAGGTTGTAGCACAGAAACGCCGGTCCGTTGCCTACGGCCACAGTCGCGAGGACACCGTTCGTCGCTCCATCTATCACTGTCACGGTATTCGAGTCGCTGTTTGCAGAGTAGATCCTGTCGTCGTGTTCATTGTAGCACAGGGCCGCGGGATGCAGCCCAACATCCACGGTAGCAACGACCTGATTCGTTGCACCATCAATCACTGATACAGTCGAGCCGGCCCCATTCGCGCAGTAGACTTTGCCGCCGTGCGGATTGTAGCAGAGTGCTGTGGGGCCTGCGCCCACGGGCACGGTGGCGATAGGCTGATTCGAAGCGCCGTCTATCACCGTTACATCATCACTGAATGCGTTCGCGCAATAGACTGCGTTGTCGCCTGAGTCATACAAGAGGCAGCGGGGCACGTTGCCAACGCTCACTGTCGCGATGACCTGGTCTGTAGCAGCGTCTATCACCATTACATCGTCATCGAATTCGTTCGCGCAGTAGACCTTGTTGTCCCGAGGATTGTCGCACAGCGCTGATGGGCTTCTACCGACAGGCACGATGGCAACTACTCTGTTGGTTGCACCGTCGACAGCAGTAACGCTCGGCTCACTGGCGTGGTTTGCGCAGTAGACTTTGCTGCCATTAGGATTGTAGCAGAGAGCTACGGGACTAGCGCCAGTGATTACGCTCCCAATGGGCTGGTTCGCTGCGCAGTCCATGACGGTCACGTCGCCGCTGTTGTAGTTCGCAGTGTAGGCCCTGTTGTCGTCCGCATTGTGGCAGATTGCGTACGGATAGGCGCCGGTCTCTATCGTTGCGATCGACTGGTTCGACGCGCAGTCTATCACTGTAACACTGTTGCTCCCCCAGTTCGCGCAGAGAACTATGTTATCATGAGTGTTGTAGCACAGGGCAAAAGGGACGTCCCCAACCGCTACCCGCGCAACCACACTGTCCGTAAGGCCATCAATCACCGTAACTGTGCTGGTGTGGTAGCTGGCGCAGTAAACCATGTTGTTCTGAGGGTTGTAGCACAGAGCGTACGCTCCCCAGCCGGCTGCGACCGTCGCGACCACTTCATCCGTCGCACCGTCAATGACCGCTACGTCGCCGCTATCGTAAGTGGCGCAGTACACCTTGTTGTTCTGAGGGTTGTAACAGAGGCCGTCGGGTCTGCTGCCAACGGTCACTGTCGCGATGACCGTATCCGATGTGCCGTCGATCGTCGTGACGGTGTTGCCTCCGAAGTTCGCGGCATAGATCTTGTCGTTCTGCGAGTTGTAGCAGAGCGCCTCGGGTCGGCTGCCAGTGGCAACGGTCGCGATAGCTTGGTAGGTCGCGGCGTCCACGACCGTCACATCATTGCTGACTTGGTTCGCGCAGTAGACCCTGCTGCCCTCGGGATTGGCACACAAGGCGTGAGGACGACTTCCGACACCGACCGCGGCCAGAACCTGATTCGTCGCTCCGTCTATCACTGTCAGGTCGCCGCTCGTTGCGTAGGTTCGGTTGTTCTGCGAATCGCAGAGGATGCCGTATACGTCGCCGCTGGTGGGTATGCGAGCGACCTTCTGATAGGTCGAACCCCTGAATGCAATGACGCCGGAACCGCCATAGCCGCCGACATAGACCTGTCCGTTTGCGGAGTTGTAGCCGATGCATTGTGGTTGGGTGAACCCGGACAGGGTATCTGGCACATAGATTGTCTTCTCCAGCACCTGGCTGGAGGCGAGTGAAACGGCGAGCAGAACCAAACCGGCGATCAGACGAGTCAGGCGCATGTGTCCTCCTGTGTGGATTCTAAGCCGGAGGCGGACGCTGTCAACCAGATTCGTCCAGCCCTGCCGGCGGAATTCCTTCCGCTACCTCGTCAGCACGACCTTCGTGACGCTCGAAGCCTCACGCTCTACGCCAGATGCCTCGCGTACGAAGTAGACGCCCGGCGCCAGCGCCCGCACATCGTTCGCGCCCGGTTTCAGGTCGAGCACCTTTCGGCCGGAGATGTCCAGCAAGCTTGCGACTTGGGGCTTGCGGCTTGAGGCTTCGAACAGGAACAAGACGCCGTGGGCGATGGTCGCTGTGCCCGCGGCCGGAGAGACGCCGAGCGGGCGGCGCTCGACCACCGCGCCGGCGCCGGTCCTGATGACCTCCACGCACGAATTCCCGGCGTCGGCGACGAATACACGGTCGGCCTCCGGAACCGCCGCCATCGCGGTCAGCGAACCGGCAACAATCGATATCCTGCCGACGATGCGCTCGGTCGCGCCGTCCACGAGCGCGACGGCGCAGGTGTTGTTGGTGTAGTCGTAGCCGCAGTAGACTATGTTCCAGTCCGGGTCATAAGCGACGCACCGCGTGAAACCGGGGAAGGTCAGCTTCACAATCAGGCTGTCGCCCGCGCCGTCAACCACGGCCAGGACGTGCATGGTCGTGCTGGAGCTGTACACCTTGTTGTTCGCGGTATTCAGGCACATGTCCCTCGCGCCGTTGCCGACGTCCACGGTGTCGAGGACCGCGTTGGTCCCGCCGTCGATTATCTGCATCGTGCCCGAAACGTACCCGACCATGTAGACCTTGTCCGACAGCGCGTTGTACAGGGAAGCGCCCGGATCGCTGCCGCCCGGGAACTGCCCGACGACCGTGTCGGCCGCGCAGTCGAGCACGGTGAAGACAGCACGCTGGTTGCCGAACCCGTATACCGTGTTGTGACCGGGATTGTAGCAGACGTTATACACGCCGCCGCCGCCCGGGATAGCGACGGTCGAGACTATCGAGTCGCCCTGGCCGTCGATCGCGGCGATGAAGCCGTCGAAGTATCCCCCACCCACGTACACCTTGTTCTCGGCCTCCGCGTAGGCGAGCCCGTAGATGTCGTCCGGCATCGGGATGCGGGCAATCACTGAGTCGCGCGAGTCGATGACCACGACCTCAGTGCCGTAGCCGGCGTAGTAGAGCTTGTCCTCGACGCTGTTGTAGCAACTCGCTACCGGCCGGCCGCCGCCCGGTACTTCGATAGCACGGGTCACGGCGCACTGCGTGGGATCGATGACCGAGACGTTGACCGATTCAGCCGGGTAGCCGCCCATGCAGTACAGCTTGGTGCCGGACGGATTCGCGATGAGCATCTCGGCCTCGACACCGACCCGGGTCCAGCGCTTCAGCCCGAGGCTGTCGCAACCGACTTGCGCGACCGCGGCCCGATCCTCATCCGCGACGAAAAGGGACCGCCCGGTCCGCGCAAAACACATCGCCCTCGCATACTGGTTGAGCCTGATGCTGTCGACCACTTGATTGGTCGCGGCGTCGATGACCGTGACGCCGGCGGGATAGTACGCCAGGCAGTAGACGAGGTTGGAGTCGGGGTCAAGGTCCAGTTGGAGCACGGTCGCGTCCAGCGGAATCGTCGCAATCACGCTGTCTTCGATTCCGTCAATCACGGCGACACTGCCCCACCTGGCGCAGAACACGTGGCCGGCAAGGCTGTCAAAGCAGAGCGCCTTCGGATACGACCCGACTAGGGCCGTCGCCCGTACGTGGTTGTCCGCGCCGTCGATTATCGTGACCGTGGAGTCGTGCGAGTTCATGCAGTAGACCTTGTTGTTGACCGGGTCGCAAGCGAGCGCTCTGGGCTCCAGGCCGACCGGGATGTGGACGACGTCCGAGTCGCCCGAGCAGTCGATTGCCGACACGGTATTGGAACCCAGGTCGGCCGAGTAGAGCACGTTGTTCGCCGGGTTGTAGCACAACGCGTACGGCTGAAGCCCGGCGACGTGCACCGCGCGCACGGTGTCGGCCGGGCAATCAACCTCGTACACCGTCGAATCCGGTTCAGCGGACCCCGCGCACGCGACGTAGACCCGGTCCCCAGACGGGTGACACACAATCGCAATTGGGTTTCTGCCGACCGCCACCGCGCCCAGCACGTGGCCGTTGGCGCCGTCGGCGACAAACAGCGAGTCGGTGCCCCCGCTTGCGATGTAGACCCGGTTCCGGACCGGGTCATGGCAGATTGCGGAGATGCCTCGAGCCGTCTCGATGCGGTAGAGCCGCAGCCCGGATTCGGCATCGAGCACGGAAACCCCGCGCGTTGACCCGCCCACGTACACGCGGTCACCAACCTGGTTGCAGGCGATTACGGTTGGAGTCAGCACGCCGCCGGCCGAGTCCGGAAGGTAGAGCACCTTCTCCAGGTACTGGCCCATAGCGACCCCAGCCAGCAGAAGGCCCAGACAGAGTGCGAACACCGTTGCTTTCATTCTTACCTCCTAATTCGAAATGATGACCTTGCGGACCGCTTGGGCTTGGGCCTCGCGCGCAAAGTACACTCCCGGCGCCAGCGTCCGCACATCATTCGGGCCTGGATGAAGGTCCAGCACCTTCCGCCCGCTGATGTCGAGGAGCACGGTTTTGGGGACTGTCCCCGTGCGGGGACAGTCCCCCAGGTACAGCACACCGCGGACGACCGTGGCCACTGGCTTCGGGCTTGCAGCTTGAGGTTTCAGGTTCTCCTCGATTCCAACGCCGCCTGTGTCCCGCAGCACCGAAATGCTGGAGCCGTCGCAGTTGGCCACGTACATCCTGTTCTGCGCCGGGTTCCAGACGACAGCGAGGGGATAGGAGCCAACCCCAATCGTCGTCACTATCGAATCCAAAGCTCCGTCTATCACAGCCACGGTGTGAATACTGCCGTTCGTGCAGTAGACCTTGTTGTTCTGAGGGTTGTAGCAGAGGGCAAGAGGGCCGTCTCCCGCTTTAACCGTGGCCAGCACCGCGTTCGATGCACCGTCTATCACCGTCACGTCGTTGCTCAAGAAGTTCGCGCAGTAGATCTTGTTGTTCTGAGAGTTGTAGCAGAGGGCAGTGGGGTAGTATCCGACTACCACCGTGGCAAGGACTGAGTCCGTCGCACCGTCTATCACCGTTACGTTGGCACTATCCCCATTCGCGCAGTAGACCTTGTTGTCCTGCGGGTTGTAGTAGATGGCGCAAGGGTAGCCTCCGGCTGCCACCGTGGCGAGGACTGAGTCCGTCGCACCGTCTATCACCGTGGCATTGTCGCTGAGGGAGTTCGCGCAGTAGACCTTGTTGTCCTGCGGGTTGTAGCAGAAGGCTCGAGGGGAGCTTCCTGCGGTAACCGTACTAATGACCTGATTGGTTGTGCCGTCAATCACGGTCACGTTGTCGCTGCCCGAGTTCGCGCAGTAGACCTTGT
>JAPLUO010000231.1 GCA_026397595.1 Caldifarciminota bacterium
CTGCCATATTCGAGCAAGAACCGCTGTATCAACTACTTGCAGAGAATCGCTCGCCAATAGAAACTTACGTCTGCGCTAACCAGTTGAATCTATTCGACTTATAACCGGACAGTTGTGCTGCCTGCCCGCAGTTCTCGGAACCCGGTTCGCAAACGGTCAGAGGAGTCCGATGAGTTGCTCGGTAGTGAGTCCAGCCTGTTTGAGTATGGATTGCAGGGTCTTCGGGGCCAGGGTCCGGCCCGCGTGAATCGGCACCGTGACCAGAATGTCGTTGTCTCGATGGTAAAGGTAGTAGTGGCTGCCGTGCGTGCGAACGACGTAGAACCCGGCGCGCTGAAGCGCCTTGAGTGCGTCCTTGCCGGTGATGCGCGGCAGACGGGTCACAACGCGGCTGGCTCTACTTCGACCGGTATCTCGACCGAGATCGGCTTACCCAGGTCTTTCAGGGCCTGAAGGTAGCCGGTGATGGCTTCCTGAGCGTTGGCGATTGCCTCGTCCCACGTCGCGCCTTCGGTGATGCAGCCAGGCAGGGCCGGAACAGTGACCGTATATCCGCCATCCTCATTCTTCTCCAGGTCAATCAAGTATCTTGCCTGCATGGCTTTATCATACTCCGTCTGCGCGGCGAGTCAAAGCAGCCCTATCCGACCCGCTGGCAGCTTGACGCTCGCGGCTACTGGCTCGAAGCTTCCTCTCCGCAGCCTCACGAGTTCGGCGGCTTGTTCCGGTATCACACAGTAATCCCTTCCTGCCTTACCGCAATCGCCAAGAGCGAGGACGAAAGCAGTCCTTCCTCCCAGTCGAGGCGCGATACCGTGACCGGCACAACGACGATGCCGTGTTCCAGGCCCGCTTCCCATGCGCAATCGTTGACGTAGTCCTCGGCCTCGCGGTCCACCGGGGTGTTCAGTATGACCAGAACGTCGAGGTCAGAATCCAGGTCTGCGTCGCCACGGGCGCGCGAACCGAACAGCACCAGGCGACTCAATGGCAGTCGTTTCTGCAGCTTGGCCTTGAGCTTGGCAAGGATGTCAGCTTCTTGGGTAGTCATTGTCTTGTCAGAAGGAAGATAGCCGTCTCGGCCATAATGTCAATGACGCAGGAACCCGACGCCACCCCCAGAACCGAGATAGGAGTTCACCACCAAGAAGAAGGTCCGGAAGGGGATTCCTCTGTACGCTTGGTGCTCTTGGTGTCTTTGTGGTTCAATATCTGATTCCGGGGCCGCCCTGTCATTTGACACCGCTGCGGCGCGCTCCTAGAATTCCAGGTTACTATCTTACGAAAGGAAATCTATCTTGAGAACCCTTGGCGTGTTTGCTTTTCTGGCGGCCGCGCTGGTTGCGTCCCCGGCCCTGGCGACAAACTGGCCGCTTGTGCCGCTCGACTCCGTCCATCCGTTGGGAAACAACTGGGGCAACTACCAGGACTACGGCGGAGGCCCGTATTTTCACAATGGCATCGACTGCATCACGCCCGACGTCCACGGCCGCCGCGTTACCGCGGTCAGGCACGGGTGGGTCAAGGCTTGGGGAACTATAGCGGAAAGTCTGCACTATCGGATTGCGGTGTGTGACACGAACTCAAGCTTCACCGGCCGGGCGGAAGGCTGGCTCTACGCCCATATTGATGCGGCACGCTGGCACCGCAGTCTCGGCGACGAAGTACAGGAAGGCGATTCTATAGGTTACCTTGTACAGTGGCCGATGGACGCGACTTTCGACCATTGCCATTTCGCCCGCATCTCCGACACCGGCGCGACCTGGATGCGCTTCCCAAACCCCACCTGGTGGTTCATCCAGAACCCGCTGACGATTATCCGGCCCAACACCGACCTGCTCGCCCCGGTCATCGAGAACGCCCGCACGAACCAGAAGTTCGCCTTCTGCCGCGATAATTCAAACACCTATCTTCGGTACGACAGCCTCGTCGGGGACGTGGACATCATCGCCAAGGTCTATGACAAGACCGGCGCGACCACCGGCAACGAGACCTGGGACAAGCTCGCGCCCTACGAGGTCGACTACTCCATCAAGCGGCACGATGGCCTTGTTGTCGTGCCGTGGACGATTGGGGTCCAGTTCTCGAACACGCTCGACGGCGCGCTCGTCAACGTCGTGTATAAGGCTGACAATACCTGCAGGTCGCAGGGCGACTACGAAAACCGCGAGTACTACTTCATCGTCACCAACACCGACGGCGACTCGGTTATCGAGGCTTCGGACGTCAACGGGAAGTGGGCAACCGGGACGGTCGGTGATACGACCTACTGGGTCTACGTCCGCGCCAGTGACGTCTCCGGCAACACGACACTGGACTCGATGATGGTCAGGACGCACAACAACGTAGCGGTCGAAGAGCCACCGTTTGCGGTGCTGTCGCAGCCGTTTCACGCGACGCAGACCGTGGGCCGCGGCGGGCTTGTCGGCTTCGGTCTGGCCGGCACGGGCACGGTTCGGCTGCAGGTCTACGACCCGGCCGGCCGAGTCGTAGCGAAGCTGGCCGATGGCAGGCTGGGCCCGGGCGAGCACCGCTTCAGCTTCGCAGTGCCGGCTCCCGGCATCTACATCGCCAAGCTGACACTCAACGGCAAGGACACCTACAGTACCAAGTTGGTCGCGCTCAGGTAGGATGCGCGGGACATAACCCTATTCCGCAGGGGACTGTCCCCAAAGCCGGGACACGATCCGAAATCCCAGGAGGATTTCGGTCATGTCCCATTGCGGCTCGCCGCGACTGACTCCGCCGCCCTGATGCCGGTCGCCCAGGCAAAGTGCAGGTTGTACCCGCCGGTTTCAGCCCAGACGTCAAGAACCTCCCCCGCGAAGTAGAGCCCGGGAAAGCGCCGCGCCGTCATCGTCTTCAGGTCGACCTCATCAAGAGCCACGCCCCCGCCCGTCACCGTTGCCCGCTCAATCGCCTCGGTGCCCGTGATTGGGAACTCGGTCGCCCGGAGTTGGCCAATGATACTCTCCTGTTCGGTCCGGCTCAGGTGGGCAAGTAAACGGTCGACAGGGACCCCGGCCGTCGCGCACAGCCGCGCCGCCAGCCGGCGTGCCATGAAGGAGCCAAGGAACGTCCCGAGTTGCCGCGTCGGATGCCCGACCCTCGCGGCCGCAAACTCCTCGGCCAGTTCCGTCGCGCTCCGGCCCGGCACCCAGTCAACCCGCAGCACGACCTGCTTCCGCTCGGCCAGGGCCCGCGCCGCATGACCGCACAGGTTGAGCACGCTCGAACCTGAAACGTGCGTGTGGGCGAAGATAAAGTGGCCGGTCGCGGTTCGGGGTTCACTGCCTGCTACGAGCAACGTCATCTCTACCATCGGCTGGGTGACGCCGGCCAGTCCGCTCAGGTCGTCCCGCGTCCGGAGTGAAGCCAGGGCCGGAAACCAGTCAACCGTCGCGAGCCCGAGGCCGCGGCACAGCGCGAGTCCGTCGCCGGTCGAGCCGGTTCGGGGATAGCTCGCCCCGCCGGTCGCAAGGCAGACGTTCCGCGCTGCCACAATGCTGCCGTCTGCCAGCCGAATCCGCCACCCGGGCTCAAGACCGGTAACCCTGCAGCCGGTCTTCACTAGCCCGCCGCGCGCCACCGTCTCCCGCACCATTGCATCCCTGATTCCGGCGGCGTCGGCTCGCACCGGCCAGACGCACCCGTCCGCATCGGTCCGGGCGTCAATGCCCAGGCTCGAAAAGAACTCCACTATGCGCTGGTATGGAAACTTACGCAGCAATGGCACAGTCAGACGGACATCGCAGTCGAACTTCTTCGCCATCGCCCTTGGCGGTTCGGCGTGGGTAAAATTGCCTTTTCCGCCGCCGGTCACGGCGAGCTTGCTGCCGCACCGATCGGTTCGCTCCAGGATCACCGCCGCAAGCCCCAGCCTCACGGCCGTGACCGCGCAGGCCAACCCAGCGGCCCCGCCGCCGACTACAACCAGGTCTGCAACGTCGCCCATTATATGAACTTAGCTATATTCTCGCGGAACCGACGCCTATGCCGAGATTGCTCCCGAACCCTGTCGGACCTTTCCGCGTCTAACATAGTTGAGAGCACGACAGTTCGGTATCATAAACCGGCTCGGTCAACACATTGCCGCGACACTGGGCTGTTCGTGACTCTCTTTTTATTGCTTGGAGTAGCTCGCCCAGTCAATATACCGGCGCTGAGCGTATTCTTCCCCACCTAACGAGAGTCCTGGCCCGCCGACGTAGAGCGTATCGTCGGTCCACACAAGTCCCACGGAGTACAATCGCTGTTCGAGGTCCGTTCCGACGTAGATGAGTGTCGAATCGGTTGGCGAACAGGCCATGGCCACTGGCACCACTGCTAAGGTCGTGACTTTCCGGCCACCAATACTTGCCGCGAGCACGCCGTCAGGCGCCTGCCCTGTCCCCACTCGAAACAAAACCCACTTGCCGTCAAACGTCCATGTGAAGCCGGAGAAGTAGAGGTTATCCACGCCCGCGGTCAGGTTGACCGGGTTGCTGCCGTCGCGGTTCATCACAAATGCGTCCTCCCGGTACTCACCTTCGTGCGGGTCGCCCGGCACCAGGCACCTGCTCTTGCGGTAGTAGGCCAGCCTGGTCCCGTCCGGCGAGAAGACAGGACTCGAATTCGCAACGCACGTGAACCGGCTCGAGTCGATGAGCACGAAGTCACTGTCGTGCGTGAGTTGAACTCGGTGGCCGGAATTGTCCTGGGTGTACAGGTGCGCGTTTCCGGCCGGGTACCCCTCAAAGGCAACGAGGTCCGAAACCGGCGACGCATCGCAGCTATAGATGCCGTTCTCGACCGAGGCAAGCAACTCTGCCTGGCCGTACGGCCCCGTGGTCTCATAGAGCTTGTGGTCCGCGATAAACACGACTGAACCACAACCGGGCCTGAACCTGGGATACGAAGGCAAGACGTGCTCCAGGGGAACCAACGTGGCATCCAAGTCGCCGTCAGGGAGATAGACAAGGAGGGTTTTGTTGCGTCCGTCCACGACCAGCCGGGATCGGAACCCGACCCAGACTGACAGCTCGGGTGATAGGTACTCGCGGCTGCCGGAAATAGCCCGAGCCTGCAGCTTGTGCGCGCTGCCCTCGAGCAACTGCCTTACGTCCCACTCGAAACCGGACTCCGGACCCGGAAAAGTGTCCACGCCGACAACCGTGCTGTCAATCAGCAGTTCCACATAGCTGATGTCCCGGAAGGGCTTGCATACCACCAGAACCGTTTCCACTCCGTACACAGCAATCCGTTCTTTAGCGTAATCCCAAGAGCCGGTGCTGACGGTCACTTCGACCTTCTCAGCACAGGCCGCGAGCAGGAGCAGCAGGAAGAGAACGGGGGGCAGACACCTCACGTCTAAAGCTAATCCTGACGCGGCCATTTGTCAAGGAGAAAGAAACCCGACCTACTCGCCGACCACCGTCGCCACGAGCTTCCGCCGGCGCGGCCGGTTGTCGAAATCGAGCAGGACTATCTGCTGCCAGGTCCCGAGCGCAATTGCGCCGTCTCTCACCGGGAACGCCTGCGACGCACCGACCAGGGCGCTGCGCAGATGCGCGAAGCCGTTGCCGTCGTCCCAGGTGTCGTTGTGATGGTAGCGCGCCTTCTCGGGCGCGAGCCGCTGAAGCGCTTCCTTCAGGTCCGCAACCGCGCCCGGTTCAAACTCGACGGTCGTTATGCCCGCGGTTGAACCCGGGTTCGCGATGCAGACGATGCCGTTCATGATTCCGGACTGCTCGACGCTCGCGGCCACTAGCGCCGTGACGTCAATCACATCACCGAATCCATGGGTCGCGACCTCAAACTCGGTGCTGTGAACCATCAGGCAAGTTGTCTTATGAGGGGTCTCACGGGATCAGTAAAAACAGGCACAAAAGAAAAGGGGTCACGACTGGTCGCGAGTCTGGCTGCAATCTTGCTGAGTGACCGAGCCTATAACGATTACGCTTCCAGCGTGCCCCGCCACAATTTAGCGACCCCCTGCCCGCCTGTCAAGAAGTTTGTTCAGCCCGTCAGTCACCGATGCCCATCTGCCCGCGCCAGCGTCTCTCCATGCGCTGCCGCAGCTTGGCATCTTGAACCGACGGCAGGGCCCGGCGCGACTGGTACATCAGCAGGTACTTCTGTCGGGTGATGCTCGCGATGCTGTCCAGCGCCTGCCGGTCAATCGATGAGTCCGGCGGCTGCTGGTAGTCCTGCCACTGCAGTTCCGACGACCACCGATTCTCCCGGCTTTCGAGCATCTGCATCCGCGGCTCAAACTCTTTCACTACCACCCGTAGGGTCCACGTCTCCGCGCCCGATTGGACCCACCCGTAGAACTTCTGCATGTCCCGGTTGCGTTTCCACTCGGCCCGCGCGTACAGCCCCAGTTCGACCGCATTCCCGGCAAGCGAGACGATAAGCAGGACAAGGACCCACTTGGGTTTCATCTTCCCTCCCTCGGCTGGGCGGCCGCGCTCGAATCCGCCCGCAGTATTGAATCGTACTCCACCTTCATCCGATTCCGCCAGAACTCCAGCTTCTCGGGACGAAGCAATCGGCGATGTGCCCGCATAAGCTCGTGCAGGAACCTGGACTGCTCCCGCCTGCACCGGGCAATCCGGTCCAGCGCCGCATTCAGCCGGGCCGAGTCAGGATTCGGTTCGAGAGCCAGCATACCCAGTTCCCTGGTCGCCACGCGCGCCGTATCGGAATACGGCGCCCGGTTCCTGTCCAGGTCGGCCATCAGCCGGTTTAGCTGGCGTCGTGACGTGCCGGGCTTGAACCACTTGCCTTGGAACTGCTGGGACTGACGCCAGTCGCGGTACTCCCTCACTCCGTAGAACCCGAGCACTCCGACATTCACTGCGAGCGACAGCACCAGCACGGCATATAGCCACTTCTGTTTCATTTATCCTCCCCGTTCGGCAGTTCGACACCGACCTGCGCCAGCCGGTCGATCGGACTCTGCTGCGGGCCGACCATCCCGCGAGCGAGCGCGGTCCCCAACCAGACCCCGACCGCGACCAGCGCCACGGCCGCTAGTCGTGCCATGGCCCGGCTCAACCCAAACCACGGCCTGGCCCGGACCTGCCTTTCCCTGATTCCGGCCGTGATGCGGGTACCGAGATAGGCAGGTACCTCCGGCTTTTCGTCCCGGCGCAGCACCTCGGCGTCGGCCGCAAGCTGCGCCAGCTCATCGCGGCATCCTGCGCACCCGGCAACGTGCGTCCGCACCGCCTCGGCCCGCGCACCGGCCAGTGCGCCGTCGGCGAAGCTCACCAGCAGCAACCTGACTTCATCGCACTTCATGGTCTTCACACTCATAGACACACATCCTTCGATTGCCTCTCGCCGACACTCATCCAAACCCCCGGCTTCTCGCGCCCTCAAGCGTTTGCCGCACGCTCATCCGCGCCCGGTACAGGAGCGAGTTCACCGAAGCGAGGCTGCGGCCCATCGCCGTGGCAATCTCGTCATGGCTCATCTCCTCATAGATGGAAAGAACCAGGGCCGACCGCTGGTCAGCGGGCAGCAACTCCAGCGCGGCGCCGACGCATTCCTTGAGCCTCCGCTGCCGAAACGTCTCCTCGGGCTCATCCCGACGCGCGGCCGGCACGTCCTCAGACAACGGGTCAACCGGCTTCCGGCGCGACAGCCGGTTGATGCAGAGATTGGTCGCAATCCGGAACAGCCATGTCCGGAAGCTCGCCGCGCCCCTGAATCCCTTAAGCCCTTCCCACGCCTTCACAAACGACTCCTGTGTCATCTCCTCCGCCTCGGCCCCGTTCCGGCAAGTCCGGTACAGGTAACAGTAGACCGGGCCGTGATGCCGGCGAACCAGCTCGTCAAACGCCGACATCTCTCCGGCCTGCGCCTGCTCGACCAGTTGCCGGTCATCGCTTTCGGTCACAATTCTATAGACACGCCGCCGCCCCGCATCTCTCGCGAGACCGCCGCGCCGGCTACTTACGCAGGTAGGGCTCGGGGTTCTTGAGAAAGTCGCAGGTCAGGGTCAGCAGCGCCTTGATACCGGTGGGCAATGCATCCTCGTCCATGTCAAACCGGTCCGAGTGGTTCATCGCCGTGATGCCGCGCTCCGGGTTGCCGCCACCGAGGAACATGAACAGGCCCGGCACCTGCTGAAGATAAGAGGCAAAGTCCTCTGCCCCGAGGTTGGGCTCCATGTCGTCATCGACGTCGGAGAAGTGCGCCTTCAGGACCTCAGCCGCCCGCCTGGTGAACGCAAGGTCGTTGACCAGCGGCGGATAGGCCGGCTCGGCGTCAAGCACGTACTCGGGCAGGCCCGGAATATCCGACTTGGCAAACGCCCGCATCAGACCTTCGAGGTTTGCCTCTATCGCCGAGACGATTATCTCTGAGTCGCGCACGTCGTAGGCGCGGAAAGTCCCGACAACCCTCGCCTCGGCAGGCGTCTGGTTGTGCTGCATGCCCGAATGGACTTCGCCGAACCCGAGCACGTACCGGACATTCGGGTTCAGCCGCTGACGGATGTCGCCCTGGATGGTGTCGATGAACCGGGCCACAACTGCAATCGGGTCGACGTTGTCCTGCGGGCACATGTGATGGCCGGGCTTGCCCTTGATGGTCACCGCAAACGTACGGCTTGAGGCCATGAACGGCCCGGGACGGAAACCGATTCGACCCAATTGCATGTTGCCGAAGATGTGTACCCCGATGATCGCATTCACGCCCTCCAGGCACCCAGCCTCAATCATCGCGCCGGCCCCGCCCGGTGGCACTTCTTCAGCCGGCTGGAAGACAAGCCGGACGTGACCCGCCAGCGAGTCGCGATGCTCCTGCAGCCAGCGGGCTGCGCCCAGCACCATCGCCATGTGCCCGTCGTGTCCGCAGGCGTGCATCACGCCATCGTTGTTGGACCAGTAGTCGCGATTGAGCGCGGTCTTCGCCTCCTGAACCCTGAGCGCGTCCATGTCGGTCCTGAGTGCGATGGTCTTTCCGTCGCTCCCGCCATAGATGGTCGCGATGACGCCGGTTCCGCCCGCCGGCCGGTTCTCGATACCCAGCCCGTTCAATTCCTCAGTCACCTTCTGCTGGGTCTTGCGTTCCTCGAAACTCGGCTCCGGATACCGGTGAAACCAACGCCGCAGCGCGATTACCCACGACCGGAAACTCTCGTCGAACTCCAACTGCTTGTTGTTCATTGTACGATGGCCCGCAGGCGCCGGCCGCAGCGCTCTATTCCTGGCACTTCGGACAGAAGTAGCATGCTCCTCCAAGATAAGCCGCCTTCTCAATCTTCGTGCCGCATACGGGACATGGCTTGCCTGCCGTCCTGCCGGACAGAATCCGCTCGTAACCGCCCGGTTCACCGAACAGGTCGAGTTCGTCGGAACGGCCGCCCTTCGAAAGGACGTCGCGTACGGTCTTGACGATGGCGCTGTGCAGCCCGCGCCGCTGTGCCTGCGGCAGTTCGGCAATCGCATGGCGGGGGTGCAGGCCGGCCCGGAACATGATGTCCTGCGCAATCGAGTTGCCCAGGCCCGGGACCAGTTGCTCCTGCGTGAGCAGTCCTTTCACGCTCCGTTTCTCGCCCTTTGTCAGTTCGTCTACCAGCCTCGAGAAGTAGCCGAGCGTGAACTCCTTGTCTACCGGCGTCGGCCGCATCCCCTTGATGTACTTCCGTTCCTGTTCCCTGCCTTGCTCAAAGAGCTCCATCGCACCCCACATCTGGGTCGTGACCGACAGGGCCGAGCCGTCGCTGAGTTCAAGCAACAGGTGGTACTTGGCCGGCAGACCGGCGCCGGGTTCGTGATACAGCAGTCGGCCTCCGCACTCGCCGAACACCATCACGTAGCCCGGTTCCAGCGGGACAAACATCCACCGTCCCCTGGCTGTGGCCGTGCCGACGGTCTTGCTCCGGGTCAAACGTTCGAACTCGGCCGGCTTGCGGTTGTACCACACAAACTTGTGCGGAGAGTTGCCCAGCCGCCCGCGCTGCACGGTCTTGCCGCGCAACGTCTCGCTCATCTGCCGGGTCAGCGTCACGCACTCCGGCAGCTCAAACACGCCGCCTCCCCGCATTCAGCTTCTCCAGGCGCGGTTGGGCGTCCTTGAACACGGTCACTTTCCAGATACCCTGCAGCCGCTCGCACGGGAACTTGCCGCACAGGGCGCAGTTCGCAACACCAGTCTCCATCGCGCAACAGCGCACCGGGCAGGTCAGGCAGTGTTTCACGCATCGTGCGTCAATCATCGCGCACCCATCGCAGATGACATAGCCCACAGGCTTCGGTTTCATCCGGCTCTTCAGGATGGACTGGAAGAACCCCTTCATATGCAGCTTCTCGCCCAGGCGCGGGAACGAATACGCCGGACATTTCGCGCAGTTGATGCCGCAGTAAGCAACCACATGTCTTGCCATGTCCAAAGCATCGTCCGGACGGGCCGCAAGTCAAGTCAGCCGGAATACCCAAGAACCTCGGTTCTTGGGGTCGTCTTCCCGCCCGCCTCACGTAAGGATCTATACGGAATGACCCGTTGCCTCATATATATTTCTACACGAAACTGACCGTATGTCCAGTGGCCGGCTTGGGTAGCGGTCCGGCTTCACCCTCGACCGCCTTGAGCAACAGCCCTTCGATGCGGA
>JAPLUO010000125.1 GCA_026397595.1 Caldifarciminota bacterium
CAACGTCCGGCCGGACCGGAAGGACGTCACCCTGATCGCAGTGCCGGCCAACCAGATAGCGAGTGACGCGGGCACGGGCAAGGCCGCCAACATGGTCATGCTTGGCGCATACGTCGGCGCGACCGGAATCGTGCCGTTTGACGCAGTTGTCGAGATGACCAAGCACGAATTCGCGAGGAAGGCCAAGCTGATACCCGTTAATATCCAGTGTCTCGAAGCGGGATACAAGCTGGGGCAGGCCGGGCGAGGATAGGGGACACGGAGTAGAGAGTCGGGAGTAGACGGATGAAGCAGGGCGAAGTCAGATGCTAGAAGCTTGATGTCAGAAGTCAGAAGTGCGGACGCCAAACACGGACAACGGAGTAGGAGGTTGGTCGTGAAAAGCACTCTTGCGTTGATACTGCTTGCGACCGGGGCGGCTTTTGCCCAGGTGAGCTTTGTGTCTGCGGCGGACGCGGTGCGGCCGTCGCTCGTCAGCATCATTACCGACAAGGTCGGTCCGGCCGGGGCGGCCGATTCGAACGGCCCGGCCCTGACCCAGACCGCGGCACTTGGTAGCGGGTTCGTGCTCGACACGCTCGGACACATCCTGACCTGCAACCACGTCGTTGCCAACTACGACGGCGTCACGGTCAGGTTCTCGGACGACAAGGCGTACGGCGGCAGGAAAGTGGTCGTCGTCGGCCTCGACCCGGTCACCGACCTCGCGGTTATCCAGGTGAAGGCGAAGCGTGAATTCGTGCCGGTCGCGCTCGGCAATTCCGACGAGCTGGAGGTCGGTCAGCCGGTCATGGCTATGGGCAGCCCGTTTGGGCTGGAAGGTACGGCCACCGCGGGCATTGTGAGCGCTTTGTCGCGCTGGGGCCAGCCCAAATCATCCGGCCCGGACTTCCAGGACTTCATCCAGACCGACGCGCTCGTCAACCCGGGCAACTCGGGCGGCCCGCTCGTCGACGTGCGGGGACGAGTAGTAGGAGTCAGCAGCTTCATCCGCACGACTCGCACCGGCCCGACCGGCATCGGATTCGCGACGCCCATCAACCTGGCGAGATCGGTGTCCGACCAGCTCATCAGGAACGGCCGGGTGATACGCGGCTTTCTCGGTATCTCCACCCAGCCGATAACCGAGGGTATCCGGCAGGCGCTGGGCCTGCGGTCGCGCGACGGCGTGCTGGTTTCGTCCATCGACCCGGGCCAGCCCGGGGCGCGAGCCGGAATCCTGCCCGGCGACGCCATCGTAACGCTCGACGGCAAGGCGATTCCGGACGCGCGCTGGTTCCAGAGCGAAGTCGCCGGCCGCCCGCCGGGAAGCTCGGTGAAGCTCGCGCTGCTGCGCAAGGGTGCGCCCCTGTCGGTCGTGGTCACCCTTGGGGCCTGGCCGACTGTTGCGGCCAGCCCGGCTCAGGCTCCGGAGCCCGGCACGTGGCTGGGACTGACGGTCCGCAGCCTGACCGGGACCGACCGCTCCCGCACCGGGCTCGATTCAGGAGTCGGAGTCGAGGCGGTGGAAACGGGCGGCGCGGCGGCCCGGGCCGGCATCCACGCCGGTGACGTTATTCCTGAGATCAATCTCGCCCCGGTTCGCTCGCTGACCGACTTCGGGCAAATCGAGAAGACGATGACCGGCTCAGGCCGGCCCCTGCTGCTGCGTGTGTTCCGCGGACGCCAGGTGTTCTACACGACGGTCGAGCCGTAGCCTGCGCCCGCGGCCACAAGTCCACCAGTCTTTTCCCGCCGGCCGGCACAACCAACCAGCCGGGCCCGGCAGGCGGCGAGACCGCCACGCGGTAGACGATTCTCCGACAAATTCCTAGTGGATTCGACTCGGGGTCCAGGTCTGGCCCGCGTCGCTGGTGGAGAGGAGCGTGCGCTCGTCCCCGGAGATGATACCGGCCCGGCCGTCGGCGAAGAAGCGGATGCTGAAAAGGTCGGCGCTGGTGCCGGGGTTTAACCGTTCCCAGGTCTCACCGCCATCGCGGGTGTGGAGCAGCGTTCCCTGCGCGCCGACGACGAAGCCTTCCATGGTGTCCCGCCGGAAGTCGAGCGAGAACAGGGCAGGAGGAGCGAAGCCGAACTGCAATGGCCGCCAGACTTCACCTCCGTTGGGCGTGAACAGGACCCCGGCATTGGCGGTGGTGGCAAACCCGACCGAGTCGCCGTTCGGGAAGAAGACCGCGGTGATGTTGGTCGAGGGCATCACACCCTGGAGGTTGCCATGCTGCGAGAACCAGATACTGCCGCCGGTCGTGGTCTTGAGAATCGTGCCGTTCGGGCCTACCGCGTACCCGGTCATCTCGTCCGATGGGAAGTCCATGTCCATGATCTTCTGGTCGGTCGAGGTGACGAGTTTCACCCAGGTTTCGCCCGCGTCAGCCGTGCGCAGGACCGTGCCCGCGTCGCCCGCGACAAAGCCCGTCTGTGGGCTGAGCCGGAACTTGATGACGCGCAAGTCTATGTTGACGCCGGTGTCGAGCCGACGCCAGGTTCTGCCGCTGTCCTCGGTCTTCAGTACTGTACCCGCGTCGCCGCAGGCATAGCCGCTTGTGCCCTGGCCCGGGAAGCATGTTGTGTACAGGTTGCCGCGGTGCGGGACCACGATGTGGCGCCACGTGTTGCCGCCGTCGTCGGACGCCAGCACGAGGCCCGAGTCTCCGACCGCGTAGGCGAGAAGCGTATCTTCAATGGTGAATACGGAGTTGATGCGGTTTGCCATATCTTTCCTGCTTGTATATTCCCAGAATAACGGAGAATGTCAAGATAGTCAGTGTGCAGGGAGTTGGCGCGGGATGGGGAAAGCCCGAAGTCCAAATGACGATTCATTGAGGAAAGGGGGAGAGGTCGAAAGCAGAAGTCAGAGGCACGGACGGCAAGGAGCCGAGGGCGAGCGGCGAACGGCTAAGGGCGTTCGACGTCCGGCGTGCGTTGACATTGAGAGGTTTTCGGGTAGAACTTCAGGCACGTGATTGCCGCTCTCTTCGTCAGTCTCCGACCCAAGCAGTGGAGCAAGAACCTGCTCGTGTTCGCCGGCCTGGTATTCTCGCGCAACCTGTTTAACCCCACGGATTTCCTCCGTTCGCTTGCCGGGTTCGTTGCGTTCTGCCTGCTCTCCAGCGCGGTCTACCTCATAAACGACCTGGCGGACGTGGAGAGCGACCGGCTCCACCCGCTGAAGCGGTTCCGGCCGATAGCGTCGGGTCGGCTGAAACCGGGTCCGGCCAAGGTCGCGGCCGTGGTTGCTGCGGCGCTGGCCCTGGTCGGTGGCTGGGCGCTCGACTGGCGGTTCGGGGTTGTCGGTCTTACCTATTTCCTGATGCAACTGGCCTATTCGTTCGGTTTGAAGCGGATGGTCGTGCTGGACGTGATGACGGTAGCGGCCGGGTTCGCCCTGCGCGCAGTCGCCGGTACGGTCCTTGTCCACGTCACGATCTCGTCATGGCTCTTTGTCTGCACCATCCTCGGTGCGCTCTTCATCGCGCTGGCCAAGCGCCGTCATGAGTTGCTCTTTCTTGAAAGCGGCGGGACCGCGCACCGGGCCGTGCTGGAGAAATACTCGGAGCCCCTGCTCGACCAGATGATGGCGGTCGCGACCTCGTCGACGGTGATTGCCTATTGCCTGTACACGATTGCGCCGGAGACTGTGGCGAAGTTCGGAACCCACAACCTGATGCTGACCGTGCCGTTCGTGCTGTACGGCGTCTATCGCTACCTGTACCTGGTGTACCGGAAGGAGATGGGCGGCGCGCCGGAGAAAGTGCTGCTTACCGACGTGCCGTTGATAGTGGACGGGTTACTGTGGGCCGCGAGCGTAGTCGCGGTTCTCTACCTGAAATTCTGAGAGGGGACTGTCCCCGAATGGGGACTGTCCCCAGAGCCTGGCGCGCACTCGGCAAGCCTGGCCTTGCCGCATGCGGCCTTGTCGCCGAACGGGCCCTTGCGGATGGCGCATAGTTCGGCCTGCGACTCGGCGAGGATACGCTCAGCTTCAGGACTCGGGCCGAGCACCTGCATGGTGGCGTGGGCGCCGGCAACCCGGCCTTCGAGCATCGCGGTTGAGGCTTCCTCGATGCCGGATACGTCGCCCGCAAGATAGATCTGGCAAATGCTGGTCTGCATGTTCTCGTCGTGCCAGGCGACGTGGCCGCCCAGTTCGGGTACGTAGACCATGTTGCACCTGGACTGCCAGAGTAGTTCGGACAGCGGGGTCAGGCCGACAGCAATGCAGATAGTGTCAACCTTCAGTTTCCTGGCTGTGCGGGTAACCGGCTTGAAGTTCTTCCCGACACGACAAATGACTGCGCCTTCTACCTGTTCTTTGCCCAGCGCGGACAGTACTGTATGTGAGGTAAGAATCGGTACTCCGAGTCGCGCGAGCTTGGCAGCGTGCACATGGTACCCGCCGATCTTGGGCAGGGCTTCAACCACCGCGGCGACCTCGATGCCGGCCTGGATGAGCTGATACGAGACAATCAGGCCGATGTTGCCGGAGCCGACCATCAGGACCCGGGTGCCGGGTTTGACTCCGTAGACATTCATTAGGGTCTGGACCGCGCCGGCCCCATAAACCCCGGGCAGGTCGTTGTTTTGGAACAGGACGTTGTTTTCGGCCGCGCCGATCGCCACGATGAGATACTTGAACTCGAGCTTGGAGAACCGTTCGCGGTTCGCCAGCCCGAGGACCCCGCGGAAGGGGTTCGGGGGTTCTGGGGTTCCGGGGTTCCGGAATTCCAGAACCTGACCCCCTGAACCCGTGGACCCTTGAACCCCTGTTTCCTGCAGAGTGCGCTGCTCAGCGCTGATGCTGCCGCGGTATAAACCCACGACGGACGTGCCGGGAAGGATTTCAGCGGGCAAGGCGCGTAGTTCCTGCTCCAGTGTCGTCGCGATGTCCATGCCGCGCGTGCCGCAGTAATGGCGCTTGGACCCGAAGAACTTGTGGGTCTGTTTGACCAACTGGCCTCCGAGCCTGTCGCTGTCGTCAATCAGAATGACCTTTGCGCCGAGTCCTGACGCGGTGATTGCGGCGCAGAGCCCGGCCGGGCCGCCGCCGACGATTGCGAGGTCGGTCTGCTTCATGAACGAAGTCCCAATTCCCAAGCCACAATTCCCATTCAAGCCCCAATGTCCGAATGACCAATGTGCGTGGCATTTGGGACTTGGTCATTTCCTGGTTGATTGGTCATTGGCACTTGGTCATTGGTCATTTATTTCGGTAGCTTTCCCCGCCCGCTCTGGCGTTCGACCTTCACACCTTCGCGCAGGGGTTCCATGCAGACCATGGTGTTAGGTTTGCCGTCAACGACCATAAGGCACGAGGCGCACTTGCCCACCGCGCAGAAGAAGCCGCGGGGCCGGCCGGTCTTCTCGGCGTGGCGGAAGAGCCGGATGCCGTTGGCCGCAAGTGCTGCGGCGATGGTCTCGCCCTTACGGCCGGTCATCGGCCGACCTTCAAAGAAGAAGCCAACCGGGCCTGAGTTCTCGAACGTCAGAATCGGATGCTGGTCGATGCGGAGGACGGAGGATGGAGGATGGAGGACGGAGGATGGAGGACGCCTCATTCCTCATTCCTCATTCTTCAATCCTCATTCCTGGTCTTGTCCTTTCCTGCTAGAGGTTCTTGCGCGCATATTCTACCGCATTCTGGAATATCGCGATGCCGTGCGGAGTCGCCACCTGCTCCCGGTGCCAGCGCGGATGCTGCTCGCGGCGGATGAACCGCTCAGGATGGGGCATCAGTCCGAAGATGCGGCCGGTCGGGTCGCAGATGCCGGCGATGTCGTCTTCGGAACCGTTGGGGTTGCTGGGAAAGGTCGTCGGCTCACCGCTCAGGGTCGTGTAGCGGAGGCAGATCTGGCGACTCTCGTTGAGCCGGTTGAGGATTTGGGCCGAGCCGGCCAGGAACTTGCCTTCGGCGTGCGCCACCGGCAGGTATATGGGCGATTCGATGTTGCGTGTGAAGATGCCGGGCGAATCTTCAACCTTGAGATAGACCCAGCGGTCTTCGTACCGCCCCGAGTCGTTGGTGTCCAGGGTCACGGTTTGCGGTTCAAACGGCTGGTCGAACGCGGGCAGGAGTCCGCACTTGACCAGGACCTGGAACCCGTTGCAGATGCCGAGCACAAGCTTGCCGCCGGCGATGAACTGCTCGATCTGGTCGCGGAGGAAGTGCTTGAGTTCGTTTGCGAAGATGCGACCCGAGGCGACGTAGTCGCCGTAGGAGAAGCCGCCCGGCACGAGCAGGATTTGGAAGTCGCTGAGCTTCCGTTCGCCGGAGCGGAACCGGTTGACGTGGACGACCTCGGAGACCGCTCCGACCAGTTCAAAGGCATAGGCCGATTCCTGGTCGCAGTTGGTTCCGGCAGCGAAGAGAATACAGGCTTTGACCACGGGTGGTGAGGATAGCCGGCAGAGTCCGTCTGTCAAGCAGCGAAGCAGCGGATGCGAAGGCACGGGAATGATTCCGGTCCGCCTTCCGCCTGTCGTCAATCGACAATTGCAGTTCGGAAACAGAGTGAACCGCCAAGCTCGCCAAGAACGCCAAGAGGGCCGTCATTCCGACCGGAGCGAAGCGGAGTGGAGGAATCTCTCAGGACCGCCGCAGATTTCGCAGACGACACGGAGTGTCGCCCCGACGCCGATGGAGGGGTCTCGGCTGGCCGGAACCATAGGAAATCCGCTGAGGAAGCAGATTCCGGTTCGCTCTCCGCCTTCCGCAATTCGTAACTCGCAACTCGAAACAGCTTCCCCAAAAGCTCGCCGGAAAGCTCCTCGGAAAGCTCGCCGGAAAGCTCCCTGGAAAGCTCCTTCAAGAGCTCACTTGAAAGCTCATTTCAGAGCATCGTTCAAAGCTCCTTCCAAAGCTCAAGACATCGCTTCTCACATTGCTCGTCGCAAGGCTCTCTCGAAAGCTCAGGACAAAGCTCTTCCGAAGGCTGAACTCAAAGCTCATCCCAAAGCTCCCTCCAAAGCCAGCTCGAAAGCCAACTCGATAGCTTCCTGCTTAGCTGCTCCCTATGTGGGGTATTGAGTTGCAGCTCCTGCGCCTAACCAGTTGAAATGCAGACGGATAGGCCAGAAAGCCCGCCCGGCGGCTTGTAGACGTATACGCCTACAAGCCCGACCCGACCGCAGGCGATCTCCAATCTAGAGTCCGGGGTACGAAGGCCGGTTATTCACGGTGCCACCGCGCCGACGTCCACCCTACTACTCTGACGTCCGACTTCCGCTCCTCTCCGCGGTTTTGACCTTTGCCTTTTGCCTTTTGACCTTTGACTTGACTCCTCACATGCTCCTGCTATCCTCAAACACTGATGGGAAACGCACCTGACGCCCTTCTGCGCCTGACATCCGAACTGATGCAAGGCCAAATCCGGCCAAACCCGACGCGTCCGTCGCTGCTCGGAACTTCGTCCTCAGGTCCTGACGTGAATCCTCCATCCTCCGACCTCGGTCTTTCTTCCTCCTCCTCCGTCCTCACTCCTCCATCCTCCGTCTTCCTTCCTCCATCTTCTTTCCTTCGTCCTCAGTCCTTTTCTCGGCCCGCGCCCCGCCGCAAGCGTATTGCCTCGCCTGTCCGCAGCCCCGCCCGAAATGCGTAAGGCGTCTTGGAAACCGAGCAGCCTTGACACACAGGCGGTTCCGAGTAAAGTAGACCGTCGTGAATGATAACGGTGCGGCAAGCGGCCGAAGACAAGACGAAAACCTGGGAAGCGTCCCCCGCAATCCCGACGACAGTGGCACGTCCACTGATGGCGCAGACCTGATCAAGCAGCAGATGTTCGCGAAGCTGGACCCTAGGAACTACGCTATTGCATGCTTAGATGTGCTCGGCCAGAATCGGGCTTTCAGCGAACTACCCCAACTGCTCACTTCGCCAAGCGACCTGAGAGCGCATCTGCCAGTCCTGCGGCAGACTTTCGTGACAGTACGAACCCTCCGGATGACGATAACCGGCATCGCGAACCAGATGGGGAATGCAGATAACGAGCGGTCCAACGACGCCTCCGACGAGTACTTCCACTTCGACTTGGGCTCCTTCTCGTTTGCCGACACGCTCGTCGCGTACGTGGAGCTGAGCACATCGCCGGCCGCACGCACGGCCGTCTGCTCCCTGCTTCAAGCGTGCGCGTTCGCCATGCAGATGTCGATGGGTATCCACAGCCCGTTGAGGGGCGGGATAGACCTCGGGTGGGCTTCTCCCGTAGAACCGGGAAGCCAGGAGTTGTATGGACCCGGTCTGAACCGTGCACACTACCTCGAAAGCCGGATTGCTGAGTATCCGCGCATCGTTGTTGGCCCAAGCGTGCGGGAATTCGTGGAGACAGGAACGACGACCGAGTCCGACCCCACGGCACGCAGCGTTGCCACCGCCCTCGCTGGACTTTGCAGAGAGATGCTGTACATCGACGATGATGGGAAACTCGCTCTTGACTATATAGGTCGGTATGCAGCGGAACACTGTAGTCACGCGGCCACTGAGTCCGGGTTCACAGGACGCGACGCCGTGTCGCGAGGCTACTCGTTCCTGCTAGAGCGAGAGAAGGCCTTTGCGGACGCAGGTGACGAGAAGCTCGCCGCGAGGTACGCCAAGACCGTCAACTACTACAGGTCACGGCTTTCCTTCTGGGGACTCGATGGAGGTTGAGGTGATACCTTCCGTAGACCCGCCCGGAAAGCGCGGGGCATTCCTGACGTTTCTGGAGGTACGTGGTGTTTGAACGGTTTATCACTGCTCTCAACACAGTGGGCATCAATGAGAATGCAGCGTACTGGATATGTGGGGCGGGCGCACAAGCGTACGCGGCGCTCGCGGCAGTTACGGGCGTTTTCGGAGTGTTCAAGCTCCAGATGGTCCGCGAAGCGTCTGACCTTACCAGCAAAGACTTCGCCCGACTGCTGGATGAGACACAGAAAGAAGGCTCGGAGCGGTTCAGGGAGACCGTTCAGGCGCACCTCCCGACCGCAATCAACGAGGTGGACTTACGGGAGGGCATGGAACGCGATGGGTTCGACAAAGGGTTCAAACCTTGGCTCGTGGCGCTACGTAGGGAAGGAGACAGCCCCGATGTGAGGAACTGGGCCACCCTCACGCTCATGAAGGCCCACATGCTGCTGACGATGCTCAAGGTCACCCGGCGGGAGTACGACCGCTGTCTGCGGGCAGCGCTGACGGCTGTGATCATGAACGGCGTGGCGGTGATTGCCAGCATGCTGGCTCTGCCAGTCCTCGAACACCTGAGCGGTGCTGGGCGCTGTTCCCTGCTGTGGCTGCTTCTGCTCTATGGCACAGCCTGCGTCGTGGTCACGGTGGTGTCGACGTATGTAATCATGAAAAGGCCAGGCGCGGCCGCAGGACAGGTTGTCAGTGTCCAGGATCCGTTCAAGTACTTCGAGTGACGAGCCGACCGGTGCCAGCAGTGACGCCTTTCGTATCTCGTCGGCCAGGCTTGACCGCGCTGTCAGCCTCGGCTACAACCTGCCCATGACGGAAGGCGTCGGGAACCAGCCTGAATCGCATAAGGCGTCCGCGAGGCCCGCGACGCACTCGCCGCTCGATGTGGATTTGCTGAGCCGCGTGCGTCCGGCTGCGCACCGATTCCCTATCGTGCAGTGCCCTTACCAAGATGTACGCGTTCGCATGGTGGGAATCGGTGTGTTCACACGGCCTCTGACCGAGACCTTCCCCGAGTTCCTGGCCTACTTCGCCCTCCATCTTCTGGGCCGCGAGTGGCATGACGCACAGCGGAGCAAACCGGACGCACGGCGCCATGTAGTCATGCAATGGTGGTTTGCCTGGCAAGATTGGCTCAAGTCGCATCCGCGCGGGGCCGAGGAGATCGGTCCCGTACGCCGAGTCCCCACGACAGGACCGATTCTGGCCCTGCTCACGCTGGGATACGACCTGTACTGCTTGGCTCACATGCGAAGTCTGCCAGACGAGATGCTAACGCGCCTGCGCGACCGAAGCCAGTTTCAGGGCGCCCGCTACGAGGCGATGGTGGCTGCCATCTTCGTGCGTGCGAGGTACTCCCTCGTGCACACGCATGGTAGTACTGAGAAACGGTGTGAGTTTGAGGCAGTCTGGCCGCCGACGCAAGAGAGAATAGCAGTCGAGGCCAAGAGCCGGCACAGACCGGGGCACTACAATGAGCCCGGTCTGGCTGATACGACCGCGGCCCTCCGTGGTGACATCGAGAGCCTGCTTCGTGCAGGACTCAAACAGCGTACCGAGGGGATTCCATTCGTTCTCTTCGTGGAACTTAACTCACCCTTATCGCCGACGGCGGAATTCCCCGACCGCCGATGGTACCGCGACCTGCTGTCTCTGCTCCAAAGACGGGGCCCGGCGTCTCCTGTCCGTCAGGATGACATGAATGCCCTGTTCATCACCAACCACTCGCCGCACTTGATACCTGGACAGCTTGCGACACCACCTGGCGAGATGGTCGCCATCTTTTCTCCCTGGCCCAGACACCCGCTATCCATGCAGTCCCTCGCCGCGTTGTACTCTGAGCATCTCGCCTACGGTTACATCCCCGAGGATACGGAGCAGGGCTATTGAAGGCCGAGAAACCGGGAACGCTTCTATGAAGAGCCTGGTGTCAAGAGCCGGATTCGACGCCACCGTCAGCCTCGGCTACAACCTGCCCAAGAAGCAGCCGTTCAACAGGGCGCGAGCGTGAATAGCGATTCTCTGAGTCCAAGCGTTCCGAGGATTCCCGGCCTGAAGGACTCCGTGCCCGGGGCGACGTACAAGAAGGGCGATGTCATTGGCCAGAAGTACGAGGTCTACGGCGTTCTGGGGGCAGGCGGGTGCGGCATCGTCTATCTGGTCTACGACCACCAGACCGAGAGTGTCTACGCCCTAAAGACCTTTCTTGATAAGTACCTCGCAGATTCTCAGGCGAGAGGGCGGTTCCGCAAGGAAGCGAGCGTTTGGGTGGACCTAGAGCGCCATCCGTATCTGGTGCGGGCCTATTTAGTGGACGAAATCGCAGGCAGGCTGTTCATCGCTGTGGAGCACATCGCCCCGGACGAACAGGGGTTGAATACGCTGGAGGGCTACCTGCGACGAATGCCACCCGACTTGGCGCAGAGCCTGCGCTGGGCGATTCAGTGCTGTCACGGAATGGAGTACGCGTACTCCAAAGGTATCCGCTGCCATCGTGACATCAAACCCGCCAATATCATGATAGGCCAAGACAAGGCGGTGAGAATCACCGACTTTGGCTTGGCCGGAGTGCTCGGCCCAGCACAGGCCATGTCGGGAATCAGGTTGAACATCAAACAGGGAGCGGTCGGTCTGTCCGGCCAGACGATGGCAGGAACCGGCTTCGGCACACCAACCCACATGCCTCCAGAGCAGTTTACCGACGCTGCCTCTTGTGACGAGCGGAGCGACATCTATTCCTTCGGGATAGTCCTGTTCCAGATGGCGAGCAGCGGTCGGCTGCCCTTTCTCGTTCCCTTGCCCACGGAGGTCGCAGAATCGGAATCGGCCCGGTTCTGGCGGGAGATGCATCGTCTGCACTCCAAGGCACCGGTGCCGCAACTGGACTCGCCGCTTCTCGCCATCATCCAGCGCTGCATGGAAAAGGAACCCGGCAAACGGTATCAGAGCTTCAAGGAATTGCGCAAAGACTTGGAACCATTGCTCAGGCGTCTGACTGGAGAAGCCATCAGCCCACCCGAGTTGGGCTCGCTGAAGGCTTGGGAATGGAACAACAAGGGTAGCAGCCTCTTACACCTCCGCCGGTACGAGGAGGCACTCCGCAGCTTTGACAAAGCTCTGGAGACTGACCCAAGTCACGCTGGAGCCTGGTCCAACAGAGGGTGCAACCTCCACAGCCTAGGCAAGTACGATGAGGCCTTACACTGCCATGACAAGGCCTTGGAGCTTGACGCGCGAACCGCACGTGTTTGGCACAACAAGGGGTGCACCCTCTTCAGCCTGGGTCGGTACGAGGAGGCAATCGGCTGCTACGACAAGGCCTTAGAGCTTGACCCGCGAAACGCTGGAGCCTGGTCCAGCAGAGGTAACAGCCTCCACAGCCTAGGTAAGTACGATGAGGCCCTGCACTGCCATGACAAGGCCTTGGAGCTTGACCCAGGGTACTTAGCGGCTTGGTGCAACAAGGGTAGTGGCTTTGGCAGCTTGGGCCGGTACGAGCAGGCACTTCACTGCTTTGACAAGGCTCTGGAGCTTGACCCGCAGGATGTGGAGGTCTGGAACAACAAAGGTAGCAGCTTCTGCGGCCTCGGCCGATGGGAGGAGGCAATCCGCTGCTGTGACAAAGCGCTGGAGCTGGACCCACGGTACGCCGCAGCCTGGTACAGCAAAGGCTTCGTACTCGGTAACCTGGGCCGATACGAGGAGGAACTCCGATGCTACGACAAGACTCTGGAGCTTGACCCGTTGTACGCAGCAGCCTGGTGCAACAAGGGAGTGACTCAGGAGCAACTTGGCCGGACACAGGATGCGGTGCGGTCATACGAGCAGTTCATCGCGCTCGCCCTAGCCCAGGACGCTAAACAGGTAGAATACGTTCAGCGGCGTATCCGCGAGTTGGAGGGAATGTAGTGCATCGCTTCTCTGACCAGCGAGAACCGACGTCGAACGTCGTTCTTCACCACAACCCGCCCAAGGTGCAAGGCGCTGCACGGCATCCGTTCAGCAAGGTACGAGCATGAATAGCGATTCTCTGAGACCCCGCATTCCTGGCCTGAAGGACTCCGTGCCCGGAGCCGCGTACAAGAAGGGCGATGTCATTGGCCAGAAGTACGAGGTATATGGCGTTCTGGGAACGGGCGGGTGCGGCATCGTCTATCTGGTCTATTCCCACGAGACCAAAGGTGTCTATGCCTTGAAGACATTTCGGGATGAGTATCTCGCTGATGCTGGCACGAGAGAGCGGTTTCGAAAGGAAGCGAGCGTATGGGTAGACTTGGAACGTCATCCCTATCTTGTGCGGGCTTACCTCGTTGATGACATCGCAGGCAGGTTATTCATCGGATTGGAGCACATTGCCCCGGACGAGCAAGGGCTGAATTCCCTAGAGGGTTATCTGCGACTAAGGCCGCCTGACTTGGCGCAGAGCCTTCGCTGGGCAATTCAGTTCTGCCACGGAATGGAATACGCGTACTCCAAGGGCATCCGTTGCCATCGAGACATCAAGCCTGCCAATATCATGATAGGCCAGGGCAAGACGGTCAGAATCACCGACTTCGGTTTGGCCGGAGTACTCGGCCCGGCACAGGCCATGTCGGGTATCGGGCTGAGCATCCAGCAAGGAACCGTCGGTTTATCCGGCCAGACTGTGGAAGGAACCGGCTTCGGCACGCCGACCCACATGCCTCCAGAGCAGTTCACCGATGCTGCCTCTTGTGACGAGAGAAGCGACATCTACGCCTTCGGGGTAGTCCTGTTCCAGATGGCGAGCAGCGGCCGCCCCCCATTTCTCGCTGAATTGCCAACAGACAACTCAGAAGCGGAATCAGCCCGGTTCTGGCGGGAGATGCATCGTCTGCACTCCGGGGCACCGGTGCCGAGGCTAGACTCGCCGCTTTTCGCCATCATCCAGCTCTGCTTGGAGAAGGAACCCGGCAAGAGATACCAGAGCTTCGGAAAACTGCGTGGAGACATCGAACCCTTGCTCAAGCGTCAGACTGGCGAGACCGTCAGGCCTCCTGAACTGCGAGCGCTTGAGGTCTGGGAATGGGGCAATAAGGGCGTCAGCCTCAACACTTTGGGCCGCTGCGAGGAGGCAATACGCTGCTTTGACAAGGCCTTGGAGCTTGACCCGCAGGAAGCATTAGCCTGGGACAACAAGGGTAGCAGCCTCGACAGCCTGGGCCGGTACGAGGAGGCCATTCGCTGCTATGACAAAGCCCTGGAACTAGACCCACGGAACGCAGCGGTATGGTACAACAAGGGGCTCAGCCTCGACAGCTTGGACCGATATGAGGAAGCAATCCACTGCCATGACAAGGCCCTGGAACTTGACCCACGATTCGCTCTGGCCTGGTGCAACAAGGGCAACTGCCTCAGCAGCCTTGGGCACTACGAGGAGGCGGTTCGTAGCTATGACAAGGCCCTGGAACTTGACCCGCGGAAAGCAGGAGCCTGGGACAATAAGGGATTCAGCCTCAACCTCCTGGGCCGCTACGATGATGCCATCCGCTGCTTTGACAAGGCCCTGGAACTTGACCCCCGGTACGCGAGCGCCTGGCTAAGCAAAGGTGCCAGCCTCCACGAACTGGGTCGCCACGAGGAGGCGCTTTCCTGCTTTGACAAGGCCCTGGAACTTGACCCCCGGTACGCGAGCGCCTGGTACGGCAAGGCGCTAGATCAGGAGAAACTTGGCCGGAGACAGGATGCGGTGCGGTCATACAAGCAGTTTATTGCGCTCGCCTCAGCCAAGTATGCGAAACAGGTCGAATGCGCTCAGCAGCGTATCCGTGAATTGGAGGGCTTGATGGGAGAGCGAAGTGTGGAGAATCCGCCAGACCTCCCCAAGCGCAAGAAATGGGGCTGGCTGAGGCATTTCGTAAGCAAGGAGTTCCTCGCGGCGCTCCACATGGACGCGCTGGCGAGGCGATTCAGGCGGTACCCCAAGCTATCTGGTCCGGGGTGGTGCTACTGGTGCAGACACTACTTGGGCGCCTCCTACGAACGTCGCGAGTGGGTCCTAAGGTGTCGCGCATTTCCTCTCGGCATCCCGAACGACATACGAGATAGGCGATTCGAGCATACGCAGAAACATCCAGCCCAGGTCGAGGAAACGCTCTACGAGGCGATCGACTTCAGGGAAATGCCCGATAGGTTCGATAAGGTTCACAGGGACATGACGGACGGTTTGGCGGCTAGTCTGGAGCATCGCTGACCTGAGGAAACAGGAATGAAGGAACTCTCAGTCGGAGCTTCGCTGGCCTGGCAGATTGCAGCCTCGGAGGCTGGGGCGGCGAAGCATCAGCACATCGAGAAGGAACACATGATGGCAGGGGTTCTGAGTCTTGAGAAGGTGCTCGATGGCGAGAACGCAGGAATCACGGCGGACGTGCGGGAGTTGCTACAAGCCGAGTGCGGCTGCGTTGAGGACGTGCTGCGCGCCTTTGAGCTTGACGCGACCCGGCTGCGACGGCAGGTACGAGCAGGACTCGGTAAGGGCAACTTCAAACGGACCGAGAAGGTGGTCCACCGAAGTGAAGATTGCAGGCGGGTGTTCGCACGGGCAGAGCGTATGGCGCAGCCGGCCCAGGCCACGTGCCTTCATTTGCTGGCGGCCATACTGGAGGAGCCGGGTGATGTCATCAGCGGTGTGCTTGCAGAGGCCGGGGTGAAGCCGGCAGAGCTGCTCAGAAGTGCCCTGGACGCAGTGTCAAAGCGGGCGGGCGAGATTCCTCACTTCGTTCGGAATGACAAACAGGAACGCGGCGTGGGTCCCGCGCCGGAGAAGGTGCAGGCGGGCGAGCAGAAGCAGGACCTGGCCGCGACACATTTCCTTGACCGCTATGGCCGCGACCTGACCCGCGAGGCCAAGGACGGAAAGCTCGGCCCTATCATCGGACGCCGGCAGGAACTACTCCAGGTTATCCAGACTCTTGCCCGTCGCACCAAGAACAACCCGGTGCTGGTTGGTGAAGCCGGAGTGGGCAAGACCGCTATCGTGGAAGCGCTGGCCATCCGGGTTGCAGAAGGTAAGGACCCGGACGTGCTTGGCGGCAAGCGTATCATCGAGTTGAGCATCGGCAGCTTGGTGGCAGGGACCAAGTACCGGGGCGAGTTTGAGGAGAGGCTCACGCGCGTCATCAAGGAAGCGCAGACGCATCCGGAGGTGATTCTCTTCATTGATGAACTCCACAATGTCGTGGGTGCGGGCAGGGCCGAGGGGAGCATGGACGCGGCCAACATCATGAAGCCGGCGCTGGCGAGGGGAAACCTGAGTTGCATCGGTGCCACGACCATCACCGAGTACCGCCGGTACATTGAGCCGGACTCGGCCTTGGAGCGACGGTTTGAGAAGGTCATTGTGAACGAGCCGAGCGCCGACGAGACAATGGCGATACTCAGAGGCATGAGGCCGAAATGGGAGGAGCATCACAAGGTCCGGATTGCCGACAAGGCCCTTGAGGCGGCAGTGAACCT
>JAPLUO010000266.1 GCA_026397595.1 Caldifarciminota bacterium
GTCCCAGCCTCGCTCCCCTCGCATCGTGAGCACTGAAAGCCATTGGGCCAACGCAACTTGCAAGGATATTGCCTGCACGCCTCTTTGGTAGCGAAGCGACTCTCTAGCTCTAACGCAGTCTCCGGCCACTCGGTCACGCTACATACTACATTTAGAGCCTGGGGGAGTGAAGTGCATACCCACAAATCGTAAAATCGTAATGGTCCTGCCCATGGACCATTCTACTATTCTGCTAGCGCCCGTCAACCACCACTCGTGAACTTGATTAACCGAGTTCCTGACGCTACCATTGGGCATGGCGGAGAGCGTATACGACGTAATCATGCGGCGGAGGAGCGTGCGGTCGTTCCTCGATACGCCGGTCGAGGAGGAGAAGGTCCAGCAGTTGCTGGATGCGGCAATTCAAGCGCCGTCCGGCGGCAATATCCAGCCGATTTCCATCATCAGAATCGAGAAGCCGGAGAGCCGGGACAAGCTGGCAAAGCTGGCCGTGAACCAGCCGTGGGTTGCGAAGGCGCCCTTGTGTCTCTTGTTCTGCATTGACTTCCACCGAACCGGGAAGTGGGCGCAGGCTGAAGGCGCGAGCTATGGCGGCGAGAAGGCGCTGATGAGTTTCCTGTTGGCCTATGCCGACGTGTTCTGCTCGGCCGAGAACGCGGTCTTGTGCGCGACCAGCCTTGGCCTGGGCACGGTCTACATCGGCATGGTGCTGGCCGCGATGACCGAGATTCGTAGCGAGTTCGGGCTGCCGGACAAGGTTGTGCCGGTAGTGGCGTTGTGCGTCGGGTACCCGAAGAAGATACCGGCCGGCATCACCAAGCTGCCCAAGGCGGCGATGGTCCACTCCGAGCGCTACGAGGAGAAGTCGCCGGAAGAGTTGAAGCAGCTCTATCGTGAAAAGTACGGCGATCTGACTGCGGACGTGAAGAAGTACTTCGAGCGGACCTACCAGGAAGCGCTTGAGATGGAGGAGCAGTCCCGGCCCGGTTTCACAGACAAAGTCGCGCGGCTGATGGCGCGAATGGAGGTCGGGAACGCGGCGCAGCTCTTGTTCAAGATGCGCTACCCGGACGAGGCGATGAAGCGCATGGGCGAGAGTATCATCAAGTCTCTGCGCGAGGCCGGAATCGAGTGTTTGTAGAGAACGGACGTACGGCTGCTCCGACTTGCCGTTCCGGCGACGGCCGCAGGCGTGACGTTCGGCGGGGTGGCTACGGTGCAAGACCCGGGCGTGCCGAGGTACGTGGAGACGGGCGCGTGCTTCCTGCCACCGTCGGCGGAGGGGGCAGGGATTCGGAGTCGGGGCAGGCGTGCGGCGTGCGGCGCGGCTTGACTCTCACTGGGATGGGTTTAGAATTTATGTAGGTTCCTAAGTCATGACATGTGCCGGGACGCCGGCACAGGAGGTTCTCGTATATGAGTAAGAAACTGTTCGTTCTCGCGCTGCTCCTCGGCACCGCCGCGACGGTCTTCGCCTTTGACCGCGTCGTGGTGCTCGAGGAAGCCTACCAGGAAGGCTGACCGTCCTGCCCAGCATCCAGCAGTGTGCTGGACCAAATCAGCCAGAACTACGCCGGGTCCGTGGCGCCGGTCGAGTGGCACATCGTTTCCAGCTATCCTCTGTACAACGCCGAAGGCAACTCCAAGATGCGAATGTACCCGCCACCATATCAGGGTGGCTTTGCCACGCCGTGGCTCTGGGTTGACGGCAAGAGCCGCGGCTACAGCTACAATCAGTGGGCCGGCTACGTCGTCAGTCAGATCAGCGTGCCCTCGGATGTCAGCATCACCCACGTCGGTACGACGTATGACCCGGCTCTGCGCAACGGGCAAGTGCAGGTCGAGTGCTACAATGGCGGCTCCGACCCGATTGACGCGGCGCTGCAGGTCGTAATCACCGAGGACAGCCTCCACTACACAGGGCCGAACGGCGACCCGATTCACAACCACGTCTGCCGCGACTACGTGCCGAACCAGGCGGGCACGCCGGCGACGCTTGCGGCCGGTGCAAGAGACACCATCACGGTATCCTATGCGCTCCAATCGGGGTGGGTCGAGGAAAACGTGAAACTCGTGGTCTATCTCCAGAACATGACCACGCAGCCCGACTCGTCGAAGCCTTGCTACCAGAGCGCCATCGGCGGCGTGCTCAGCTTCACCGGCGTAGAGGAGTCGAAACTGCTTGCAGCCCGCGACCTCAGGGTATCGGTCAGCCCGAATCCCTGCCGGACCGGCTGCGAGTTCACACTCTCGGGCGCTGCCGCGCATGGTGCGCGGATAGCGGTGTACACGCCTGATGGCCGACTGGTGAGCAGCCTTCAGACGGCTGCGAATCGGGCGGCGTGGAGTCGCGCGGGCGTCTCTCGCGGTATTTACCTCTACCGCGTCAACGCCGGGACCGCGACCGCCGAAGGCAAGCTGGTCGTAACCGACTGACACCTGCGGCGGAGTTACTGGGCGGGCGTAGAGCCCGCCCTTTTCATGCTCGTGAGGTCCGGCGGGAGGGGGCGGGACACGGTCCGATTTCGTGCGTCCCCGAATCCGACATTGAACCACAGAGAATTGGAGGGTACGGAGCGGAATACCGACCTTCACCCGACTCAGCGCTCTCTGTGGCCTCTGTGGTTAGTCCTATCTCGGTTCCTGGGTGCGTGACGTGCCTTGACAGCCGGTGGGGGCGCCCTAGAATCTCTCAGGTTCCTAAGTCATGACTTGTGCCGGAATACCGGCGCACAGGAGGTGTTCGTATATGCGTAAGTCACTATTCGTTGTCGCGCTGCTCCTCGCCACCGCCGCGACGGTCTTTGCCTTTGACCGCTGCGTGGTGCTCGAGGATTCCTACGGAGAAGGCTGACCCACCTGTCCATACACCAGCAGTGTGCTGGACCAGATTTCTCAGAACTACCCCGGACAGGTCGCACGGGTCGAGTGGCACGTCGCCAGCGGTTATCCGTTCTACAATGCCGAAGCCTTGTCCAAGTTCTTCAAGTATCCGAGTGAAGGTGGGTCCTACTACTACGGCACGCTCTATGCTGACGGGAAGAGCCAATATAGAAACTACTCCTCGTGGCCAGCTTATGTCGCCGCCCGGATGCTCGTACCATCGGATGTCAGCCTTACCCACGTCGGTACGACCTACGACCCGGGCACGCGCGCCGGGCAAGTGCAGGTCGAGTGCCACAATGCCGGCAGCGTTCCGATTAGCGCGGCGTTGCAGTTCGCGATAACCGAGGACAGCCTCAACTATACCGGCCCGAACGGCGACCCGTGGCACAACGGCGTTTGCCGCGACTACGTGCCAAACCAGAACGGCACGCCGGTCACGCTCGCAGCCGGGGCAACCGACACCGTCACGGTGCCCTACTCACTCCAGTCGGGGTGGGTCGAGGAGAAGGTGAAGCTCGTAGTCTATCTCCAGAACATGACCCTGCAGGGGGATACGTTGGCCACCTACCAGGGCTTGACCGGCGGTGTGCTCAGCTTCACCGGCGTAGAGGAGTCGAAACTGCTTGCTGCCCGCGACCTCAGGGTATCGGTCAGCCCGAATCCCTGCCGGACCGGGTGCGAGTTCACGCTCTCGGGCGCTGCCGCGCACGGTGCGCGGATAACGGTGTACACGCCTGATGGCCGGCTGGTGAGCAGCCTTCAGACCGCTGCGAACAGGGCGTCGTGGAGTCGCGCGGGCGTCTCGCGCGGCATCTACCTGTACCGCATCAACGCCGGAACCGCGACTGCCGAAGGCAAGCTGGTCGTAGCCGACTGACACCTGCGGCGGAGTTACTGGGCGGGCGTAAAGCCCGCCCTTTTCATACTCGTGAGGTCCGGCGGGAGGGGCGGGACACGGTCCGATTCTGCGTGACGCGGTGCCTTGACAGTTGCCGGGGGCGCCCTAGAATCTCCATCAGGCTTCTAAGTCATGACTTGTGCCGGGACGCCGGCACACAGGAGGTCTTCGTATATGCGCAAGATGCTGTTGGCACTCGTCGTCCTGGCTGCCATTCCCGCCATGGTAATGGCGTGGCCGCAGCCGGGCGACACAGCGCCGAACTTCACCCTGCCCGATTCGGCTGGCACAAACCACCAGTTGACGGATTACGCGGGCAAGGTCGTTATGCTGAATTTCTGGCATGCGGGCTGATCTGACTGCCTCGCGGAGTTACCGCGAATTCAGGTCATGTATGACGACTACCACGAACGGGGCTTCGAGTTGCTGGCGATAGACCTACAGGATCCCTGGGAAATCATCAAGGTCTCCGCTCGGCAGTACAGCTACACGTTCCTGCGCGACAGCAGCCTCAGCGCGTGGAACCTGTACAAGATGAGCGGCCTCACCCCGCTCAACTACGTAGTTGATACGGCCGGCGTCGTGGTCAACAGCATGGAGGGGTTCGCCGAGTCAACCATCCGTGGCTGGATTACGCCGTACCTGACCGGTGTGGAAGAGACCCCGGCGGTTCCACCGATGGAGTTCACAACCATCGGCGCGAGCCCGGTGATCGGGCACAGCGCGGTCCGGTTCAATCTGCCCAAGGCGGCGAACGTCACGCTGCGCGTCTATTCGACCTCGGGCGCGTTGGTGCGGACGTTGGCGAGCGGCCAGATGCCGGAGGGCGCGAATACGGTCAACTGGAACTTACGGGACAACGCAGGCAAGCAGGTCGGCAACGGCCTGTACCTGTACGAACTGGCAGCCGGCTCGCAAGTCGCGCATGCCAAGGTTTCGGTCGTAAAGTAGCGTCAGCGGCTTCGATAGTACACGGCGAGGGCCATTCCGGCCCTCGCCGCTTTCGTCCCGAATCCTGGAATGGAGAACCACGGAAGATACTAAGAGGACTCGGAGAGAGTATCCGCAGATTACGTAGATGACGCAGATTTCCTGCCAGAACCCTAGAACCCCGGAACCCCCGAACCCATTCCTCGTGGCTTCCATGCTTGTTCTCGTCCAGTTGGTTTCGCTTGACAGGCGGGGGCGACCGGGCATTCTGTCTGCTGTGCTGAAGAGAGCGGCTAAGACCGCCAGCCTGGCGCTGTTGGTGTGGGCCGGGCTTACCGCGTCGCGGCTTGAGGCGGCGACCGTCAGCGGGTTCGTAAATGACGGCCGGACCGGCGAACCGCTTCCCTTTGCCACCGTCTATCTGAGCGACCAGAGCGCGGGCACGGTGAGCGACCGGAGCGGGTACTACGTGCTGAGTGGAGTGCCGGCCGGCGAGCGCTCCGTGGTCTATTCGATGATCGGGTATCGGCCGGTGGAGCGGCGTTTTGTCCTGAAGCGGGACGAGGCTGCGCGGTTCGACGCTCGGCTGGAGAATGAGCCGATTCCGGTGCGCGGTGTCACGGTCTCGGCAGCAAGGGAGCGTTTCAAGCGCGAGGTTGACGTCGGCGTCCGCCGGCTGGACATCAAGGACCTGAAGATGGCGCCGGGCATGATTGAGCAGGACCTGTTCCGGTCCCTCGCGACGCTGCCGGGTGTGGTTGCGGTCAGCGATTTCTCGAGCGCTTTGTACGTGCGCGGGGGCAGCCCGGACCAGAACCTCATTCTCCTCGACGGCGTGACGGTGTACAACCCGTATCATCTGGGCGGGCTCTTCTCGACCTTCAATCTCGACGCCGTGAGTAATGCCGAGCTGCACGCGGGCGCGTTCCCGGCCGAGTACGGCGGCGCGGTTTCGTCCGTGCTTGACGTGGAGATGAAGCGGGGGAACTCGGAGCGGCTCGCGGGGAAGTGGGACGTCGGCCTGCTGACGACCAAGCTGATGTTCGAGGGGCCCATACCCAAGGGGTCGTTTCTGATTGCCGGGCGTCGGACCTACATTGACGCGGTAACGTGGGCGATTGACGAACTGGTCAGCGATTCGACGATCCGTATCTACCTGCCATACTACTTCTACGACCTGCAGGCGAAGGCGAACTTCGACTTATCGCCGCAGGACCGGTTGACCCTGAGCGGGTATTCGGGCGACGATGTTATCTACATGCGTGACTCGATAAGCAAGATGGATTTCCGCTGGGGCAACTACACGCTGGCGTCGATGTGGCGGCACATTTTCTCGCCCAAGGTGCTCGCGACCACGATGCTCACGCACGGCCGGAACCGGGTCGGCCTGGCCGCGGCTGACTACCCGGGTTCGGGAATGGCCGGCGATACCTCGGAGTCGGACCTGACGATGCACGTGAGCGACGTCAGTCTGAAAGAGGACTTCACGGTCTTTGTGGATTCCGGCTCAACCTTCCGGTTCGGGGCGGAGGCGAAGCGGTTCGACCTGAGTGATTACCTTGGCGCAGACACGGTCGTGTTCTGGAATCTGCACGAGCGGCCGTGGTACGCCGCGTTGTATGCGGCCGACAAGTGGCGGCCATGGCAGTCATTGCTCATCAACGCCGGAGTGCGGACCGAGTACTTCACCGGCGGCGGTTACTTCCGGGCGTCCCCGCGCGTGAGCGCGAAGTACTTCCTCCGGGAAGACCTGGCCGTAAGCGCGGGCTACGGCCTTTACTACCAGTACCTGAGCATCCCGTTTCCGCGAGACGAGATGGTTGCCAAGCTGCCGGCGACCTTCTTCCAGCAGTGGATTCCGGCAAACGATAAGTACGAGCCGGCATCGGCCGCGCACTACGTACTGGGCGGCGAAAAATGGTTCGGTGACGACGTGCAGGTGAGCGTCGAGGGGTACTACAAACAGATGGCCAACCTGCTCGAGACCGGCTCGATGCTGCCCGGCATAGGAGAGGAGTCGGGTACGGGAGACACGGTGATGTTCAACGTCGGGTCAGGCTGGTCGGCGGGCGGCGAGGTTTTGCTGCGGCGCAAGGGGAGCTGGGTCGGCTACAGCCTGGCGGTCACGCGCCGGACATTCGACAGCTCGAGCTTCTACCCGATATTCGATGCGCGGCACAACTTCAACATAGCGTGGACGACGAGTCTGGGTCGCGGCTGGAACCTGAACTTGCAGTGGCTGTTCCGCAGCGGGTTTCCATACACCGGCCCAATCGGTCAGTTCCAGTACGTCGGGGAGGGCGGTTCGATTGGGCACGAGCCAGGGCAGGAGCAGCAGTTCTATTACTGGATCCCGCTCAGCGGCAGGCGCGGCAACTACCGGCTGCCGCCGTATCACCGGCTCGACGTCGGAGTGGAGAAAGGGTTCAAGCTGTTCGGCATCGGCTGGACAGGGTATCTGCAGGTTATCAACGTCTATGCGCAGAAGAACGTGCTCTGGTACAACTACAATACCGATGAGAATGGCCGGGTCGTACGCGAACCATTCACAATCCTGCCAATCCCAATCCCGAGTTTCGGAGTCCGGGGAGGGTTCTAGAGGAGAATGACGAATTCCCAATTCCTAATTCCCAATTGCAGCTCGGACAGAAGGCGCGCGCTGCTGGTGATGACGTGCTGTGTGCTCATGCTGGTGCTGGCGTGTGACGAGGGCATCGAGAAGTACAAGCCCGAGCCGAACGTCTACTGCATTATGCACAGCGGCTGTGACACGGTCAGCCTGATGGCGGGCATGACACTTGGCTACTCTGACTCAGTTCCCGACTCAAACAGGTGGAATGGAACTGCCGGCGTGGTTGCGAAGATCAGGCATCGGGGCGCTGAGACGGTCTTCATGGAGCTGCCGGGCCCGGTCGGGTTCTACCGGGTAGAGTTGTTGTCGATTGTGCCGGGGGACAGTTACTCACTGCTGTTGGATTACCCTGACGGTGCAACGGTCAGGGGCGCGACGACCGTGCCGGACACGTTTAGTTTCAGCCACCTGCAAGCGGACACCGTGTCCGTGGTGCCGTGGCCGGGCGATACGTTCGTTGAAATCAGGGTCAAGAGCGCGTGGAACGCAAGCCGCGGCGCGTCCGGGTACGTCGTGTCGAGCGACATCTGGTACGGGGACAGCGCCGAGAGCGCGCTGGTCCGGTACGGGCCATACCCGGCGTCGGCGCGCGAGGATTCCATCTGGCTGTCGCCGTTCTCGTACGACTGGGATACCCTGAGCCAGGCCATGGACAGCCTGCCCATCAACAGCGTGAGAATCGAAATCCGGGCTGTTGACCGCAACTCCCGCGACTACAACGAAATGCAGTGGGGCGGCCAGGCCGACCCGGGCAAGATGCACCTTGACGGTGCGGTCGGCGTGTTCGGCTCAGCGTGCATCGCGGAGACGACGGTCCGGTTCCGGCCCAAGGGTCTGGATGGAGTCAACCACAGAGGCCACGGAGAGCACAGAGTCAGGTGAAGGCCGGGATTCGCTCCGAACTCTCCAACCCTTTGTGGTCTCTGTGGTTCCACATCGGGCCTCGGGTTCCGGCCGAGTCGTTGACTCACAGCGGGATGGTTCTAGAATAGAGCGGTGAGCAAGAAGACACTTACGGCTTTGTTCTTGGCGCTGGCCTTCATCGTTGGATGCAGGACTCCTTCGAAGAAGACGACCGTTACGTTCTGGCATGCGATGGGCGGAGAGTCGCAGAAGACTCTGAAGACGATGGTGGACCGGTTCGAGAGCACCCATGCGAATATCCACATCGAGCTGGTCGGGATGGGCAACTATGACGCGCTTTCCCAGAAACTGATGGGCGCGGTCGCGGCAAAGAACCCGCCGACTATTGCCCAGATGTACGAGAACTGGACGACCCAACTGCACGCGGGCGGGGAGTTGGTCTATCTCGACAGCTTCGTGCATGGACCGGACGGGTTGACACAGGAGGACATGGCCGACATCTACCCGGCCCTGCTTGAGAATAACTCGTGGGACGGCAGGCTCCTGACCCTGCCGTTCAATAAGAGCGTGCCGGTCTACTACTACAATGTGCCGATGTTCGCTTCGGCGGGCTATCCCGAATTCCCGAAGACGTGGTCGGAATTCAGGACCGCCGCGAACCGGATGACCAGGCGCGACGCGGCAGGCAACGTCGGAGTGTGGGGCGCAGCCGGCGGAACCGACATATGGATATTCGGCTCGATGCTGTTCCAGCGCGGCAGCCGGTTCCTAGAGCAGGAGGACGGCAGGCCTCTGTTCAACGGCAAGGAGGGCGTGGATGCGCTCCAGTTCCAGGTTGATATGGTGCTGAAGGACAAGACGCAGAACACCGACGTGGGCCGGACACCGATGGACGATTTCCAGGTGGGCAGAATGGCGACGCTGACCGGCAGCTCCACCTGGCGTGCGCCGGTCGTGGACAAAGAAACGTTCCCGGTCGGCATGGCGCCAGTGCCGACATGGGGCAAGCCGGCAGCGATTGTCTACGGTACGAATATCGGCATGTTCCGACGGGCGACGGCCCAGCAGAAGGCCGCGGCGTGGACGTTCATCAAGTGGTTCACCGCTCCCGAGCAGCAGGTTGAATGGTCGCTCGGCACGTGGTACGTGCCGATACACCGCCGGTCGCTTGAGGATCCGAGGCTGGTCGAGCGGCTGGCGAAGACACCGGGGCTCGCGGCTGCCTACGCTCAGATGGACTGCGCCGTGTTTGAGCCCAGAGGACTCAAGTGGCTCGCTGGTCGTAAGGCGCTGGTCGAGGAGCTTGAACAGGCGATGCTCGGGGCCAAGACGCCGAAGCAGGCCCTTGATGACGCGGCGGCGCGCTACTCTGGTAGCGCGCAATGACCAATTCCCAGTTGCGAATGACCAATCAAGCCCCAGTGCCCGAATGACCAATGCCGCGTGGCCCGCTCTCGGTCCTCCGAACTGGGAAACCGGCTTCGGCCGGGATGAGTCTAATACTGCGGTGAGGGTTGGGCCGTTGCGTGACGTGCTCAAACGTGTAACCGGGGCCATAGCCGTACCCGCAATCGGGCAGACAATGGGCAGAGCAATTTGGAGAGCAATTCGGGAAGCTACTCTGCCCGCAATCTGGAGAGCAACGGACAGGGCAACGTGGAGAGCAACCGGTAGAGCGACTCAGACCGCAATGGTCAGAACGACCGGGACAGCAACGGGTAGAGCAGCGGAGCGAGCAACGGGGACAGCGACTCGACCCGCAACCGGGACAGCAACCGGGGAAGCGATTCCGAGGGCAATCGGGACAGCAACGGGTAGAACGACCCACACCACAACTGGCAGAGCAACAGAGAGAGCAACTGGACCCGCTACGGGGGGAACGGCGGAGGGGACTTTCGGAAATGCCCAATAGTGAATTGAGAATGCAGAAGTTAGGACTCGGACGGGCTCGATGAAGTTGTATACTGTGACTAAACTTCTGGTATGGGCTCCGGAGCGAAGCCTGCCGGTTCCGATGCCGTTTTACTCACGAAGGAAGTGGGGGCGAGGCTCAGTCAACTCCGTCGGGAAGCCGGTCTGACCCAGGCCGACGTGGCCTTGCGCATGTGCCGGCCCGGGCGAGCCGGGAAGTCCCGAGTTTTCTTAGGACTTGCGCGCAGTCGGCTGTCAGCCGTAAGCCGCCAGCCGCCAGCCCTCAGTCCTCTCGCCCCGCCACCTCGCAGAACTGGTCATGTCGTTCCGCGACCAGCAGCATCAACGCGACTCGCTACTGCGATACGCACAAGCCAGCCGACACGTGAGCCACGAGACTCGCGCCTTGCCTGCCCTTGCCGGCCTCCGGGGTTCCGGAAACCGGAATAGAACCGCCAAGACCTGAGTCAGCCAGTCTAGAATCTGGAATCTACAATCTGGGATGTGCCTCACGTCCGCAGGGCGCGAACAACGGTCTGCGGTTCGCGGCTTACGGTGTACGGTTCGCGGGCTACGGCTTACGGTCGCTCGGCCGAGGTCAGTAGTCCTTCACTGCGTCCCCGGGATACCGCGTTACGTAGTTTCGTGTACTTGTCCACGTTCCGCAGTTGGTAGCTCGCGCCGCCGGCGCTAGTCCTCCCAGACAAACGCGTCAGCCTTGGCTTCGTGGCGCGTGATACTCTCTCCATTGGAGGGAGGCCCGCCACAACCGCAGCCAATCAAAACTACCTTTCCTTCGCGGGTCACGAACGCGACGTTCATCACACCGTCGACACCCTTCTTGGCCGCCGTCTTGCGCAGCTCCTGTAATTGTCCATCCTGGTCCAGGGACGGGCACATATCCGGGACGAAGATGGAGCCGACGACGCGGTACGGCCGTTCGGGCGTGCTGGGTGAGACGTAAACCGCAATCTCGTCGGGCAGGTGTTTACGCATCGCGTACTTCACACCCGTCGGTGTGAACTTGGTGACTGGCGCGCTGCACTCAAGGCACAGGACTGCGGTTGCGGCCAATGCTGTCACGCTAACCCACATTCTACCAGCCATGAAGGTCTCCTCCTTGCTCTTGCTGTCCACTGACGTGTGCCGACTGCTTTCGGTCATGGCGCGATTCTAGAACTCGCGGACGAGGGTGTCTGCCGGATGCGCGAAAATGGTTGCCGGCACCGATGATCACTGTGGCCGTCATCGTTCGATGACCAGCTTCCGGGTCCTGCTGAAGCCGTCGGCATCGAGCCTCAGGACGTACACTCCGCGTGACAACTTGCTGGCGTCCAACCGGGTTGAATACTCACCTGCGGGCACCCGGCCGGCCCGCAGCACCGAAATGCAGCTTCCGGTCACATCATACAACTTCAGGCTGACATCGCCGGCCTCAGGCAGGGAATAGGTGATGACCGGCGCGCCCAATGAGGGATTCGGGGTGACGGTGAGGCATGGAGCGCGGGGCGCAGGATGCTCGGAGCTCTGCTGCAGGCCGACGGTAGCTGAATCCACCGTTCCGGCCCAAGTGTATGCGAGGAACCCAAGTGAGCATCGGCATTGAGCGACCATCTCTGCGGTCTGGTCGAAGTTGAGTCGTCGGCGAAGGCCTTGGTACGTCGTTGTGAAGCTACCGACGACGCTGTCGCCAGCGCTGGTCAGGAGAACTGCGCGACCTTGGTCGCTCAGGGTTGCTGAATCCCGCTGGTGCCACAGTGCTTCCGACGAAGTCCAGTGCTCCAAGTTGGCCGGTCCGGTGTATGCGCCCGACACCTGCAACGAGCAACGCAGATCGGTTCCCGTGGCCGACGCCGACACCCTTGCAGAAATGCTATCGGAGCCACCGAAGACGACCGTCCGGTCTGCGACATAGTTGCCGCCGCTCAGGGACCACAGATTCTGAGCCCCGGTAGATTGCGGGGCGAGACCAAGTCCGTGCCCAATGCAGTTGTCGGGTGCCAGAACGAGCAGCGGCACGGACAGCGTGTCGTAGGACACGTAGGCATATCCGGACTTCATGCCCGTCGTGTCCAACATGCCCCAAGACCGCCCCGACACATGTCCGCCGTTGACGATGCCACCGATGCTGCCCCAGACGTCTATCTGCCGGCCGTGGTCTTCGGTCATCGTTCTACCACACCAGACAACATGCTGGAGCCGGTTTGCCCAGTCAGGGTGGTCGGGCCAGTAGAACTTGCTGACCTCGGGGAAGGGCAGAGCCCGGCGAACGCCGTGATAGGTGCCGGAGACGTTGACGGTGAGCGTTTCGCCGGTGCTTTCAATCAGGGCGATTGATCCCTGCTCCCTGATGGTGGAGTCCTGCTGGGTCCAGTGCATCACGTACGGGCCTATGGTCATCTCGGTATCTATCGGACCCGGCCATTGCCCGAATACGGCTATACCAACCTGGAGCGTGCATCCTACGACTTGGCTGTAGAAGCCGGCATAGGCCGTGTCGCCGGGATACGATGGCCAGGTGAAGGTCCGGGTCATGTTCAGGTTGCCACTGCAGAGTCGCCAGAGGTTGACTGCACCGGACTCGGCCTCAAGCGGAGCCGGCAGCGCGGTCGGCAGTGCATGGAACGCGCTCGGTAGCGTATCGTAGTAGCTCCAAAGTGCGCTCGGGTACAGACCAGTCGTGTCTAGCTTGCCGCTGCCGGTCCCTCTAAGTGGCTGGCCGTTGAGCGAGCCAGTGACTACGGTCCTGACGTACATCTGGCCGAACGGCCATGACCAGACATAAGTCGGGCGCGTGCATCGGTCATTGGCCGGGACCGAGTCATCAGCACATTGTGTCGAGCAGGACACGGTGCTTGTGCCCAGCGGCCCGGCGGTCCAAGCCGGGAACGAGACGAGCCGATAGGTATGCGGTGAGTGGTTGGTAACGGTCACGGTCTGGTCATAGGAACTGCCGATTCTCGCCCGCACTTCGTAGTCCAAGGTATCACCATCGAAGTTGTAGACCGAACATGCCGGAACGACGCTTGCCCCGATAGAGATCGTAGTGGGCGGGCTGACAATTCTGGTGACACCATAGTCGTGCCCGGCCACGGCCATCTGCGCACCAAGCAACATCAGCACGATGCAAACGAACCACTTCCTCTGACTCCGCTGAGCCGCCCGCCGCTGTTGCTCGTTCGCTGTGCCAGACAGGTTCGATTTGGACAATCTCGGATCCCGCATTTCGCGCGAATCCTATCGGCCGCCACCGCGCCCCGGCCTGTCGAGCGAATCAGGAAGCGCTCTGGGCGCCCGCGTGGACTCTGGCGTCGCTGGCTGCGTGCCGAATCTCCGTCCCTCGATCCCGGCCGGCGGCGTGATCAGATGCAGGAACACCACATCGAACGCTTCGGGCAACGTCGTCAAGCCCTCAGGAGTGTAGACCGTGACTGTTCGTTTCTCGATCGGTGCTTGAGCATCTATGCTGATCGAAACCACAAGCTGGTCGTGGCTCGCGACGCGGACGTCCAAGACATGAATCCCGGTGCCGCTGAAGCCCACGTCCGTCCCGTAGCAGAAGTTGTCACCTTTCACGAGAACATCCAGGGTCTCTCCGACCGCCGCCTGGGCAGGGATCAAGGGTGTCTGGATTGAAGGTAAGCCAGTGACGACGAAGAAAAGCCCGTCGCCGTGCCCTTTGGCTGGTCCACATTCAACCTGGACATCCCTGTAGCCGCTACTGGCAGTGGGTTCAACATGAATCAGAGCCCTTATCTCCGTATTGCTGACTACCTCGAAGCTACTAACTACGACTCCGCCGGGCACGTTTGACGGACTGGCCGGATGTCTACGGGGGCTCAGACGGCCATGGTGCTGACCGCTTACGATATACACGCCTGTGGCCCCGCTGAAGTTCTCACCGAGAATCGTGACCTCGATTTCCTGCGGAATGACGGACAGGTGTACATGCTCATTACGACTTGTCTCGTTTCCTAGAGTCGCGCCCCGCTTGTAGGTCACGGGCGCATTGATAGGCTCCTTGGCGCTGGCTGCATTGGGCGTAACCGAGGTAACTACTGGAGGGCCAAGCACTGAGAACGCGCCTTCTAGCGCAGCTTCTGCGGTTTGCCCGTTCTTCAGGGTGCGCACAATCACGTTCCGCGGCCCGGGGAGGGCGTCGCTGAAGACGTGGACGTTAACGGTCATCTCCTGCGGGTTTGGCACCGAGACAATGGCCGCCCCGATTCCGCTGGGTTGTTCGGTCAACGAATGCTCGAAGAAGGCGTCGGTGACGTCGCGGAGGTCATCCCCGATGATCTTGACGGACTTTTCGTCTCCTGGTCTCGCGTACCAAGGGCTAATGGAAAGTACCCGAGGCTTTGCGTAGTAGTCGTGGTCTTCACCCCAGACTGCGAACGACATGCGTCCCGGGTCATTGTCACCTGACCCGGACGTCTCTATGAAGCGACCTGCACCGAGCAGCTCATCCTCCGTGTAGTTCGCCTGCCAGAGTTTCGCATCCTCGCCAGGCATGATGTCTATTTCGTCATCGGTATTCACGCTAGATTCAAAGCCGCCCCAGGCGTCTTCATCCATCAGCGCGATGTTCATGTAGTGTCGTTTGGTCTGCGGATTGCTCCCGAGCATTGGTACAAGCACGACCCAGTTCCAATGCGTACTGAACGCCTGCTTGTCGTCGCCAGCAAAACCGCAGAAGTACTGCCTATTGTCCACGTCGACCTTCGCATAGAAATCTGCGCCATCGTAGGGGTCAGGACGTACGCCCGGCAACATCGCCACATCATCTATTCTGACCACGAGCCAGCGACGCAAGAAGACGCGCTCGCCGGCGGAAGCTTCTGCGCCCGCTGAGTCGTGAGGGAGCGGCTCCACAATGGCCGATTCCACCCCCGAGTACACTGGGCCTTGCCAGAGAAGCGGACAGAGTCTCTTCCATGCTTCGAGTGGTGGATGAGATGCGGTCGGGAGACTGTACCAGATCCCAACTCCACCCAAATCGTCATCTTCCCGCGCTCCACCCTTCCACTGACCAGCGTACCAAGAAAGGTATCGGAGGTCACGCAGCTCATTCGCCAGTGCATCGGCATTCGCGCTCCAATCTCGTGCTCGATTCCAGAAGTCGTCACCAACCCACTGGCGGACAGCTCGCAGCCACTGGACAGTCGCCCAGAAAGCAGCACCATACGTCTTGATGAAGTACGGCGACGGAAGAGGAGAGTTGCTGAGGCGGTCGTCGCAGTATAGACTGTCGGCCGCAACCACGTTGTTCAGCACAGCAGCATCTGGCCGAACGTCAAAGAACGTGCTATCCCCGTTCGGAACCAATTGAACCCAGTTCGAATGGCTGTAGAAGTCTTGGACGGCGTGAAGCGTCATGCCCAGGAGAGTCAAGAAGCCTACGACGTCCCCCGACTCCTTCGATGTCATCGCCTGCGCGTATGTGTTCAACCTGAGTCTGTCCCACAGATCCTTGGCCTTGTCTGGTAGAAACCCCGGGACACATCGTGGGATTGTGCCGTCCTTCAGCGAAGAGAAGTGCATCCAGCGCGAGGATAGAGATCGCAGCTCTACCGGTCCGAAGAGGTTGCCCCACCCAGCACCTAAGGTGGGATGCTCATCTACAACATTCTGGGCAGCCTGAAACTGGTCCACGTATTCGTTTCCGATCATCACAATCATGGCTGATGACGTGCTTCCCTCGAAGCCAACGTGACACAGAGCGTCTCGCGTTATCTCCCTGTGAAACCCCGTGTCAAATGCCAGCAGCATTTGGGGCACACACAACGCAAGCAGGAGTCCCAGCCAGGGCCAGAGGGCGCGTTGTCCGTGTCCGCGTTTGGCACCGCTGACGCAGCTCGTAGGTCGCACATTGGCGGGTCCGCTGAGAGACCTCGATCTCGTCATAGTTACCTCCTCGGTTCTCGTTTCACTTGTCGCTCGTTCTGCCTTGATGGTTACGTACGTCGTCTCGAACAGGCTCCTCTTGGCATTTTCGAGTAGTTCTGGCACTCTCGGTACTGACATTCTAGCCTCCCCTCAATTCATCGGTGTTGCTTTCCTCTACGGTCACTGTGGCCGTCCTCGTTCAATGACCAGCTTCCGGGTCGTGCTGAAGCCGTCGGCATCGAGCCTCAGGACGTACACTCCGCGCGACAACTTGCCAGCGTCCAGCCGGGTTGAGTATTCACCTGCGGGCACCCGGCCGGCCCGCAGCACCGAAATGCAGCTTCCGGTTACGTCATACAGCTTCAGGCTGACATCGCCGTCCTCAGGCAGGGAATATGTGATAGCCAACGCGCCCAATGACGGATTCGGGGCGACGGTGACGTACGGAGCGCTGGGCGCCGGGTGCTCGGAGCGTTGCTGCAGGCCGACGGTAGCCGAATCTACCGTTCCAGTCCAGGTATAAGCGAGGAAGCCAAGCGAGCAACGGCAGATGGCGGTCATCTCTGCGGTCTGGTCGAAACTGAGTCGTCGGCGAAGGCCTTGAAACGTCGTTGTGAAGCTACCGACGACGCTGTCGCCAGTGCTGGTCAGGAGAACTGCGCAACCTTGGTCCCCCAGGATCACCGAATCCTGCTGGTGCCACAGTGCTTCCGACGAAGCCCACCGTGCTAAGTCGGTCGGTCCGGTGTATGCTCCGAACATCTGCAACGAGCGTCGCAGGACGGTGCCCGTGGCCGAGGCCGACAGTCTCGCTGAAATGCTATCGGAGCTTCCGAAGACGACCGTCCGGTCTGCGACACAGTTGCCGCCGCTCAGGGACCAGAGGTTCTGAACCCTGGCGGATGCCGGCTCGATCCCCAGTGGGTGACACCAGCACATACAGGGCGCCAGCACCAGCAGCGGCATGGACAGGGTGTCGCAGTACACGTAGGCATAGCCGCAGTTCGTGCCCGTGGTGTCGAGCATACCCCAAGTCCGCCCCGAAACAGGTCCGCCGTTGACGGTACCATCAATGCTGCCCCAGAAGTCAATCTGCCGGCCACGGACTTCGGGCATCGTTCTGCCGCACCATGAAACGCTTGAGAGTTGGTTTGAGTCCGTAACGAACGGGAAGTAGGTCTTGCTGACCTCCGGGGCCGGCAGGTGGCGGCGGGCACCGGTATACGTGGAGGTAACCGTCGTCAGCAGAGTCTCGCCTGAAGCTCTGATGTAGCCAAGCGTGCCCTGTTCTGACACGGTCACTGAGTCCTGCTGGGTCCAGTGCATCACGCAGGGCACTATGTCCAAGTTGCTATCGTCAGGCCAATCAGGCCACTGACCGAAGGCGGCGATACCGACTTGGAGTGTGCATCCTACGACCTGGCTGTAGATGCCGGTATAGACTGTGTCAGCAGGATACGACGGCCAGGTGAATGTCCGGGTCATGTTCAGGTTGCCGCCGCAGAGTTGCCAGAGGTTGATTGCACCGGACTCGGCTTCTAGCGGAGCCGGGAACAGGGTCAGGAACGGGTGAAAATCGCTCGGCACGCTGTCGTAGTAGTTCCAGAGAGCGCTCGGGTACAGACCAGTCGTGTCCAACTTGCCGCTGCCGGTCCCTTTGAGTGGCTGGCCGTTGAACGTGCCGGTGATTCCGGTCCTGACGTACATCTGGCCGAATGGCCAGGACCAGACATAGGTCGGTCGGGCAAGGCGGTTGTTGGCGGGCACTGAGTCGAGAGCCAACCGCGTTGAGCACGTCACCGTGCTCGACCCCAGCGGTCCGGCAACCCAAGGTGGGAAGGTGACCAGGCGAAACGACCCCGGCAGATGGTTGAGAACCGTGGCCGTGTCGTTGTACGAGTTGCCAATTATCATACGCACGGTGTAGGTTGATTCCATGAAGGTGCCGTAGTTGTAGACCGAGCAGGCGGGAACGATGCTCAGCCCGGCTCCGACAGTTGTGGCCGGAGCAATGATTCTCGTCACGCCCACGTCATGAGCGGCGATTGCTGTCTGCAGGCTCAACGTCAGCCCCACGACGAATGTGAGTTCCTTCAGGTGCCTCATCCTGCCTCCTTACGCGCTGCCCGACCCAATAGAGGGTCTGTACTTGACTGAGTTTCCGGACGCCGCATGCTGGTCATAGCGTTTCCCCGATGGCGGTACGGCCAGATTAAACAGGGGCGTGGCGTGCGTGTCAAGGATGGCTTTGACAGGATGGCTTTGACAGGTGGCTTTGACAGGATGGCTTTGACGGTCTGATTTTGGATGACGCGCGGGGGCGCGGTGCGCGGGCCGGCCGCTCGGAAATCGTTCGCGAAGAGCGCTTAGTACTCGACCGAGTCGAGCCGCAGGTCGTGGGCCGGGGTCGTCTGGAATGGCTCCTGCGGCCAGCGGACGGCAATCTGGACCGACGGGGCGGGTCAGCGCCTCGGAGCGGGACCGGGTAGCAGGGTCTTCAACCTCATGATCCAATGCTGGAGCCTGACCAGTGGGACCATCGGCCAAGGGGCGGCGTAGCTAACGGGCTTCCGCTCGATGCAGGTAAGCAGATGGCGGACGGCCCGGTCGACGGGCATCATGAACGGCTTCACTTCGCTCTTGGCCATCTTCGTGTCAACGAACCCGAACCGAACGTTGGTGACATAGACGCCCTTCGGTCTCAGGGCAAGGGCCAAGCCGCCGAGATAGTTTGAGAAGCCCGCCTTGGAGGCGCTGTAACTCGGGGCGTCGGCCGACACCAGTTCGTCGGCCAGGCTGGACAGGCCGATGAAATGCCCGACCCCGCGCCGTTCCATCAATGGTATGACACAGGCCGCCGTCTTCACCATTCCCACGAGGTTCACTTCGAAGACCTCGGCTTCCCGTTCCATGCGGGAAGTGTCCAGCGGCTCGCCGACTCCTGCGCAGTAGACGCACAGGTCCGGTGGCGTGGCAGTCGCCAGCAGCGTCTTGAGCTTCTCCGTGTACGTGTCATCCTGCACCAGCGCCCGGGTGTGACGGTAGGCTTCGTGCCGGACCGGCGAATTGCTACGCGAGATGCCCAGCGCGGTCCATCCCCGCCGGAGGAGTTCCTGCGTGAGGGCCAGGCCGATTCCGTCCGAATTCCCGACTACGAGTGCCACCCGGGACGCCGGGAGACCTGTGGGTCGTTCCTTACTCGTAGTCAACCGAGTAGAGCAGCAGGCCTTGGGCCGGGGCGGTTTGGAAGGGTCGGTACGGCTTGCCCGCGAGCGCGGCGCGGATGTCTTTCTGAGTGAGCCTGCCTGAGCCGCAGGCAACGAGAGCGCCGACGATTCTTCTTACCATCTTGTAGAGGAACCGGTCGCCCTCTACTGTAACGAGGACTTCGTCGGGGGGGCTTGGGACACGATACGAATCGATGACGATTCGTTCATGTCCCGCGCTGACCCGAACGTGACGGACGTGGCAGAGGCCGTCCTCGTCTCTCGTCTGGCAGAATGGTCGGAAGTCCTTTGCGCCCTCGAACAGATGGGCGGCCTTGCGCATCTTTTCTACGTCAAGCTTGAACCAGAACTCCCAAGCGTGCCTGCGTCGCAGTGGAGACTTGCGACGTACGATACGATAGACATAGGTCTTGCCCAGGGCGCTGTGACGGGCATGGAATCCGGGCTTCGCCTCTTCGATGGACAGGACCAGAATGTCATTGGGCAGGAAGTGGTTGAGCGCGAGTTTCAGGCGGTCGATGCTGAGCGGCGAGTCGATATGGGCGTTTGCGGCATAGACTCGTGCTGACACTCCGGCATCGGTTCGGCCGCAGCCATAGACCGTGACCTTCTTCTGGAGGATCTTGCCGAATGCGGACTCGATTTCGCCCTGGACGGTCGGATGACGGGGCTGGTACTGCCAGCCCGCGTAGTTCGTGCCGTCGAACTCGACGGTCAGCTTCAGGTTACGCGTGGGAGAATGACCAAGTCAGAAGGGGAAATGACAAAGGGGGAGGGGAAAGGGGAAATGGCGAGGGTGAAGGGGAGAGGGGAAATGGCAAAGGAAAGAAGAGCGATGGACGAGGAGCGATGAACGAGAAGGGTCAGCGCGGGCGTTTGTTCAGGCACTTCATGCAGAACCGGGCGTGGGGGACAACATCAAGCCGCGCCTTGGGTACCGGCTCCCCGCAGTTCACGCAAATACCATATGTGCCGTCGGCAATCCGTTTCAGGGCGTCCTCGATCTGGCGCAGCGTGTCGGTCTCGATGGTCTTGAAACGCGAGGCCATTTCGCGCTGGTAGTTTTCGGTGCCCTGGTCCGCGGTATACGTGCGGTGGCTGGAAACGTCGCCGGTCGCGTCCGGAGCGGCGGCATCCATCACTTCGTCGGTAGCCCGGCCCTGCTTCAGCATTCGCTGCTTCTCGGCCAGCAGCGCCCGTTCGTACTTGAGCAGTTCGCGTTTGTTCATCATTCCCTCGCTCTCTTGAGCGCCAGTTCGGCCGGTTCCCGGTTGATCTTCGCGGTCTCCCGGATGTCAGGTTCGGCCAGTGGTTCGTCGGTCACGGCCAGAGCCAGAGTCTCGCGCCGGATGTAATCCTCGAATGCCCGCACCGCCGCGGCGAGGCGCGGCGACGCCTGACAGTGGAGCCGGATGCGGTCGGTGACCTCGAACCCGGCCGCCTTGCGCATATTCTGGACCTTGTGGACGAGTTCGCGGGCGAAGCCCTCGTTCTCAAGCTCGGTGGTCAGCTTGGTGCAGATGCCGACCGCGCGATTCGGGTCTTGCTCGACAACGTAGTCGGCCGGGAACTGCGTGTCCTTGTCACTGAACAGCAGTTCATGGACGTTCAGTTCCTCCTTGATTGTCTCAGCGTGGAGGAGGACAGCATCCTTCTCGCCCGGCTCGTTCAGGCGGATGAGCGCGGCCTGCAGCGGCTGGCGCACCTTGAGCTTCGACTTCTCGCGCGCGGCTCTGCCCAGCGAGACGACCGAGCGAACGAGACCGACCTCTTTCTCCAGCGCTTCGCTAATCATCCCGGCCTCCGGTTCCGGGTACGGGCTCAGGTGGACCGACTCCGGCGCGCCGGGGTCGACCGAGCGGGTGAGATTCTGGTACATTTCCTCGGCAAGGAAAGGCATGAACGGCGCGAGGAGTCGCGTGAGCGTCGTGAGGCAGCGGTAGAGCGTCTCGTAGGCCGCGTGTTTGTCCGTATCCGAGCCAGATTTCCAGAACCGGCGGCGGCTGCGGCGCACGTACCAGACCGACAGGTCATCAATGAACTCCTCGACCGCGCGGGGCACCGGCGCCGGGTCGAAGTCTTCAAGGCGTTCACGGGTGAGCTTGACCAGCGAATTGAGGCGCGAGAGCATCCAGCGGTCGAGCCGGGTCAGGTCCCCGGGCTTGACCGTAAGCTTCGTCGGGTCGAGCTGGTCGATGTTCGCGTAGGTCACGAAGAAGCTATACACGTTCCAGAGGGTCAGGAGCTTGCGGCGAACTTCGTCGCCGAGGGCATATCCGAAGTTCAGGTTCTGGACCGGGTTTTGGCGGATGAACACCCAGCGCATCACGTCGGCGCCCATGTTGTCGAAGGCCTCTTCGGTGTCGATCGCGTTGCCCCATGACTTGTGCATGTCCCGGCCGTCCGCGCCTTTCATCGTCGCGTAGCCGAGCAAAGTCTTGAAGGGCGAGCACTTCTCGAGGACCGTGGACATGGCCAGCATCGCGTAGAACCAGTTGCGGAACTGACCGGGGAAGCACTCCGTGATGAAGTCGAACGGGAACCACTCCTTCCAATAATCGTGGTTAGTGAGGTAGTGGGTGGTCGAGAAAGGCACGATGCCGGCGTCGAGCCATGGGTTGCCGACGTCATTGATACGGGATACCGGCTTGCCGCACTTGCCGCACTTGACCTTGATTTCGTCCACCCATGGCCGGTGCGGCGAATGGGTCTCGAACTGATCCCAACCGGAAAGCGCGCGTGTCTTGAGTTCCTCGCGCGAGCCGATGACGTCAAACCAGCCGCACTCGCACCGGAAGATGGGCAGGGCCAGACCCCAATACCGTTTCTTGGAGATGCACCAGTCCGACATGTTGCTGAGCCAGTCGAGCTCGCGGGCCAGGCCGAAGTCGGGAATCCAGCGCACCTGCTTTGCCGACTCCATTATTCCTTCGCGCAGCGAGTCCATCGAGATGAACCATTCGTCGACCAGCCGGAACACCAACTCCTGGCCGCAGCGCCAGCAAACCGGGTAGCGGTGGGTGTATTCTTCGACCTTGAAGAGGAGTCCCTTCTTCTCAAGGCTTTCGAACACCGGCTGGGCCGCAGCCTGCGCGTCCATGCCCTTGAGCCAGTCGAAGTTGTTGGCAAAAGTACCGTCTTCGCACAGCGGCGCGATGACCGCGAGTTGGTGATCTTTGCTCAAGAGGAAGTCCTCTTTGCCGCAGCCGGGTGCGATGTGGACGATGCCGGTGCCTTCGGATGCGCTTACCTCGTCCCACGGGATTACGCGGTGCTCGATGCCTTTCTGGGGTTCGAGTTCGTCGAACGGCCCCTGGTAGCGGAGGCCGACGAGCTTGCTGCCGGTCAGTTCTTCAACCACCTGCGCGCCGGTCCCGAGCACCGTGAGCAGGGGCTTGGCAAGGATGTAGGTCGCGTCGTCGAGGCGGGCACGGACATAGACCAACTCGGGGTGAACCGCGGCGGCGACGTTGGAGGTGAGAGTCCACGGCGTGGTGGTCCAGACCAGGAGGTACTCACTCTCACGCCCGACAACCGGAAGACGGAAGAAAACTGCCTTGTGCGTCAGCTCGCGGTAGCCTTCGGTTGCGATTTCCTGATCGGAGATGGCGGTGCCGCAGCGCGAGCACCACGGCATCACGTCGGTGCCTTCGTAGATGAGGCCACGCTCGTGGCATTTCTTCAGGAAGTGCCAGATGGAGTAGTTGTTCTCGTCGGACATGGTGAAGTAGGAGTTGTCCCAGTCCATCCACTGGCCCAGCCGGATTGACTGCTCGGTCTGGATGCGCGAGTACTTCAGCACGCGCTCTTTGCACTGCTCGACGAACCGGTCGATTCCGAGCTTCTCGATATCGCGCTTGGACTTAAAGCCCAGCTCCTTCTCGACTTCGACTTCGACCCAGAGGCCCTGGCAGTCGAACCCATTCTGGTACCGTTGGTCATGCCCGAGCATGGCGTGGTAGCGCTGGAACAGGTCTTTGTAGGTCCGGCCCCAGGCGTGGTGCACGCCCATCGGGTTGTTGGCGGTAATCGGCCCGTCGAGGAACTTGAACTTCGGGTTGCCGCGATTGCGCTCGACGAGTTTCCGGAAGTAGCCGCCCGCGCGCCAGAATTCGAGGATGCGCGGCTCGATTGTCCGATGGTCGGGCCGGGCGGGGAGAGGATGGAAGATGGTGGACGTAGGATGGAGGACGCCGCAATCCTCGCTCCTCACTTCTCCCTCATCATTCCTCATTCCTTACCTCGCCCTGCCTGAGTTCGCGGCGTCGTGCTGGAACATCGGCCACGCGGAAGTGGCCGGGCCACTGATGCCGACTACGCACCATGCCCTGAAGCCGTCGCCGACGTAGATGAGGCCGCTGGCGTCAACCTTGGGCGCGGAGAGCGGGTAGTCCGGGTCGGAGTAGCCTTCGCCTAGACCGCAGGCCCAGCGCTCGGTGCCGTCCGCGTTGACCGCGTAGAGCGAGTCGGTAGCCTGAAGAGCGAGCTTCTTCTTGCCAGCTACTGCAAGCATGTATAGGTAGCCGTCAGCCGTGACCGCCGGCGTCGAGACGACGCCGGCCAGCGGCGGGGTGAATATCCAGATCACTGCGCCATTATCGGGGTTGAGTTTCGACAACTTGCCGCCGCCGCCGATGTAGACGCTGCCGTCCGTGCCGACTACCGGTCCCGACGCATCGTCCCCGGCGTTGTACGACCAGTTGCCGGTGCCGCTCGTCAGGTCGATGGACTGGAGCAGGCCTAAGCCGTTCGCGACGTAGAGCGCATTCCGGCTCGGGTCAATCGCGGGCGGGGCGACGATCGGCTCAGAGCCGAGATTGTACGGGCCCGGCCATTTGGCCGAACCGTCCTCCGGGTTGATGGCCCAGACCGAGCCTTCTTGAGTCCCGACGTAGATCGTGCCGCCAGGACCGACGACCGGCGCGGAGTTGCCGCCGCCTGACTGGAACGGCACCGACCAGGGCTGGCTCCCGTCCGGCCGGACCGCGAGGACCATCGAATCTTCGGTCTGGAAGTAGGCCGTGCCATCCGTGCCAAGCGCGCCGGTGGCGTAGACTGCCCCGCCGACAGAGACGCGCGCCCTGACTGTGCCGTCGCTGTTGAGGATGTAGATTGTGTCATTCGAGCAGCCGATGAAGATGGTGCCGTCGTCGGCGACCACGGGTGCGGCGCGGAACTCATCGAGGCCCGGCAGGATGAACTTCCAGGCGGTGCCGGACTGCTTGCGCGCGATGAGAGCGCCGTAGTCGCAGGCGACGTAGGCCGTGTTGTCCGGGCCCAGGGCGAAGGAATTGATGCTGAAGTCCGATGAGTCCTCCGGGTCTTCGGGGTCGGTGAAGCCGATGGACCAGGCGATGTTGCCCTCACCCGGGGTGACGTTGATGCTCAGCGGCTCGGACCAGCCCGATGCTTTCTTGCTGTTCTTGGCCCGTACCATGATGTCGACCGGGCCGAGTTCAGTGTAAGTGTGCGTATCCGCGAACGCCACGCCGCCGTCCATGAACTGCGACCATTCGGACTTGGTGCCGTCGCCCCAGTCAAACTGGTACGCGACCTGAGCCCCGGACGGATCGGTCGTGAAAGTCGTACAGGCCATCGCGACGTTGCGCAACCACTGGGACGGGCCCTTGGGCTGGCCCGGAACGAGCGGCGACTTCGCGCAGGCGCCGACCAGAAGCGCGGCCAGCGCGATGAGCAAAGCCGGGGGGAATCTCCTGAATCTCATGTCTACCTCCGTGTCTGTCGTGTTGCCATGCGGCAGGCGGTCGTCAGCCCGGCTGTTAGAAGCAGGATTCGACCCTGCCGGCAAGGGACAAGGATAGCCCGGAAACGGCTCCTGTCAATCGCTGCGGGGGAATGACGAAATAGTGAATTGAGAATGGTGAAGAGTGAAATCAGGACCTGGGTTTCGCCGGCCTCGATCCCGGTTTACCATACCCCGGTCTTCGTGTTTCTTCTCGTAGCAGGTTTCGCCTCGGGGTGTTTGATCTCTGCAATCAGCAATCTGATACCTGTAGTCTTCCGTCCGCCGTTTTGACATTTGCCTTTTGACTTGCGCATACTGCGGGTTGCGGGTCCATGTCGAAAAGGGGCAGGCCCTCGGAAGAGGGCCTGCCGTGGTCTAGGAGGTGTACTTTCGCTACTTACCGGCGTTCGAGAGGTTCTTCTGCCACTTGGGCCAGGCAGCGGCCGGGTCGAGCGGGCCTTCCGGATAGCCGGCTACGCAGTAGCAGGCGTCATCGCCGGCAACGATGATGTCGCCGGTGGACGTGATGGACGGGTTCGCGGCGTAGCCATTCAACTGCAGCTTTCGCGGCCGGTGCGGGCTGCCGCCACCGGTGCGGGGCAGGTAGTTCGGGCAGTTGCAGGTCCAGATGACCGTGCCGTCGGCCTGATTCACGCAGTAGAGCATGTCGGCGTCGCTCTGGAAATAGACGTAGCCGTTCGCCGCAACGACGGGGGTGGTATAGAACCCGTCGGTCGTGGTGAGCGCCTTTTCCCAGTTGATGCTGCCGGTCGCAGGATTGATGGAATAGGCGGTGCCGAAGGCGCTGGCGATGAAGAGCGCCGACTGGCCAAGGGCCGGCCGCGACACGTCGCCATCCAGGGACAGAGGCCAGCCTGATTTCACGCTGCCGTCCGTTGGGTCAATCGCGTACAGAAGGGAGGAGTCCGAGGTACAGTAAATCGTGCCGTCGTTGCCGAGTATCGGTCCGAATACCTCGCCCCCGCCTCGCAACGCGGATTTCCAGATTGGCGAGTTCAGGTTGGCGTCCATCTTGTACAAAAAGGCCGAGTCCGTGGCGAAGATGACGTTGCCGCTCGCGTCGACTATCGGCGCGTCAACCACCGAGGCGTGGAGGCCATACGCGGCAACCCGGGTGCCCGCGACGCCGTTGTCCGCGAACTTGAAGATACTGTCGTCGTCATGGCCGATGTAGAAGCTGAAACCGCTGAACGCCGGCGCACCCCACTCGGTGCCGGTAGTTTTCTCTATCCCGCTGTCCGGGAACTGCCAGTCCACTTTCAGGTTGTCGAGCAGCGACAAGGCATAGAGCTCACCCTCGTCGCTGCCGACGATGATGTGCCCGTTCGCGAAGCCCGGGTGGCTGGTGAATGCGCCCTCGGTCTCCTTGGTGGTCTGGTTCTTCTTGCTGCCGCCGTTGCTGGCGCGGATGGAGTAGAACTTGTAGTCACCTTCGCAACTGCTGAGCACGACCTCGTCAGTGCCGTCGTTGGCCACGATTGGGGAAGTCGTCAGCGGTTCCTCACCGTTCTCGGGGTCGCTGCTCCACCAGTACCACAAGACGCCGCCGGAAGTACCGATGGGAATGACGATCGTGTCCGGCAGCGACTTCGCGCCCTTCCAGTCCTGGGTCCAAACTATAATCGTCGCGTCTCCAAGCGAAGTGAAGACGTGGCTCACCGTGGAGACGCAGGGCGTGGGGAAGAGCTCAGTGGTGGTGTCCTTGCTGCCTCCCCAGTTCACGATGACCCGGAGGCTGTCGCCGTCCAGCACGTCGCTGCCATAGACGGTGATGAAGGTTTCGCCATCCTTCACGCCGACCGGGGGGTGTTGCACGGAGTCAACCACCGGCCGGTTGTTCAGGATGACCTTCACTGACTTGGCCGGCGAGAATTCGGAAGCCTTGGCCGGGTCCGCGTCGAGAATCGCCATCGCCTTGACGTCGTAGGTGCCCACAGCGTCCCACACGTGGGTCACCGACGCCGTATCACCGGACGCGTAGCTCAAGGTGCTCGTGTCGGTCGCGTCAGTCCAGTTCATGACGTAGCGGATGTTGCCCGTGGCAGTGGTCCAGACCTTGAATACGGTGGTCGCGTAGGTCCAGGTCGAGTCCGGGCCCATCGGGGCCCCCGGCGTTGCCGGCGGCTTCTTGGGGCAACCGGTCATGCAGAAGATGACAACCAGTGCCAGCACGGCTGTCGCTGTAGACTTTTTCCAGTTCATTCAATCCTCCGTTAAGTTGTTCGGTTCCGCTACCGGGTGACGACCGGGCCGTGGAATACGCCCACGGCCGGGAGCCGGCGGGTACCGCCCTTTCCGTCTTCGAAGTAAAAATAGTAGGTGTGCATGTTGCTGAGGAACAGGCCGCTGGCGTACGAGTAGAGGCCGTTGCCCGCGTTACCACTGACCAGCTTCATACCGTGCGGGACGTTGTCGATGTAGATGAGCGCGACGGGCGGGTCGTCCCCGTCAACATCGTTGTAGTGCACGAGGTAGCCGTAGCGGTTTCTCGTCCCGCCGGTCGCCGGCTCAATACGGTGGTCGATCAGCTTCGGCGCCGAGTTCTCCCAGGCCACGACTTGCGGGCCGCGGATGAAGCCCGCGGACGGCAGACTCACGCAATCGCCGTTTCGATCCCGGGCCATGAAGTAGTAGGCGTGGGGACCGACAGGCAGCTTTGTCTGGTAGTGGTAGACGCCGTCGTTGGACTTGCCGCTATGGAGTTTCATGTCGTGGACGATGCCATCGACGACCACCTTGACCTGAGGCGACGGCGGGCAGTCCATGTCCTTGTAGTGAACCGTGTAGGTGTAGATGCTTTGGTCCGAGCCGTAATCGAAATAGACGCCCCCCTCGGTCAGTAGCGGCAGCCGGTTCATCGGCTTCTTGGCGCCGACGAACGGGCCGTTGTACGCCCCGTAGCGGGGGAACCGCTCGGTCGCGCCGCGCGCGTCCTCGGTGTAGAAGAAGTACGAATGTTCGCCCGGAGGAAGAGTCAGCCGGGCCCGATAGGTCCCGTTGGCGGCCTTGCCGCGGGCGAGGCGCATCTGGTAGCCGACGTTGTCGATATAGACTTCCACCTTGGCGGGAGCGTCGCCGTCCGGGTCACTGTACGCGACCGAGGCGACGAACACGGTTTTTGCCGTTCCCGTCATCGGCGTAATCTTCGGATGGCACAGGCAGGGCTTGGCATTGCCCTGGGCGGCCAGCGACGGGGAGGCAAGTACCAGGACCAAGAGAACAACTGAAGCTGCGGCAAAAGCATAGTGCTTTGTGCGCATTCTTCCTCCTTTTTTCATAGCTTCGGTATTATAGGTTTCCCGGTTTCGAGTGTCAAGGGAAGTAATCCCTGAACCCACCTGACAGGTACGGACACGGCGATGCCTGCGAACGGCACGGGGGCGGAAACTCGGCCGCGAAGCGCCCCGCGGCGCGCGGCGCAAGCGACCCAGTGGTAACCGGAAGGCTGGTGCACTACCTTCATCTTACATTCCCTGATATTTCTGTCAACAAAGCATTGCAGGCCGAAGAACCGCGATAGGGGTCGGTCATAAGGCACGAAGCCATACGTATCGGCTTCCGGGCGCGGCGCCGGCAGAGAGTCCTTCCGGCGCGCCTGGCGGTTTGACTTGAGCGGAAGCCAGCTTAGACTGGTTACATGAGCGGAGCTGGGGCTCTTCTCTTCGCCGCATTCGCGGTCGGACTTGCTGCGCGGCATGACAGGCGGCAGGACGAGGCGGTCTGGTGCGTCCCGCTAAGGCTGGTGAACCAACGCTACAGCACGACTACAGGCGGACGGACCCGGACAACCTGAACACCGAGAACCCGGGCAACGGTACGCTCTATTCCGACTCGACGCCCTGCCACGGCACTCCCTGCAACGCCTTCCACCAGATACTCGCGTCCAGCCATGACCAGATGCTCCGCTATGGCAGACGGGTGACGATGGATACCCTCCAGATGACCGTTCACCAGTTCCACTTTACCTCAGTAATAGAAGAAGAGGAAGGGAACGGGAGCATGCCCGCGACCGGGCGCTTGTTGGTGATACCGAACCCGGCGACCGGCGGGATCAAGGTCCGCTATCGCATGGAGAAACCCGGCGCAGTCCGCCTGAGCGTATTCTCCTCCGACGGCCGGGTGGTTCGTGCAGTCGCCTCGGGACAAACCACGGCCGGCGAGCACAGCCTCGATATCGTCCGGGACCTCACTCCCGGTACGTACCTTCTGTCTCTGGAAACCCCGGCCGGCCGGTTGTCTCAGCGCATTGTCGTGCCGGGCCGTTAGTCTCGACCGCGCGGGCAGACACCAGCCTCCGGCCGGCATTCGGTATTCGTGCTCCGACGTTCGTCGTTCCGCGCTCCGCGCCTATCGCCTCTACGCGCCACGCCGCGCGTCAGGAATCGTCTGCTGCGTCATCGGGACTCTTCCGAAAATCGTCGATCGTCACTCGCCAATTTCCGTGGTCCAGTCCGAATGCAGTCCCTGGATTCTTCTGCGACCGCTGAAGTTGACTCCGGCATCCGCATGCAGCATACTCTTGACGAGGATTCGTGAAAGCATACGAGCTACCGGCCAAGATCACACCCGAGGGCAACCTCGAACCGCCCGAGCGACTGCGTCGATTGCTGCCCGCGGGCAAGGCGGCGCGCGTGATTGTGCTGATTCCGGACCCGGCCGACGCTGACGAGCAGAACGTCTGGGAACGGCTCACCGCGGTCCAGTTCTGCTCCGGCTACGCCGCGGCCGATGCAGTGTACGACCGGCCCTGAACAATGGCCTCGTACTCGGCCGGCGACGTTGTCCTGTTGGAGTTTCCCTTCACGGACACATCCGGGTCGAAGCGACGCCCGGCGCTGATACTGCACGACACCGGCGACGACGACATTGTAGTGGCCCGCGTCACCGGCTAGCTTTCGGCTGCGACGCAGGTGTCACGCTGGACGAATGGCGGCAGGCCGGGCTGCTGTTGCCGTCGGTAGTCCGGCTCCACAAGGTCGCCACGCTACGCGGAGGCTGGTGGACAATAAGCTGGGCAGGCTCACGCCCGGCGACCGGTCGCGTGTCGTCCTGATACTTCGGCAGGTCTGCCGGTCCCTCTAGACCGTTCCCTCCCGCCAATCGGCAACCGACGCGCAGCGTCGCCGAACGGACCTTTCAGAAGAGACCCCTTGGTTCCTCGGGGCTGCGCCACCGTAGGAACGAGCGGGGCGACAGTCGACACTGTCGTCTTCAATCTGGCATCTAGAATGTGTTGGCTGGTCAATCGCGCGTAGCGCGTGCGGTTCGGAGTCTGGGGTTTCCGCGCCATGCGCGGGGCCGTAAGCTGTTAGCCGTCAGCCGTAAGCTGTCGTGAAACCAGCCGAATCCGCGCGGGACTCCGCGGTCACCAGAATGCGGTCAGCGTCCCCGGAAGCCCTGCCAATCTGCAATCTGAAATCTGCAATGCCTCGGTGTGGTGCCCAATCCGATTACAGACCCGGATTCTCGGCCGTCAGTGCGTGCGGAAGGTGTTCCAGAGGCAGGCGCGGAGCTGTCAGTCCGTCATGTAGACCGCGCCGACGTCGAACGCCTGCTCGACTGTCCCGAACCAGGAGCCATGAGGGTAGACGCACAGCTCGTAGCGCTCATTGCTGTACGTGTAGAATGCGAGGCTCCACCGATTCTCGTCGAAGTAGCGCAACCTGACCAGATGCACCGGCGTGTTCCGAATACCCTCTATACTACAATCATGCAGGATCGTCGTTTTCGCGACGTTGTTTCTCTCCGCCGCCTCTGTCCTGAGGCCGTCGGGGTCCTGAAGACCGTCGTCAAGTGCCACCCGCGGCGACGCAATGCTCGGGCTCGGGTCGGGACTCAATGTACCGCGGAACCTCACGTCAATCCTCGTGAACTTCCCGGCATAGTGCTTCTGGGCATGGTTCAGAATGCGCAGCCGCACGGCATCCTGCACTGCTTCAGGAACCGGGCTGCCGCCAGTGTGCGGGTCGAACGCCCGCTGTTTCCCACGCTTCACTCGTTCTCTCGGCATGTCAATTCTCCTTTCCAGAATACCTATGCACCAGCGATACGAACCGACGCTCCGCTTGCCGCAGGACTCCGCGGTCACGGCGATGCAGGCAGGTCACATCAGTTCGAAGAACGACTCTCTACCCAGATGCCGGCAGAACCGACGGGCCAGCCTCGGCAGCGGCCCGGGCGCTCCGACCGAAATCCAGTCGTCAATGGAGCCCATGAGACACCAGCGTTCCGCCTGGTACTCCCTCGTCTTCTCGTCCATGAGCACGAATCGCATCATCGGAGAGAAGTACACGCTACGCTCCAGGACCGAGAGCAGCCGCGTTCGGCTCTGGAACGGGTAATCCACGACCAGCTCATCTGCAGATTCAGCAGGGTCAAAGCTGGGCATGAACACCGTGATAGCACCGCCCTTCGTATCAATGATGGCGTTCCTGGCTTTGACGTTCTGCTTGACCGCATCCGAGACCGCTCTCGCCTCGTCGCCTGTGACCGGGCAGGGCACTATCCTCCGCAGCAGCACCAGGGCATTGGGGCTTTCGTACACCTCGAATCCCGCAGGAACCGCAGTTACCAGGGTTCCGTCCCGCTTGCGCGAGAAGAAGTACTTGGGCTTGCCGGTCTTGGTCTTGCCGTCGTGCAGATAGTAGAGGTCGCCACGGCGGTTGCGATGCGTAATCATATTGCTCCTTTCGACATCTGTGACTGATCGGGTCGGTCACTCAGCCACCTCCGGCGGTCAGCCTCGACCATGCCAGTTCTCCTCTCCGAAGTACCGATTCAGCAGCGACTGGAACAGATGCTCGGCCTGGCCCAAGCTCCTTCTGCCCGGCCCTTAACAATCGCTATCTCGTCATCGTACACCAGACGATTCTAGACCTTGTGACACGGGCTGTCAAACCGTCTCGGTTCGGGAATCTCGTGTCTGTCCCCGGAAGACACCTGGTTCACGATAATGAACCGGGCGACATGGTCGGAGCCCGGTTTGCATCACAAGACGGGTACGCGAGACCGGGGAGCGGAAAGCGGAGGCCCGCACTGGCCGATGGCAACTTGATACTCGCGGCCCTTGGCCGCGGCCAATCTACAATCTGGAATGGACGGGCTGCCTTCGGAGCTTCTGGCTTGGTCGCGGTGCTACTTCGGTTCAGTTCGGAGTTAGACGATCGGCGTTCGGCGTTTCTACGGCGTCAGGAATCTTTTATTGCGGAGCTTGTCTGAAAACTACCTTGCGGCACTTGTGCACTACCCCATGTTGTGTCCGATGAACAGGCCGCCACCAACCAGTTGTGGCTTGCGCAGGCTCATCCCGAGTTTCTGGACAAGCTCTGCGTCCCCGGAATTCCGGCGCCTTGACATCGCTCAGAAGAAGGGTGCCTGTACCTGATTCTCTGGCTTCCGGAACCATACGCGCCGCTGCCCCGTGTCCGCGACTGCGAACTCCACCTCCTCGAACTGCTGGAACAGCCGCCGAATCTCCGCGCCATCATAGAACCGCCAGACCATGCCCTTCCTTGGACCAGCCACGTAGTCCCAGGTGCCGTTCGGACTGACCAAGTGGTCCGACGACACTTCTGACCCGGTTCCACTCTCGGCTGGACCGTCGAACGACACGTACGCCAGACCAGCGGGCTTCAGGACTTGCGCCATGCTCCCTGCGGCCAGTTCCGCATCATGCGGGTGCATGTGGTCGAGAACGGAGTTACACACCACCGCGTCAACGTGGACAGCCAACTGAGACAATTCCTGAGCCGCGCAGACTGCCGAGCCGATGGTCAAGCCCTCGCGTCGCGCCT
>JAPLUO010000464.1 GCA_026397595.1 Caldifarciminota bacterium
TATTCGACTTATAACCGGACAGTTGTGGGACGCCGCCCATATTACATATTCCCGTCAAGGCATTCTCTGTCTCGCTGCATTGCGTTCAAGTCAGGCATGTCGCTGTCCTCGATTCTCGGCCATCTCCGGGCCGATGCCGACTCGCCCGTCTGACTGCCAGTCCTTGAAGGGCAGGGGGAAATCCGTGCTTCCTCGGCCATCGCGTCCAGCATGATTCCGCCAACCGCGCCGGCGGCCAGGCTCATCAAGTCCCCGCGCTCACTTCAAGGACATTGCCGTCCGGGTCGGAGAACTGGAAGCAGGCGGTCTCATCATCTACCGGTTCCGGCGCGTCCTGCAGCAGCTTCACGCCTGCTGATTTGAGCTGGTCGAAGACTTCCTTCGCCGGCTTCTCCGCCTGCAGGAAGAAACTCAACCTGCACGTCTTGTTGTCAGTCTTGCTCGGCGTCATTCCTGCTTCCAGGTAGATGTCAATCTCGCCATTTCGAGACTTCAGGAAGCAAAGGTTCTCTTCAAGGTCGAACGCGACCTCGAACCCCAGCACCCGCGTGTAGAACTCCTTTGCCCGATTCATGTCGCTGACATAGATTCCAAGCGACCGGATACTCTTAAACATCTCTCTCCCTTCAGTTCAGTCGCACCTGACTGACCTGCGCAGCCTTTCCCGTGCGTACCAGACAGCAGCCGGCAGTAGTCGGTTGGCCGACTTGGCGTTTCGGCATTTCGGGACCAGACACCGGACTTCTGCGTCCGTCCAAGGCATCTCTGTTTCGCTGCACTAAGTTCAAGTCTGGCATGTTTCTGTCCTCGATTCTCGGCCATCTCCGGCTGGCTGTCTGTCCCACTTCGGAATTCGCGTCACGACGGTTCCCGATAGTCGCTCATGCCCGCTTCAGCCATCTTCCGGTCCTCAGTAGCGAACTCGGCGTAGAGCCCGGCTGCCTGCGACCGGTCAAACACGACCGGAATGTCGCGCCGCGAACGGAAACGCAGGAAGGCCACGTACTCCTCGACCAACCTCAATTGCTCATCATCGAGGGTTTGGATTTCCATCACCAGGTGTTCTTTGACTGCCATATGTTACTCCGTTATCTCTCCTCGATTCTCGGTCATCCCCGCCCGGTTGTCAAGTCCGCGGCTTGAGGCTGAACATGTACCGGCCGCGCGGCACCGCGGGCCGCGAGTCGTCAGCGTTCTCTCCGGCCTAATACCCGATAAACGTGACCGAGTTGCCGCGGTTGGCGGTGTAGACGCCGGAACCATCCGGCAGGTTGGCCGCGCCGTATGGTGTGCTGCCGACGCCGACCGTCTTGGCGACCTTGTTGTCGGACGTGCGTATGATGTCTACGCAGTTCGCGTCCCGGTTCGTCACGTAGACGTAGCGTCCGTTGGGTAGCGCGGTGAGGCCGCACGCCCGGCCGTATGAGACCGGTATGCTGTCTACGACCTTGTTGTCCGACGTGCGAATCACCATCACTGGCGCGCCGGATTGATACCGGCTGACGTAGATGTAGTCGCCGCTCGGCAGGACCGTAAGCCGATGGACGGCGGTACCGGCATCGATAGTCGCGAAGACTGTGTTGTCCGAGGTCCTGATAACATACACCGAATCGGAATTGGTGCAGGTCACATAGACGAACTGCCCGTTGGGCAGGGCGACGATGCCGCAGGGTTCGCGCCCGACCGGGATGTTGGTCACGACCGAGAAGTCCGAGGTGCGGATGACCGCTACATTGTTGGTGGGGTCGTCCAGCGATACGTAGATATACTCGCCGTTCGGCAGGCAGGCGACGCCGCTCGGGTTACCGAGCAGGTCGAGGCTGTCAACGACGGTATTGTCGGAAGTGCGGAGGGAGTACAAGCGGTCCGGCGCGTTGGTATGGTATTCGTCGAAGCTCCCGACGTACACGTGTTGCCCGTCCGGGCTGCAGGCGATGTGCGTGGGGCCGCACTGCATGCGCAGCATATCGACGAGCACGTTGTCCGACGTCCTTATGACGTAGACCGCGTTGTCCCATTCACCGGTGACGTAGGCCCGACCGGTGCCGCGCGGGCAGACCAGGTTCTGGGGATGGCCGTCCGTTGTCGGCATTGTCGCGCGGACGGTCGCCGGGCAGGTGTCGGTGCGCACGTAGACGGAGACCATCTGCTCGGAGTGATTCTCGGCTACGTCATAGGCCGTGGCCTTGATTGTGTGCGCCAGCGATTCGTCGGCCGGATCCCAGGTATAGCGGAAGGTGTCGGAGTCGCCGACGTTGTCGGTGCCCTTGAGGTGGTCGTCCACATAGAACTCGACTCGGGAGATCGCCTTGTTGTCGGTTGCGCGCACCTCGATTTTGACACTGACCTGCGCCAGCGTATCGCCGTCGTTCGGCATGATGATGGCTGTTGTCGGCGCGGTCCGGTCGGGACGTACATGGACGGTGATGGTATGCTCGGCGGAGTTCCCGGTCGTGTCATAGGCTTTGGCCATGACCGTATGCGCCAGCGATTCGTTGGATGCATCCCAGGTGTAGCGGTAGGTGTCGGCGTCGCCCGTGCTGTCGGTGTCCTTGAGGTGGTCGTCCACGTAGAACTCGACTCGGGACATCGTCCAGTTGTCAGTTGCGTTGACCTCGATTCCGATACTGTCCTGCGCCAGGGTATCGCCGTCGCTCGGCGTGATGATGTCTACCGTTGGCGCGGTCTTATCGACACGCTGGCAACCGAGGAATAGTACCAGACAGGCGATTCCGGCCGCCGTCAGTGCTTTGCTGGAATAGTTCCGCATCTCATTTCTCCTTCATTGTTCCTGACCCGAATCGGACGCGTCCTTCGGCGCGGTCGCATGGACGCCGGGACGCACGCACCTGGCGTAGGGGAGCCCGCCACGCGTCTGTCCGTGATTCTCGGTCATCTTCAGCCTTGTGTCAACACAGCGCGGCGGCCACCGACCGTGACCGCCGCGCTTGATTCTCCTATCGGCGACGCGGGCCTAGTAGCCGATGAACGTGACCGAGTTGCCGCGGTTGGCGGTGTAGACGCCGGAACCGTCGGGCAGGCTGGCCGCTCCATAGGGTATGCTGCCGACCGCGACGGTCTTGACCACGGTGTTGTCCGACGTACGGATGATGTCCACGCAGTTGGCATCACGGTTCGTAACGTAGACGTAGCGTCCGTTGGGTAACGCGGTGAGGCCGCACGCCCGGCCGGAGGATACCGGGACGCTGTCCACGACGGTGTTATCCGACGTGCGAATCACCATCACCGGCGCGCCGTATTCATACCGGCTGACGTAGACGTAGTCGCCGCCGGACAGGACCGCGAGCCGATGGACGCCCGTGCCGGCATCGATTGTCCCGATGACCGTGTTGTCCGAGGTCCTGATAACATAGACAAGGTTGGAGTAGGTGCAGGTTACGTAGACGAACCGGCCATTGGGCAGGGCGACGATGCCGCGGGGTTCGCTGCCGACCGGGATGTTGGCCACGACCGAGAAGTCCGACGTACGAATGACCGAGACCTTGTTGGTCACGTCGTCCAGCGACACGTAGATGTACTCGCCATTGGGCAGGCAGGCGACGCCGTGCGGACAGCCGGGCAGGTCGACGCTGTCGACGACAGCATTGTCGGAAGTGCGGATTGCGTACAGGCGGTCCGGCGCGCTGGGGTGCATCTCGTCGAAGCTCCCGATATAGACGTACTTCCCGTCCGGGCTGCAGGCGATGTGAGTAGGACCGCACGCCATGCGCAACGTTTCGACGACAACGTTGTCCGAGGCCCGAATGACATAGACGGCGTTATCCCATTCACCGGTGACGTAGACCCGACCCGTGCCGCGCGGGCAGACCAGGTTCTGGGGATGGCCGTCCGTTGTCGGGATTGTTGCGCGGACGGTCGCCGGATAGGTGTCGGGCTGGGACGCCGATATGCCGATGACCGACGGCTGGCCCCAGTCACTCTCCTGTCCAAACAACCCCTTCGCTTGTGCACGTACCTGGAAGCGACCAGGTTCAATCCAGGTATGGGCCATCAGCACCGGGATTCCGCCGGGCAGGAATTCCGACCACTCGGATGTGTCTGCGTCGCCCCAGGCGAAACGATAGGCGACGAGGTCAGGCAGGCGGGAGGAAGTTACGGCCGCGAACTCGTAACTCTCTCCGATAAAGCCGCTCGACGGGCCCCGCGGCGGTCCCGGCGGGAGCGGCGGCATGCCGTGACAGCCGACCATCAAGGCGAGAACCGATGCCAGTAGCACTGGCGCAACGAGACGTCTCATGTTTCCTCCAGTCAGCCCGGCAACCGACCGCCGGGCCTCTGTTGCTTCAGCTTTCCACACGCAGTCACTTTAAGTTTGAGCGGAACGTTTGTCAAGGGAAAAATGCTGGGGGGCGCTGCCCGTGCTTCATGTTCCGGGCAAGGCATTTACGGTTTCGCGGCATCGCGGTCAAGTCCAGCATGTTACCGCTTGCGATTCTCGGCCATCTCCTAGCCGTTGTCAACTCAGCCACAAGCGTCACCGATAGTCCGGGGTTCTCCCCAAGGCAAGTCTGCGTTGACCCCGCTACTCCAGGTAGGGTCTTAACAGCCTCGCACTCAGTTCGGCGACTGCCTCGTCTATTCCCGGCCGGACTGCGTTTGTCATAATCGCAAGAGCGAGGTCCTTGTCCCTGAGGACCACTGCGGTGCAGTAGAAGGTACCGGCGCTGCCGTTGTGGCGGCTTACCTTGTGACCGCCGATCTCGCCTGAAGCCCAGCCTATCGAGTACTGCATGGCGGTATCATTGCAGGTGTGCAGGAACTGATAGGTCTTCGCCTTGAGGATTGTGTCCCTGCCGTTCAGCCCGAGCAGGTTGGCCTGCAGGAACACGGCGTAGTCGCGAATGGACATACTGACATCGCCGGCCGCCTCGCAGAGGTCGGGAAACTGATACTCGCCGCGGGGGTCAACGGGACAGATTCTCTGGCTATCCGCGTCGTAACAGTGTCCCCACGGTTGGTTTCCATCGGTGTAGCCAGGCCAGCCGAACTCGCCGTTGATCCCAAGAGGCTCGAACAGCTCATCGACCATGAGCCGCTCCCAGGGCTTCGCGCTCACCTTTTCCAGCATGGCTGATGCAATCGCGTAGCCGGCATTGGAGTACTGATACCCGCGCGTCGTGTCGACGTCTGCCGGTTTCTGCTGCAGAAGCCAGCCGGTAAAAGCCTCCCGTTGCTCGGCGAGGCTGCCCTTGAACGCCGGCAATCGCTTGAAGTCCGTGCCGGACATGAATGGGACGATTCTCGCCCGGTGTGACAGAAGGTCCTTTAGCGTCTTGTCCCGGTAGACAGCTCTGGCCGTCTTGGCGAAGGCAGGGAATACGTCAAGGATTCTCGTATTCCAGTTGATCAGTCCTTTCTCGACGAGCGAGCCGGCGACGAACCCGGTCATCGCCTTGGCGTTAGAGCCGAGATGGAATCGGTCGCCAAGCCGGATCGAATCCGGGCAGCCCAGCTTCCTGACACCGTCGACGCCGATGTTGAGGACCGACTCGCTGGTCAGAACAACTGCGGCAATGCCGGGGACACCGTGCTCTTCACGGAACTCTCTCAAGGACCGCGCGAACGCGCCGGCGTCCGGCCGCCTCTGGCTCGTGTCCGGCTGGCTGTGTCCCAATACCGTCAAGGCTGCAAAGGCAACGAAGAGTACGCGCTTCGGTGACATACTGCTCAGCTACAGATAAGAGGGGACACGATACTTGGGATTTGTGGTGACGCTAACCATATTTGGTACTTCCGTCAAGGCTTTCTCTATTCCGCGGCATTGCGTTCAAGTCCTGCATGCTTCTGCCTGCGATTCTCGGCCATCTCTGGCCGGTTGTCTACTCCACGTCGGAGTTCATCTCACGGCGGTTGACGGGAGGTTCTGCTCAGAACCGGCTCCGGCATCCGAGTGTCAGGTAATCCCCATTGTGAACATCATCCGATTCTCGACCGCCGACACCGTGTCGGGAGACAACATGCCGAGTCTTCGCTGCAGACGGGCCTTGTCCAGGACTCGCATCTGGTGACACAGCGCGACTGAATCACTGGTCAGGCCGGCTTCGCCCTTCCGAACCAGCAGGCAGGTTGGCAGCGCCGCCCGCCGCAGATTGGAGGTCAGGGGAATGCAGAGAACGGTGTTCGTGAATTCGCTGATGTCGTCGGACTGGAACACGAGCACGGGACGGACTCCCGCCTGTTCGTTGCCACGCGTCGGATTGAGGTCGGCGAACCAGACTTCGCCCCGGGCAACCGTCAATCCTTGTCCTCTCGCTTCAATCCTTTCGAATAGTCGCTCATGCCCGCTTCAGCCATCTTCCGGTCCTCAGTAGCGAACTCAGCGTAGAGCCCGGCTGCCTGCGACCGGTCAAACACGACCGGAATGTCGCGCCGCGACCGGAAGCGCAGAAAGGCGACGTACTCCTCGACCAGCCTCAATTGTTCTTCGTCAAGGGTCTGGATTTCCATTACTAGGTGTTCTTTGGCTGCCATATGTTACTCCTGAACCAGCTTGGATTGTAGTCGCAGCCTGTGCCGAGTCAATGGTACGTTTGGTGAATGGGAACGCAGTCTCGGGGACGCATTCCTGCGCTCGTCAAAGACATCTCGGTTTGGCGGCATTGTGGCCACGTTCATTATCTCTCCTCGATTCTCGGTCATCCCTGCCCTTTGTCAACCCGGCGTACGATGGTCGAGAACCGGCTGGAATCTCAGACAACTGCGAAGAGGCGTAACCGGGCTAGAACCGGACGGTCACAAGGTTCGGAGCCGAGAAAGTCCGGTCGCAGGCGTAGCTTGTCACTGCGCCGGTCAGGGCCGCGTAGTTCACATCGAGTCTCGACCGGTTAAGACCCGAATGGCCGTTTTGGTTCGCCTGCAGGGATTTGGCGAGCGCGACACCGCCGTAGAAACCAGCAATGCCGCCGGCAGCCGCAGTCACGGCCATCACCCGCGGCACGCTGGTCAGGATGCCGATCCCGCCGCCGAGCAGCGCGCCGCCGATGGTCATGCCCGCAACCATGTAACCGTTCCCGGTTGCGAGCGGCAACTGCCGCATCTGCCGTTCAGCCAGGTACACGCCGCCGATGTTGCCGCCGATGCCCAGCAGCGAGACCCAGACAATGCTGGCGTCGCCGCCCGGCGAGAGGCCAGTTACGGCAGCGTAGAGCGCTATCGGCACGCCCATACCGAGGATACCGCCGGTCCGGTCCATGACCACCTGCCCTTCGGTGCAGTTCCAATCGCGCGCCCGCAGCTTGCCCCAGTACGTGCCCGCGACTTCGCCTGCGAGCCCGCCAGCGCAGACGATTCGTCCCTCGCTTTCGCTACCGGAGAGGACACGGATGACCGCACCGACCGCGAGTCCGTCGACAATCCCGAAATCGGCGTAGGTCGTCATGAGCGTCGCCTGGCCGAGTGAGAGGTCCCGCGCAAGCGCATACCCAGCGAACTGCCAGCCGATGCTGGTCGCGAGCATCATGCTCGCCCAGCCTCCCGTGTTATCCATGTCCATGCCGACAATCTGGGAAACGGCCAGGCCGGACAGGGCGCCCCGGTACCCGTAAGC
>JAPLUO010000412.1 GCA_026397595.1 Caldifarciminota bacterium
TCCGCATCGAAGGGCTGTTGCTCAAGGCGGTCGAGGGTGAAGCCGGACCGCTACCCAAGCCGGCCACTGGACATACGGTCAGTTTCGTGTAGAAATATATATGAGGCAACGGGTCATTCCGTATAGATCCTTACGTGAGGCAACGGGGGCGGTTGGTCGTCGTCGGGCGGCGGGGGGTCGTCCATGACCGGTTCAGAGCTGGTGGCGGATTCGGCGGCGGCGTCGGATTCGGCCAGGTCCTGGGCTCGTTGGTTCGGCGAGATTCGTACATCGTCTATCGTGTGTGGAACGCACTGTCCGACAGGGGCCGAAGAGGCCAACTAACGTTGTACGAAGCAACGAGGAACGAATCGGGGATGCCAGCGGTTCTGCTTGGGCATGAGGCCACTACGCGGTATGAAATGCCGAAGTCAAGGCGGCGGGGAGTGGCTCAGGGGTTCGTCACAGCGGTCGGCTAGGTGTGTCTCAAGGGCGTTGGCAGTCGAAGACAATGCGGTGGCGCGGCGGCGACGGACTACTGCCTTGGGAGCAGCGCGTCCATGTCAGGAGGTCGGGCGAAGAAGCCCTCTAAGTGCTTGACCACAAGGTCGGCAAGTTCGCGTCGCGAGCGTGGGTTGGCGGGCAGTTTCAGTGCCCAGGCCCGGCCCGGGTGCAATGTGTCCCAAGTGGAGCGCTTACCTCTGCCTCGTCCCTTGCCCACTGGATGATTGCCAAATCCGTCAAGCACGCAATTCCAGACCGGTTGCGTAAGGTCGATCAGCAGGCTCTCGGCAAGCGAGATCCAGATGTCGTCTACGAACGAGTGCCGACACCGAAAGTCATCGGGGTCCAAGTCTCTGGTCTGCTCTATGGATTCCGCGTGCTCCTGGAGCCGTTTATACACGCTTGAAGTGATCGGCGCTTCTCAACTGCTCGTGTACGCTGGTCCGCCGTAGACGAAATTGCGATAGCCGCTGTCGAACGTTTCCATATCAATGCTATCTACGAAGCACTCGGCCACCTGACGCTCAAAGTCCTCGTTGCTGCGCATCTCATCCCTGACCCAATCCACGAAAACGCTTCGTTCCTGTTCAGAAAGTCTCTTTCGCGCCATACTTGTTCCTCCTTTGGAGAAGCGCTGGTCGCCCTTGTGCGCTTTGACATCTCACCGAACCAGCTCGCGCTGTTCCATTTCCCACAGAATTCTGCGAGTGAAGCTGTCCGCCCCGAGCTGCACGGGACTGCGAGTTCGCAGGCGGGCGCAACGCCCACTTTCTACCGGGATGCAGTGTGTCCCAAGTCGAGCGCTTTTCACGGCCATGACCCTTGCCTACGGGATGATTGCCGAATCCATCGAGCACGCAGCTCCATGCCGGCTGGGTGAAGTCTATGAGTAGACCCTCTGCCAGCGAAATCCAGGTGTCGTCCACGAGCAGGTGCCGGCAGCCGATGTGATCTTCAGGAACGCCGCTCATTGATTGTTACATCTCGTGAACCTGCTTCATCGGGGGCCGCAGTTGCGCTCGAAGAACGGCTTGGTACACACTATGGCGGATTGTGTTGAACGTGACCGCGATAAGCCATGTTTGTTCATCCATCTGTAGCTTAGTGGCGGCATGCTCAAACTGGCGGTGGCAGTTCGCACAAGATACCACCAGGTTCTTTGGGTGGTGCCCCCTCATTGGGAACAAGTGGTGAATCTCGTAGTATGGGGTTTTGTCCTGCTTTAGGAATGTGAAGTCGCACATTTGGCAGCGCCCACCGTAAACCTCATCCAGAAGTGCCCTCAAGTGCGGCGGTACCGATTCTCGCTCGCCGTGCGCCGGGCGAGACACAATGCCACGGTAGCCTGCAAACGACTGCGTCGCTAGGCGATCGTACTCGCTTAGAGCTACTGTGCCCCCTTCGGGCTTGACCCATCGCCTCAAGCTGGCTACGTACGAACGGGCTTCGCCGACGGTTCTGGCCCGTTCTAGGCCCCGTTGGTGACGTTTGACCGTCTCGATGAACTCCCGACGTGCGGACACTCTGTAGAGGAGCCTCTCTCGGTCAAGAAGCTGGATCACCAACTCGTCCTTGTCTCCTATACCTTTCTCTTCAAACCACCGAGCCATGCCACCGATTCTCGACTCCTTTGACGTACCAGCGAAGTGCGTGTACTTTTTCGGCTGCGGTCGGTCCGCGTCACCTAGGTAGACCTGAATCGACGCATCGTCCTTCGGGAATCATGACTATG
>JAPLUO010000240.1 GCA_026397595.1 Caldifarciminota bacterium
CTTGCCCTGGGAAACCAGGTCGGCAATGAGCAGGGCGTCTTTGCCGTCACTCGTCCCGCGGCTGTTGTCGGCCAGTTCCTTGGCGCGGTGGACGTACAGGCCACTGACTTGGACCACCCGGCAGCCGTGCTCGGCAAGCCAATGGGCGAGGTTGATCCAGTAGACACCAGTCGATTCCAGACCAACGATGACGGCCGAGGCGGGTGTTGGCTTCCGAGCCTCGATCTCGGCCGACAGGGCCTGAAAGCCTTCCCGGCTGTTGGAGAACTCGAGCGGCCGGCCTATTGCGCCACCGGGCACCAAGGTGCGGGCGACGTGGTGGAACTTAGCGACATCGACCCCGACGATGAGGGTGTCGGGCTTGATTGCAGAGCGCCTCTGCATTAGGCTGTTTGCGGTCATGGCTGTCTCCTTTCGATGGTAGACCACTTCGGACATATACTCACTACCATTTGAAGGCGAGACAGCCTTCTCGTCAATCTGCACTTTCAGCACAGGCTTAATCCTATAGCACTCACAAAGACACAAAGAGGATCCGGAAGGCAATGTCTCTGTATGCTTGGTGATCTTGGTGTCTTGGTGGTTGAATGTCGGATTCGGGGCCGCGTGAGCCGCAACCCCGCACCGCGCGTATGATAATGAGCGGCGCTGGACTGAAGCTACGGGCGGCCCGAGCTACTTGAGTTCGGTGTTTGGTGTGAAGTACAGGGCGACGGAGTTGAGGCAGTAACGGAGCCCGGTCGGCGGCGGGCCGTCCGGAAACACGTGCCCCAGGTGCGCGTCGCAGCGCACGCAGAGAATCTCGGTTCGCTCCATGCCGAGCGTGCGGTCTTCGTGCTCTACGATGTTCTCCGCTGCGAACGGTGCGTAGAAACTCGGCCAGCCGGTGCCGGACTCGAACTTCGACTTGGACGAAAACAGGGGCAGGCTGCAGCAGACGCAGAAGTAGACTCCCTGTTCCTTGTTCGCCAGCAATCCGCCGCAGAATGCCGGTTCGGTTCCTCGGCCGCGCGCGATCCGGTACTGCTCGGGCGTCAGCAGCCGCTTCCACTCCGCGTCGGACTTAACGACTTTGGCAACGGCCTCGGGCGGCTTCGGTGCTCCGCCCGGGCCGGCAAGACGCACGACGACTGTCCCGGCTGAACTGGAATCGCTCATCGGCGGGTTGCTTCGTAGAGATGTCTCTGCGTCATGCCGCGTGGCGCTGCCGCAGGCGACCGTCAGCAGGGCCACTGCCGCGACAATCGATACTCGGGCCAAACGGGAAACGTTCTTTCCAAGGCATCTCAGGATCACATCACTTAGCTCTTTTCACGTCACAGAAAGCCTAGGCCGACAGGCACGGGTGTCAAACCGGCGCGGGAGGAACCCGGTCAGCGTCCCCGGATTGACCCACATCCCCCGCACAGTTGCACTTGGACAGCAAGTCGCCGGAAACGATACAAGTGGCGCGCAGGGCGCGCAAGTCGGAAGGCAAAAGGCAAAGGTCAAAAAGTGCCCCGAGGCGAAATCGGCCACGAACGAAACAGTACCGGGCGCTGGGCAGGCAGGGCTTTGTATTGTGTCACCGTTTCCCTGGACTCTAATAGGTGACTGTCCATCATTTCCCCCTAATAGGTAACTGTCCCTCATTTCCCCGAGCGTCGCCTCGCCCAATCCGTTTACAGTCCCGGGATTTCGGGGCGCACACGATGCTGACGCTTCAACGCGGGCTCAGGTCCATCATCATCTTACAGGCCTCGGACCGGGCGAACTCGGGCGCAAAACGCAGTAGATACGCCATGATATCATCCTGGCGCGTCTGCCCGAATATCATCCGGTAACATGCCAGCGAGCGCAGGAGCTCCGCATACCTCTCGTAGTCCCGACTCAATGGCAGCACGGGAATGTGGCGCTCTATGCACGCCCCGTTGTCGGTCTTGAAAACCCAGTAGGGCACCAAATCGCTGGCGTCTGCCGGACGTTGCGCGCGCGCAGCGTCGAAAAGCATCTGCCAGGGATCGCCCTGCCCGACAGCGGCAAGCTCCTTGGCGAACCGCGCGGCAACATTCTTGCGAACGGCATGTCCTTTGTAACGATGGATGCGGCCCTCGCGCTGCTCAAGGTCGACCGGGTTTGATGGAAGGTTCCAGTGGACTATCGCGTGGCAGTAGCAGTGGAAATCCAATCCCTCCTGACCTACTGACGTCGAGGTGACAATGAAGGGCCAGAACGGAGAGTTGAAGGCCGCCCTTACTTGGTCGGCACGAACTGCAGCTCCCTCGTCAGAGGTTGGAGAGTCACCGAATCGCGTTGCGAACCTGCAGCGCACCTGCATTGCGCCCGAGTCCACGGCAACGCGCCCGGAAGTCACCCTGATTTCGTCTATGTGGGCCGGCGCCGCCCGCAGCCCGGATGCGTCGACAACGACATCCGCGATATTGTCGACGACTTCCACTGCTGCCTTTCCGGCTGAGCCCGTGTGTTCCAGCAAGACGTGGCAGTACTCGTCCATCACGGCCTGCAGCCCGCCGGCAACGCAGTACTCGACTACCCTTCGCCAGTACGGCTCATCTCGGTTGATGCTCCTGATCATCGCGGCCGCTTCAGGCCGGTTGAACATCGCAAGTATGCCGTACGCCGTGCGAGCCGCGGCTGTTCGCGTCACTTCGTCATCACTCGAACCAACCAGCCGTCGCAGCGCGCGCAACATCACGACGCCGGGCGCGCCGATGCTCAGCTCCGCCAACACACGATCGATGTCCGGTGGCATCGGCCCCAACTCGATCTCCCGCTTGGGGAAGCCGGCGACCGTTTCTTTTAACTGGCGCACATGCCGTTCCCACGCAGTGTCGGCCTCGTCCTCGCCCTCGCCGGACTCGGTGTCGCCGCGCCACTCTGCAGCCAACTCGCGTCGGTCCAACCAACGCTCTGCTGACCGCCTGCGGTGGTAGATGTCCAGTAAGGCTGGCGCCGCCCAGTACCAACGTTCATCGACCACCGAACCGCCACCGGCGTACGCACGCAAGGGACGGAGCAGCGTCGAGATGCGCTGCCGCGCGGATTCGATCGCCTCCTCCTTCGTGGGCGGCGCACCTCGGGCAACCGAAGCCTGGTACAGGACTAGCGGGTCGCACTTCGAGGCCAAGACATCGGCCGGGTAGATGAGGCTCAACAACGGCATCCCGGTCAGCCGACCTTCGCTGATCGAGAAACGCAGTAGCCTCTGCTGCCGCTTCCGTGACTCGGCGGTGTTGGTAGCTTCGGCGTCGAAGGCCTTCATCATTAGTCGCTCGGCTTCGTAGCTGACTAGGGCGGCAACGGCCTTGGGCACGACCTTCCACGACGAGAAAACCAGCCGCTTCGTCAGATTGGCTACCTCGGGGGCTCCGAACGGACCGTCTAGACGATAGTAAGGCATCGACGGCGGCATCCACAGCAGTCGCCAGGCACCGTGGCCCACGGTGTCGCTCATTATCTTCCGCAGCCTCGCGTTCGCCGGGTCCAGGGCCCGGTACTTGCGGACGTCGGCTGAAGAAAGCAGCAACGGCAGTTCTGCGCTGACCAATCGCGCCAACTCTCCGTCATCATCCTCCTCCGCGGCAGCGATGAAGTCCTCCTTCATCGAGTAGTCGTCCATGAAATTGAGCAGGTACGGCGCCGACTTCCAGTACTCCAGCGGGGCCCGGCAGTCCAGATGCGTGGCGATTCGGTTCAGCGCGACGTACTGCTGAACATCGGTCGATTCCAGTCTCACGTCGTCGCCCAGATGCTCCCGCAACATCCCGTCACGGTCAACGGAGGCAGCCAACCGTTCGGTCCGCACCATCACACGACGTAGGCGCTCCTCCATTTCGGCTTTGACCTCATGCAGGCGCGAGGCCTTCCCAATACCAAGCAGATAGATCTCCCGCCTGTACTCGGCCAGGAGCCGACGGAAGTCCTCGGTGCTGTCCGTATTGTCCTGTAGAAACCGAAGCGTGGCGATGAAATCCTCGTAGTGATCTCCTTCCTCGCCTTCGCCGGAGATCGTGTACATTCGATAGGGCGTGGCCGACAGCAGCAACACTCGTGCCTCGGTCTGGCTGTCAGAGTAGTTGAACAGCGTCTGCGCCAAGCGGCTGGCGTCGTCCTCTCCGGTAAGCAGGTGCTTGAAGCGCTGAAACTCGTCCATAATGATCAGATCCGGTTGCAGCGCGTCCATACACGCGGCGGCGAGGATAGAACGCAGCTCACCTACGATCTCGCGCCGCTCGCTCCACTCTTCATTTGTCGCTGGCTTGGTGCGGCAACGAAACAGCCGGCAGAGTTCTTCGAACCGGGATTTTATGCCTGGCTCGCCGACGGTCGCGTGTTCTTGGTCATGCTTTGTCAGAGCCGCTTCTAACTTCCTCACCAACTCCTTGTCATAGCCCTCTTGGCGCGTTTCCCATATCTTACCCCGGAAAGACTCCCTGTCCTCTACATTGCCCTGCAGGACGTTACACTTCCCCGTGCCGGGCAGGTGCCAGATGTCGTCCAGCATGCAGCAGAGCAGCGCGCGCTCGTCATAGCGACCCAAACCACCTTTGAGGTCGAATGACGTCCCAGGAGTGAAGGACACGAAATTAAGGGCCCGTCCTTCCAGGTCGCTCAGTGTCTTAGGCAGCAGAGTTATGCGGTCGGCCAGCTCGAACCCGACGTTCTCCGCGACGTTCAGCCGCCTGATGTTCTGGCGGGCGATGTCGGCGTTTGAGCAGATGTATACTATGTCGATGCGCCCGACTCCCCTCTGCTCCAGATGCTCGATCGCCCGCGCAATTACGCCCTTGGCGACCAGCGTCTTGCCCAACCCGACTTCGTCGGCGATCAAGAACCTGCGTGTGCGGTCACCATCCAGGTACATGCGGCGGAAGACGTAGTCGACCGTCTTCCGCTGAAAATCCTTCAGCCCGGACAGCACGTCATCGACGTCGACGAGAGGTGGCTTGCTCACTTCTTCATCCCCTGTCGTGCGGCCCAAATCGGGTTCCAGATGCGGTCGAACCCCTCGGGCAGAAGGTCGGCCTTGCCCGCCGAGCGCCGGAGGTCCGCTACGACGCGCTCGACCGCGTCGATCCTCGACGGGTCACTTGCCAGGGCTTGGAGTAGCGCCTCCAGGAGACCACTTGTGATCGAGAAACCCGGAACGCAGCCGCTTTGGCCGACCGTACCCAGCACGCTAAGGTTTGCGTCCGCTTCGGAATCGGTGTCGGCCAGCAAGAACATCAGGAAGCGCATCAACTGTTCCGGGTCATTGAGCATCGACCGGAGCACGTGTTCGCGCCGGCCCTCTGGTGCTCCCAGCAGGGGTAGGTTCAGGACGAACCGCCGTTCGAACCGACGACGCGCCTTGGTTACGGTTACCCGAAACGCAAAGAACGCGCTGAGCGCCTCGAACGATATGCTGCCGAACGTCGCGCCAAGTCTGCGGTCCAACGGAAGCGCCACCTCCTCGGAGAGGGTGATTGGCCAACAGCGGACGTCCATGTCCTTGGGATATGCCACCTTCGCTCGTGCGCGCAGTGTGACACGATACCCTCCGCCGTCTGCCACGGCGACATCTGCGGCCAGGTCGGCCTTGGTCAGCGCCGCCCGGACTTCTTCGGCCTGATCCTCAAGCGCCCGCTGCACTTCGTCGACCTCCGCCGGACCAGACTTCCGGGTGTACGGTTGCAGCAGCTCTCTGAACCCGGCCTGAACCTTGCTTGGTTCCATGAGGCAGTCGATGCCCTGCCGGCTGCGTCGTCCGGACAACTCGGTCAGGAATTCGACGTTGGCGCGGAATGCAGCATCAGTCGCGTTGGCCGACCCGGTCCAGAGGCTCACATCGTAGCCCCGTTCGCCCAGGTAGAACTTAGCGTGGAGCCCGGCGAGCTCGTTATCAACGCCCCCGTCCTGCGGCTCGATCGGAACCCCGTTGTCGTCGAGGAAATAGGCTTCCTCCATCGCCTCCAGGGAGTCCGTCGGCAGCGCGTCCAAACTATCCAGCCGGGACACCACAAGCAGCTCGTCCAACTCGTCGGCCAGCCGGCCTATGCATCCCGGCGACATGAATGGCGCGACTACCAGCATCCGGTTGCTCCCAGACCGGAAAGGCCATGTCTTCGCGCCGTTGTGTCCCAGCGGCCAGAAGGTGAAGTCGTCGAACCCGTCCGGTGGCTCGAACCGGACCAACCTAATCTCCCTGGCAATCTCGGCAATCCGGGATTCGATTGCGTCGGAAACGCCGTAAGTCGCGAGCCGCGGCAGACTCTCGACGAACTCTGCCAGCGGCCGGTTGACACCGTAGGGCTTGGTGCGGTCCTGCACCTCTCCTTCCAGCGACAGCGCCGTGTCCCAGGAACGGTCGAACGTCAGGTTGCGCGTCAGGCACAGGAACCGGTAGCGAACCCTGCCGTCCTGCGCCACGAACCGAAGAAGCCAAATCTTGGGGTGGAAGACTCCGCCCTCGCGCGCCGCCCCGGCCGCGACAACGGCATCCTCAAGGTAGGTCAACAGCTGGCTGCCGTGTTTGGGCAACCCAATCCGCCCTCCTTGGCAGAACACCACCATGTGCTCGGCGTAGCGGCGCACTGCCTCGAGCAGGGCGAGCGGGTCGCTGGTTACAGCGTCCTCCGCCGCATCGAACTCGAACCGGGCGAAGGCCAGCGGCACGGTAAGCAAGGTCATCAAGTCGAGCGAATAGGTCGTAGCCAGGGCAAACTCCAGGCGGAAGCCGTCCGACGGCCGCAGGATTTCCATCAAGTGGCTGCGTTCTTGCGGTTCAAGCATGTGGCTGCCTCTTTCGGCCTTTCAGGATATCGCTGGTGATGGTCTGCGTCTGGTCCCAGCGGAATGCCATCTGGTCGGTCCCGGCTTCGCCGCCGCCGCTCAGCCAGTCCTCAAGCGCCCGCTGGTTATCGAGTCTCGCCAGCCCCCTTTTCAGGAACCGCTCGCGGTTGGCGATGAGATCGCGCGCCGCGCCGTCGGCGGATACCCGTGCGGCCACTTTCGGGTTGAGTGCGAAGTTCAGCCAGGCCTCGACGAATCGCCTGGTCAGAAGCGGCACCCGCGGATTCGCCTTGGCCACCGTATTCCAAAAACCCGCCATATTCCACCCGGCGAAGCTTGCCGCCCGAGCGGACATGACGCCCGCCCATTCCTTCAGCCGACCACGGAGGTCTGCTCGCAGACCGTCTGCCTTGGCCTTCTCTGCCAGCATCAGATTGTAGAGCAACACGGCTCCGTGCATGGATTCCGAGAAGCGCCGGGCGTGCGCGAGCTGCCCGACGATGTGGTCCGGGAATTCGCCGAACTGAGGATGCTGCCACGGGAAGTCCCCCCTGTCGGTTGGCTTGCCTTCCCTCGCGAGGAACGCGAGCAGCGTTTCGGGGACCCGTTCGATAATCCGCTCGGACAGATAAGTCGCCTCTTCCGCGCTTAGCTTGAAGCTGGCACCATCGGGAAAATCGTCGGGCCGACGCGGCAGGGCAGCGTGCCAGTTGCGCGACCGGGTGCCAGTCTCAGGCTCCTCGGCGTCTCCCTGCTCGTCCGCGTCGAGGCGACGATAGAAGTGATCTATCCACCGGTAGTACTGGTCCTGGCCGCCCTGGAAAAGCCGGATGCCCCACATGCCCAGCCCGAGCCAGTAGATGTTGCTCGGGAGCCGCTTCAACGACCTCTTCGCGATTCGGCCCAGAACGCCCTCGCTCTCGCCGGACTCCAGCAGCGCCTCCACAAGGTCGGCCTCGCAGTCGCGAGCCTTGCGAGCGAAGTCGGCTGAGCGAACCCGCTTGCGCTCGAGCCGCTGGTATATCCAAGGTATGAACAGGAAATAGCGAGCGCGGGTCTGGATGGTGTTGATGCCTGGAACCAGGAGGTCGGATATCGCGTCCCTTATCGTACCAACACCCAGCTCGTCGCGCGTATCACGCTCGCCCAGCAGGTTGATAGCATCAAGCATCTGACGCCGGTGCTTCTCCGAGTAGTCAAGCCATGTGAACGCAGAGCTCAACATTACCTCCTACGGGCACGCATCACGCGGAGCTTCGGGAACTCGGCGGCGAAGGCGCGTCTGACCTGCGCGAATAGCCTTGCGTCAAGCGCCTTCCGGCTCTTCACCACGTTCATGACGTCGTAGCCGGCTGCCTGCATCGAGTCGGCCAGAGCTTTCTCCATCGCGGCGATGACGTTGCGCCTCTGATTGTGTAGCTCCTTCGTCGTCGCTTCCTTCAGTATCGGCCCGTGTGCGACTAGACGGAACTCACAAGTCTCGGGGTCAATGCGGTGTTTATCTCTCAAGTGCCGTCGCAGCATGTTGCTGTTCTCTTGGAACCCAAGATGCTGCCCCATACGGTTGAAAGGCGACTGCGCGTTGCATGGCGGGTTGTCGCCGGTGCGCCCAACATAGTAGCGCTTCTTGCCCTTCGACGGCGCGACTTCCCACACGTAGAGCCAGAACCCGCGCTGCAGAAACTTGCCGTGGAACTCCACTTCGTGGGTCTTCGCAATCGACAGCATTCTAGTCTGCATCTCGGTCTTTGTCATTAATCCTCCAAGTCCTTCGCTATTCCTCTGAACTGCTCCAGCGCCGCTTCAAGAAGTCGGGGCACTTCTCCTGCGTATCAGGCGATAATTCGGAGCCTGTAGCCGAAGTGGGTGCGGCGGAGGTAAGAGAAGGAAAGAAGACTGAGGAATGAGGAAGGAGGAATCCGGGAAGAGGATGGAGTTCAGAGCAGCGCCGGAGGCGTCGGGTTTGGCCTGCCCGCGCAGCAGCAGGCGGGCCGGATTTGGCCTTGCATCAACGGTGGAGGGAGGACGGAGGATGGAAGATGGAGGAGTGAAGATCGAGGGCGGAGGGCGTCGGGCGCGGGCGTTGACATACGTCTAGAGAATAGGCGTAGGTCGCGCGAAGTCAAGAACACGAAGGGCAGGTGGGTCCCCACCCCAAGTCCTCCAGTGCTGAAGTACACGAGCACAGGGAGCAAGGGACAAAGGGATGAAGGGATCGAGTAAGCGGACAGGGGTTCTGGAGGTCTGGGGTTGGCCGCTGCGGCCCCCGTCTGACGGAGCAAGGGTTCTGGCTGGAGGAGTCCGCGTCAGTCTGTGGGTGCTCAGGTCCGGTCCGTCGGGTTCGGTTCCGGTCACGCGCTTGTATACTAAGTAGGTTACAAGCCGCCGAACCGGTTTTCAGGGTTATCCGTCTGTCTGTCAAAGGGTTAGGCGCAGGAGTCGCAACTCAACACCGCCCCTGGGGAGCAGCTTAGGAAAGTGCTATCGAGTTGGCTTTCAAAGGAGCCCTGGAAGAAGCCTTGAAATGAGCTTTGAGTCGTGCTTTCAGAGGAGCTTTGCCGCGAGCTTTCGAGCGAGCTTTGCCGCGAGCTTTGAAATGAGCTTTGCGAGAAGCTTTGAAGTGAGCTTTTGAACGAGCTTTGAAAAGTGCTTTGAAATGAGCTTTCAAAGAAGCTCTTGAACAAGCTCTCGAAGGAACTTTGCGACGCGCTTTCTAGTGAGCTTTCTGATGAGCTTCGATTGCGGTCAATTCTCTCCGGCCCTTGGCGAGCGGTTCCATTCCGGTTGCCGATGCGCTTCTGTCGTTTGACTAGGCTGGACGAGCCGCTAGAATCACGCGGCGACACATCATGAGCGAAGAGCGACGTCCTGAGTCACCCTCACCCCCACCCTCTCCCTTCAAGGGAGAGGGAGCAGAGGAAGGGAACGCTTCCTTTGTGGGAGAGGGGGCAAGGAAAGGACACGTTTCCTTCAAGGGAGATGGGGCAGCGAAGGAGCAGGAGCACATCGCGCTGGTGCGCGAGCGGCTGGCTGCGGCAAAGAATGTGATGGCCATCACCGGCGCGGGTATCTCGGCCGAGTCCGGCGTCCCGACCTTCCGCGACGACAAGGGCCTCTGGCAGAAGTTCAACCCACTGGACTACGCGACTCGCGAGGCGTTCCGGCGCGACCCGGTTAAGGTCTGGAAGTGGTACGATGAGCGCCGCGTCAATATGGCGCAGGCAAAACCCAACGCGGCCCATCAGGCTTTAGCCGCGATGGCGCAGCCGGGCAGGCGGGTGTTCATCGTGACTCAGAACGTGGACGACCTGCACGAGCAGGCTGGTTCGAAAGAGGTGGTGCATATTCACGGCTCGCTCTGGCGCATCCGCTGCGAGCGCGACGGCACCGTGCTTGAGAACCGCGAAGTACCGCTCTCGGAACTGCCACCGTTGTGCATGTGCGGCGAAACCATGCGGCCGGACATAGTCTGGTTCGGCGAGGACCTGCCGTGGCAGCCGGTCGAGCAGATTCGCCATTACTTCCTTGAAGGCCCGATTGACCTTTGCCTTGTAGTCGGCACCGAGGCGTCGTTCGGGTACATTCTGCAATGGGCGCTGCAGGCGCGCGAGTCCGGTGCTATGGTCGTGGACGTGAACCCGCGCGATACCGGGCTGGGCTCGATTGTCGACGTGCACTTGCGCGGCAAGGCGGGAGAGGTGCTGCCAGAGTTGCTTTGACGAACGAAGTCAGATGTCAGAAGCTAGAGGCTAGAAGTCAGAAGTACGGAGCGCGGAGGTCTGCCAATGGATGATTCACCGTTCCTGAAACTATGCCGCGCCCGGCGGTCGGTGCGGCGGTTCGCCGACCGGCCGGTCGAGCGCGAGAAGATTGAGCTATGCCTTGAGGCGGCGCGGCGTGCGCCTTCGGCCGACAACATGCAGCCGTGGCGATTCATCGTGTTCGACGATCCGGAGAAGAAAGCGAAGCTGGCCAAAGCCGTATTCACCGGGATCTACGCTTCCTCGAAGCTGTTCGCGAAGGCGCCGGTCATCGTCTGCCTGGTCATCAAGGAACACCTGTTGGTCAACAAGCTCGCCGGCGCAGTCCAGGGTACGCAATGGCAACTCGTTGACGCGGGCATCGGCGGTGAGCATTTCGTGCTGGCCGCGGCCGAGCAGGGCCTGGGAACGTGCTGGATTGGCTGGTATGACGGCCGGGCGCTGCTCAAGCATCTGGGCCTGCGCGGCAAAGGGTACAAGGCGGTCGCGCTTATCGCGGTTGGGTACCCGGCCGCCGACGTCTCGACCAACGAGCGCCCGCGCAAGAACCTGGACGAAATCAGGTTCTGGAACGACCCGCCGCACCGCTAGGAGCGAGTTTCCAGTTGCCAGTGTCCGGTTTCCAGTGTCCTGACTTCTGCATTCCAGCTTCCAGCTTCTGACTTCGTCCGCTTCTCTCAACTCGGCCTGCTTGACATAGCGCCTGTTTCCGGCAAGACTTTGGGCAATGGAAGGCAAATCCCTTCCCGACCGGTTGCGCACGCCCGCAGGTCTGGCGTTCGTATTGGCCGCGGTGGCGCTCTTCTCGGTCGGCCTGTACCTCCCAACGGCGCAGTACAGTTTCGTCTGGGACGACGAGACGCTCATCGTCGGCAACTCGCTGCTGGCCCATTCCCGTCCCGCTGACATCTTCGGTCGCGGATTCTGGGCAGGGAGCCCGGAGCCTGTTACCGGGCCGGGCGCTGCCTACTACCGGCCGCTGGTCACGCTCAGCTTCTGGCTAGACCTGAAGCTCTCGCACACCAACCCGCACTGGTTCCACATCGTCAACCTGCTGCTCTATGCGCTGGCCGCAGTCGCGGTTACGCTGGTGCTGTGGGAGTTGCTCCATTCCGGCGTCTGGGCCCTGCTCGGCGGCCTGCTCTTTGCCGCCCATTCGTCGCACGTCGAATCGGCCGCGTTCATCTCCGGCCGCACCGACATCATGCTAACGCTGTTCACCGCCATTGCCGCCTTCGCCCTGCTCCGGTCCTTCCGCAAGCACAACCGCCTGTGGTGGCTGGTCGTTCCGCCCGCGTTCGGTCTCGCCCTGCTCAGTAAGGAGACCGCGGTCCTCTTCCCATTGCTCGTCGTCCTCGCCCCGCTGCTGGTCGGGGTCCGGTACGACCGCTACTATTGGGTACCGGTGCTGGCCACGGTCCTGGTCCTTGCCGGCTATCTGTTCCTCCGTGCGGGCGCGGTCCCGGTGCCGATTCCGTTCGAGGGTCGGGTCAGTCTCGGGGCCCGGCTCGTGGCCATCGCCAACACCTTCGGCCTGTACATCCGCATGTTCTTCTGGCCGTTCGAGCACCACGCCAAGTACCCGGCCAGCGACGCGTTCTTCGTCCCGACCCCGAACTTGATTGCCGCCCTGCTCTTCATCGTCACAGTGCCGCTGCTCGCGCTCCGACGCCGGTTCGTGGCAACACTGTGGGGTTATGCGTGGACGATCGGCTTCCTGCTGCCGGTAGTAAGCATCGCCTCGATTGGCCCGCTGGCCGCAGAGCGGCTGCTCTACCTGCCATCTGCCGGCCTCGTCATGGTCGTGGTGACGATACTCTCCCGCCTGCTCACGTTCCGGGTCAGGACGCGGCAGGTTGTCGGCGCCGGCCTGACCGTGGTCATCGTGCTGCTCGGCGCTGACTCGGTGATGCGCACCCGTATCTGGAAGAACGCCGAGACGCTGTTCACGGCCATGATCCGCGAGGCACCGACCGCGCCAAGCGCCTACGCCAACCTCGCCGACGCGATTGCCGGCTCACGACCCGATTCCGCTCTCGCGCTCTACGACCACGCGCTCCGCCTCGACCAGGGCTACATCCACGCGCACCTGCACGCCGCCATCCGGCTCAGCCAGAAGGGCGACCACCGCCGCGCGATTCACTACCTGCGCGTCGCCAACGAACTGCAGCCGAACTCGGTGCTGGTACTCAACAACCTCGGGCTCGCGTTCCTGGCCGCAGGCGAAACCGACAGCGCCCTTGCGACTTTCGCCCACGCCCTCACGGTGCAGCCCGGCTCAGCCCTGCTCCACCTCAACCGCGCCAATGTGCTCGTCACGGCCGGTCAGCCGGACGAGGCGGAAGCCGAACTCCACCGCGCCCTTGCCCTGGATAGCACGTTGCCCGCGGCCCGAACTATGCTGGTCGACCGGCTGAAGCAGCGGGGCCGGTACGACAGCGCGATTGTCCTGATGCAGGGCGTAGTCAGGGACCAGCCTTCAGCCGCGTACTTCAATCGTCTCGGCAGCCTGTTCATCAGCGCCGGTGACTCGGCCCGCGCCGGGGACTCCTACGAGCGGGCGCTCCGGCTCGACTCGGCCTTTGTGCCGGCGCTCTACAATCAGTCGGTGTTGCTTGCTGCTCGAGGGGAATCAGCCGCGGCCCGGGTTCTGGCCGGCAACGCCTATCGCCTGCGGCCCGACCTTCAGGCAATCAGGGAACTCTACCTGCAGTTCAACCCGGTGCCTGGGGATAGTCCCCGTCCGGGGACAGTCCCCAATCAGTAGCGGGCGGCAATCGGCATCCGCCAGCCCATACCGAAAGCCCGGCTCGTCACCTTCAGTCCTGGCGCGGCCTGCCGGCGTTTGTACTCGTTCCGGTTCACGGCCCGGATAACCCATTCCACGGTCTTCCGGTCATACCCCGCCGCCACTATATCATCTGCCGAGCGGCCTTCATCAATATAGTCGCCGATGATGGCGTCGAGCACGTCGTAGGGCGGCAGCGTATCCTGGTCGGTCTGGTTGGGCCGGAGCTCGGCTGAGGGTGGCTTCTCAATCGTGGCGCGCGGAATAACCTCGCCCCTGCGGTTGATGTACTTTGCCAGCGCATAGACCATGGTCTTGGGCACGTCGGCCAGCACGCACAGGCCCCCGCTCATGTCCCCGTACAGCGTGCAGTACCCGACCGCGAGCTCACTCTTGTTGCCGGTCGCGAGGACGAGGTGCCCGAGTTTGTTGGAGACCGCCATCAGGATGTTGCCCCGGACCCGCGCCTGGACGTTCTCCTCGGTCGCGTCCGGCGGCCGGCCTGCGAACTCGCCGCGCAGTAGTTCCAAGTAGGCACGGTACACCTCGGCAATCCCGACCTGGTGGAACTCAATGCCGAGATTCTCTGCCAGCCGACGCGAGTCCTCGATGCTGCCCACAGACGAGTACTCGGAAGGCATCGTGATGCCCAGGACGTTTTCCGGCCCGAGCGCCGCAACCGCCAGGCAGCACGTGAGCGCGGAATCCACGCCGCCGGAGAGCCCGAGCACTACCTTCTCGAACCCGCACTTATGTACGTAGTCGCGTATGCCGAGCACCAGCGCATCGCGTATCGATTCGACCGGCTCCTGCTCGTGGTAGTTGCCCTCGATGCCGGCGTCGCCGGTCTCCACAACCGCCAGCCCCTCCTGGAAGGACTCAATGACCAACTGGGGCCGGCCCTGGCGGTCAAAAGCCATGCTCCGGCCGTCAAACACCAACTCGTCGTTTCCGCCAACCTGGTTGACGAACACGAACGGTATCTTGTGCCGCAGCGCATGCCCGGCGACCAGCCGCTTCCGGATAGCCTCCTTGCCGACCACGAACGGCGAGGCCGATATGTTAATAAGCAGGGTCGCGCCGGCTGATGCAAGTTCGGCAACCGGGTCTCGGTCGTACCTGGTCCTCCCCCACATCTCCGGCGAATTCCAAGCATCCTCGCACACCGAAATCCCCAAGGCCTCGCCTCCGAACTTCGTCACCCGCACCGGCCCGGCCGGATCGAAGTACCGCGTCTCATCAAAGACATCGTAGGTCGGCAGCAGGGACTTCGCCTGCCGGAACTGCTCGCTGCCTCCGACAAAGAGAATCGCGGCGTTAAGCAGACCCTTGCCCGGGCCGCACGGCGACCGCACCGGCGCGCCGATGATGATTCCGACCTTGGGGAATTGCGCCGAAATCCGCGCGACCTCGGCCAGCCCGGCCTCGACGCGGTCAATGAACCAGCCTCGGGCAAGCAGGTCGCGCGGCGGATACCCGACCAGAAACAACTCCGAAAAGACGACGAGGTCGGGCTTGAGCTCGCATGCCTGACCAAGCGCCTGCTGCACGCGCCGGACATTGCCCGGTACGTCGCCAACCACCGGATTGAGCTGCGCGAGGACAATCCTCATCGTGTATCGCTCATCGCTTATCGTTCACCCAATAGCAGTCTGCCAAAGCCGCATTCCTTGTCAATAAAGGGCGCATCGTCTATCATGATACCGAATGCTTCCCGTGCTGATATTCCTGCTGCTGCCGGCCCAGTTGACGAGGCCGATGCTCCCGGACGCGCCGGCGCTCGACACCTTTGACCTGTCCGACCATACGGTCGTCCTGTCGGTGGATGATGGCTACCACTCGGTCTACGAAAACGTCTACCCGCTGCTCAAGCGCTACCATATGACCATCACCCTCGCGCTCATCACCGGCTGCATCACTGAGGGCAAGCCATCTTACTGGCCGTCCGACCGATTCCTGAACGAGAATGAAATCCGGGAGATGATGGACTCCTGCGGCATCGAAATTGCCAGCCACACGCTGACCCATGCCTGGCTCACCAAGATTGACAGCGCATCGGCCTGGCGGGAAATCGCCGATTCCAAACATCGGCTCGAATCGCTCTTCGGCGCCGAAGTCATCACGTTTGTCTATCCTTACGGCGACATGAACGGCCGGGTCCGCCAGATGGTGCGCCACGCCGGGTATAAACTCGGCCGGGCGGTTCGGGCCGGCACGCCGAATCTCTGGGTCGAACCGTACCGGATTCCAGAGGTCGAACTCCGGATTGAGGCTCGGCTGCCGGTAATAGTCCACCACATCCGCCGGCACGAGACGACGGTGATTCTCCTGCACCGCATCGTCCGGTCGCCTAGAGTCTTCACCGAGTGGCCGCTTGCCGACTTCGAGGCTCTGCTTGACTGGATGCACCGGCGCCGCGTGCGCGTGGTTACTTTGTCGGAACTCTATCGGGAATGGTGGCGGGAAAAACTCAGCCGGGCACTGCTTGAGGCGACCGCCGTCTCCGGCCGGACCCAACTATTCGAGGATGTAGACATCGACGCCACTCGTACCCCCCATTCCCGCTGAACTGAAGGCGTCCATGTTCTGCTTGCGGCCGACAAAGATGTCTATGTGCTTGCCCTTGATTGCGCTGCCTATGTCGTGGGCGTAAAAGACCCCTCCCAAGGTCTGGCCGTCCACCGTGACGTTCTCAGCCTGCGGTATGTAGACCACCGAACCTATTGGTATAACTCGCGGGTCAACCGCGATGGACTTGAGCTCGGCCAACGTGTAGCCGCCATAGCCGAGAAACCGGTCCACGACCTCGGCCCGGTTTGCGCGCTTCATGTAGCTGATGCGCCGTCCGTCCTTCAAGCAGGCGGCGGCCTCGACCCGGAACGCTTTCACGAAGGCCGAGGAGAACCGGCCGAGAAGCTGGCCGTCGGCAAGGTAGAGGGGCGATGACCGGCTGGTCGGATACTCGGCCTCCTCGACCGCCCAATAGTAGGTCACCTTGAACCGGCCGAGATAGCGGCCCTGCGGCACGCCGGCGCTGTCTCGCATGCCGGCGAACATGAAATCCGGCGGCCTGACGCCCGTCCGGACAATGCTACTCATGGTCTGAGCCTTGGGCATGAAACAAGCCGACATGAGCAGAAACAGACCGACAGCCCATCTTTGCATGGTAACATGCTGCGAATTTTGGCTGCCCTGTCAAGAAAATCCTTGCGCCGCATATGGGCACCGATAGCGCTGTTGCGTTAACTCACTGGAATATCTGGACTTAAGAATAGCCAACGCAAGACGCAGACCGCGCGGACGGAAACCTACTGGTCCGGTCGGCACCGAAACTGGTCGGTCAGACGCGAATTTGCAGCGGTTGCCGGCCAAGGCGACTTATCGGCGACCGATGGCTCGGTTGGACTCGGAAGCCGACCTCTAGCCGAGGTTCAGGTCGCCCTGCTGCGGGGTGGACGCCTTGCGCTTGAAGTGGTCGTAGGCCCTTTTCTGGGCGGTCCGGCCACGTGAGGTTCTCTGGATCAGGCCCTGCTGCACCAGGAACGGTTCGTAGACCTCCTCCAGCGTCCCGACGTCTTCTCCGACCGCCACTGCCAGGGATGAAGCGCCCACCGGCCCGCCGTTGAACCGGTCGATGATGGTGAGGAGAATCTTCTTGTCCATCTCATCCAACCCTAGCGTATCGACGTCGAGTTGGCTGAGGGCGTAGAGCGTTATCTCTTTGTCCACCAAACTCTTAGATTTGACTTGGGCGAAATCCCGCACCCGGCGCAAAAGGCGGTTGGCGATGCGTGGAGTACCCCGGGACCGGCCGGCAATCTCCCAGGATGCATCGTCATCAACCTTCACTCCCAGGATGCGCGCCGCCCGACGGACAATCAGGACAAGGTCTTCAGCCGGGTAGTAGTCGAGATGGAAAGACATCCCGAACCGGGAGCGCAGCGGCGCGGTCAGCAGGCCGGACCGGGTCGTGGCGCCGACCAACGTGAAATCGTGCAGTTGTATCTTCTCCGACCTCGCCCCTGGCCCCTTGTCAATCAGGATGTCGAGCTCGAAGTCCTCCATGGCCGGGTACAGGTACTCCTCGACCGCCTTGCTCGTCCGATGAATCTCATCAATGAAGAACACGTCCTTTGGCGCGAGCCCGGTCAGGATTCCGGCCAGGTCCACCGGCCGCTCAAGTATCGGGCCGGAACTGGCGCGGATTGCCGCGCCCATCTCACCGGCGATGATGTGGGCGAGGGTGGTCTTGCCCAGACCCGGTGGGCCGAACAACAGGACATGTTCCAGCGGTTCGCCGCGCAGCTTTGCCGCCTCGATGAAGACCCGGAGGTTCTCCTTCAGCCGGGCCTGGCCGATGAAATCACCGAGAGTCCGAGGCCGGATCTCGTCGTCCAGCGCCTCCTCGCCGCGCATCCGCTGGGGAGAGGAAAGGCGCTCGGCCTGTACCACAGTCTGCTAGCCTCGCTGCGCCAGCGCCAGTTTCAGCAATTCCTGCAGGCTCATGTCCGGTTTGAGCTCCACACGGCTCAATCGTTCCTGCGCCTCTTTTCGGCTCAGACCCAGCGACATCAGCGCCGAAGCCGCGTCAGCCAGCATCGGCTGCACTTGGCCTGGCTGCGGCGCCTCGCCCTGCAACTTCTTTAGGATGCTGTCCGCCCTCTTAGGCCCGATGCCGGGAACTGAACGGATGACTTCAATGCGTCCGGAGGCAATCACGTTCAGAATCTCCTGCGGCGCAAACCGGGATAGGAGGTTCAGTCCGGCCCTGGGCCCGATGCCTTTAACCGACGTGAGCATGTTGAACACATCCCGCTCTTCCTTGTCCGCGAACCCGAACAGATCCACGCCCGACCGTGTTACCCGCATCACCACCAGGAGCCGCGCTTCCTGGCCTGCATCCGGCAGGCTTCGTGAAGTGGACAGCGGAACCCGCAGCTCAAACCCGATCCCCGAACAGTCGAGCTCGACTCTGGTCGGCTCCTTCTCGACAATCCTGCCCCGCAGTGCGCCAATCACGACTTCCTCCCCTCCCCTTCGCCATTTCCCCTTTCCCTTTCGCGTCTTGGCGTCCCTGTTCGCACTTTGCCACTTCCCCTTTCCCCTTTCCCCTTGGCGTCCCCTTCACCACCACTCGCCCTCGGCAGCCTGCGACTGAGGCAATAGGCCGCAGCCAGCGCGTCAGCCGCGTGTTCGGAGACTCTCTCTCCGAGATGCAGCAGCCGCTTGACCATGTAGTTCATCTGGTGCTTCGATGCCCGGCCGCTTCCGGTCAGGGCCAGTTTGATTGTAGCAGGAGTCAACTCCGTCACCGGTATCCGATTCCGGCCCAGCACGTAGATTATCGTGCCCCGCGCTTCGGCCGAACGGATTACGCTCCGTGCGCCGACCGACTTGAAGAACAGAGTCTCGAGCGCGCACTGCGTCGGCCGATTGCGCCGCACTACCTCTTCCATACCCTCGCCGAGGGACCGCAGACGCTCCGGCGTGGGCTGGCGGGTATCGGTTGTAATGAGGCCGAACTCGGTTGCGAGTCCGTTCTCGATGATGCCGTATCCGGTCGCGCTCAGCCCGGGGTCAATCCCCAGAATCCTCAAGTCGGGCTATTCCGCGGACGCGATCTTCTCCAGTATTTCGTCCGAGATGTCGAAATTGGCGTAGACCTGCTGCACCTCTTCCAGCTCCTCGAGCATCTCAATCAGCTTGAGGACCTTGGGCGCGTCGTGCTCGCCGAGCTTCACGTTGTTGGCCGCAATCATGGTCAGTTCGGCGCTCTCGGACTCGATGCCGGAGTCTTTGAGCTGCTTCTTTACCTTCTCGAACGCGCCAAGCGGCGTCAAAATCGAGTAGGCGCTGGCCTCGGTCTGCACGTCGTCGGCCCCGGCCTCGAGCGCAGCCGCCAGCACCGCGTCCTCCTCCGCCTTGTCCTTGGACACGACAATCAGGCCCTGCGACTTGAACTGCCAGGCCACCGAACCGGCCGAGCCCATGCTGCCGCCGTACTTGTCGAGCACGTGACGGACTTCCGAGGTGCTTCGGTTCTTGTTGTCGGTGAGCGCGCGAATCAGCAGTGCCACTCCGCTCGGGCCATAACCCTCGTAGACGGTCTCTTCGTAAGTAACCCCGGGCAACTCGCCGGTGCCTTTCTTGATTGCCCGGTCAACGTTGTCGGCCGGCATGTTGATTGCCTTGGCCGAATCGACCGCGGAGCGCAGTCGCGGATTGGCATCCATGTCGCCCCCGCCGATTCTCGCTGCCGTCGTGATTTCACGGATGAGCTTGGAAAAGGCCGCGCCCCGGGCCGCATCGGTCTTCCCCTTCTTGTGCTTGATTGTGGACCACTTAGAATGTCCGGACATAACGTTCCTCCTAGCAGCCGGCGCCACGGCTCCGGCTGTCGTCAGGTAATTGAATGCCAGTCTCGCCAAGACACCGGACTCGGGTCGGCGTCTCTTATTCTCGACACTATTCTATGGCTGCGGACACTGATGTCAACATCGCGCCGCCGCGCGGATTCGCTTGACAACCGGAACAAACGGCCGTAACTTAGAAGCACCATGCAAGCCTTAGCACTGGTCATCAGCCTCATAGCAATTGACCCCAACGCCGGAACCACCGGCTTTGACTTCTTGAGAATCACGCCCACGGCCCGCGAGGCCGCGCTCGGAGGCGCGTCGATCGGCACGGCGCCGAGTCCGATGGGCTTCTGGTTCAGCCCGGCGCACGCCGCGTCGGCCGAGAGCCCCCGGGCTCACGTCGGCTATCTCAACTATGTCGCCGGCATCCACATCGGTTCAGCCGCTTACAGCCAGCCGGTCGGCACCGACAAAGGAATCGGGTTTGGCGTGGTATACCTCAACTCCGGCACGATGAAACGGACGAACGCGAACGGTGAGGAACTCGGCACGTTTGGTGTCTCCTTTGCCGACCTTGACCTCAGCGGTGCGATGCGATTCGGCGAAGCACTGGCGGTCGGGGTCGGGGTGCAGGGACTCTACGGCTCAATCGACACTTTCTTCACGATGGGACTGGCCGGCAACGTCGGTGCGACCTACCGATTGCCGGTCGACGGCCTCACTGCGGGCCTTGCCGTGAAGAATCTCGGCCTCGAGCTCAAGGCGTTCCAGGCGAACCGCGACCCGCTGCCGATTGACTTCGGGCTCGGGCTCGGATACCAGCCCAACCCGTCGCTCAACCTTGCGCTCGACGTGCACAAACCGATTGACAACCGGGTCAGCGTCCGCGTCGGCATCGAGGGCTGGGTCGCCGACCTTCTGGCCCTCCGTGTCGGGTATAACAGCGATGGGATTGACCTCAAATCCGGCGGCGGCGAAGACATCCTGGCGGGCGTGACCACCGGCCTCGGCTTCCGCTGGCACGGAGCCCATGTTCCCCAGCTGGACTACTGCTTCATCCCGATGGTTTCACTGGGTATGGCCCATCGTATCTCGCTGGCTTTCTCCCTCTAGCCCGCTCGCGGCTACTGCCTACCAATGAAAAGACAATTCATCAAGGACATCAAGACCGGTGCGCAGGTTGATGACGTCTTCTACTGCTCGCGCCGGGACGTGAGAGAACGCCGCGACGGCGGCGCATTCCTGACCCTGGAACTGCGCGACAAAACCGGTTTCGTTGCCGGCATCATGTGGGATCGGATTGAGGACGCCATGAAGTGCGTTGAGATCGGCAGCTTCTACCGCGTCCAGGGCCGGATGGGCGACTACCAGGGCAAACCCCAGCTCAACGTCAACCTTATCTACCCGGCCGACCCCACCGAGATATCGCGGGACGACTTCATTGCTGCGTCGCGCTATGACCGCGGGCAGCTTATGGCCGAGCTGCGCGGTTACGTCGCCGCGGTAAAGAACCCCCACCTCCGCGGCCTGCTCGACGCCTTCTTCGCCGACCCGGAATTCGCCGAGAAGTTCTCGCTCGCGCCGGGCGGCGCGCGGGTCCACCACGCGTACCTGGGCGGCTTGCTCGAACACACAACCCTGATGTGCCGGCTCGCCCGCTCCTTCCCCGAAGTCTACAAAGAGATTGACGGGGACCTGCTGATGACCGGCGTCATCCTGCACGACGTCGGCAAGATCCGGGAGTACGTCTACGAAGTCGCGATTGACCACTCCTACGACGGCCGCCTCCTCGGCCACATCACGATGGGCTATGAGATGGTCCAGGACAAACTCGCCGCGATGAAGGACTTCCCGGTCGAACTGGGTCGGATGCTCCTCCATATCATACTGGCCCACCACGGCCAGATGGATTTCGGCTCGCCCAAGACCCCGAAGTTTGCCGAGGCCTTTATTGTCTACTTCATCGACAACCTCGACGCCCGGGCGGCAATGTTCCGCGAGACGGTAGAGAAGAACCCCAACGCCAAGTGGACCGACTTCCAGCAGTACCTGGAAACCAACGTCTACATCCCGGACAAACCCGCCTGAGCCGCTCTTCGCACATCGTACACCGTAGACCGCATACCGTACACCGTTCCTCGTTCTTCGTTCTTCGTTCTTTCCCACTTGGCGGTTCTCTTTCGGTCTTCGGGTCGCGGGATAGGTGCGCGCCATGCTAGCTCCCACTGCGGCGAGGCCAGGCGCGGACCCTGACTTCCCGGCATTCCAGGCTGCCTGTCGAAGCCTCGGCCTCGAACTGACCCAACCCCAGTACGACTCGCTGGTCCGCTACACGCAACTACTGCGGGACTGGAATACGCGCCTCAACCTCGTATCGCGCCGCGACACCGACCGTATTCTGACCTATCACGTGGTTGACTCGCTGGCCGTCCAGCGGCTGATTCCACAGAGTGCGCGGGTGTGCGACATCGGCACCGGCGCCGGCCTGCCCGGAATTCCGATTGCGTTGGTCCGCGCAGATGTGAAGATGTATCTCATTGAGTCGTCGCAGAAAAAGAGTCGGTTCCTACAGACCGCGACAGCCGAACTCGGGCTCGGCACCGTCGAGGTGCTCAACGAACGGGCTGAGTCGCTGCCCGGCCTGGACTGCGACGTCATCCTCAGCCGCCTCGCCGGCCCGCTGCGGGATGTAGTCCAATACGCCCGCCCGCACCGGAAGCCGAAAGGTACGATTGTCCTTTACAAGACTCGAGATCCCGCGGAGGAACTGAGGAAAGCCGGCAGGGTCCTCGCCCGCCACAAACTGCGTGTCACCGGTTCCTACGACATTCTGCTCCCGCTCTCCCGAGTACCCCGCCGCTTCGTGGTGCTGGGTTCCTAACCCGGCATCCGGTCCATCAATCTGCAATTTTCAATCTGCAATCTGAAATCTGAAATGCCTCGGCCCCTGCTCGGCTCCCGACGAATTCACCACAAAAAGAAAGAAGGCCATCTCCGGCCTTCATTCTTTCGAACTCTGGATGTAACTTCAAAAGCGTGCCCGGGTTCGTGCGAATCTCGTAGAAAGGAGGTGATCCAGCCGCACGTTCCCGTACGGCTACCTTGTTACGACTTCGCCCCAGTCATCGGCCCTGCCTTAGGCCCTCATAAAGAGGGACTTTGGGCATTGCCGACTCCCATGGCGTGACGGGCGGTGTGTACAAGACCCGGGAACGTATTCACCACTGCATGCTGATCAGTGATTACTAGCGATTCCATCTTCATGTAGGCGAGTTGCAGCCTACAATCCGAACCATGGCCGCTTTTACAGGATTGGCATCACCTCGCGATGTAGCTTCCCATTGTAACGGCCACTGTAGGACGTGTGTAGCCCTGGGCATAAGGACCATGATGACTTGACGTTATCCCCACCTTCCTCCTCCTTGACGGAGGCAGTCCCCCTAGAGTGCACCCTCGCGGGTTAGCAACTAGGGGCAGGGGTTGCGCTCGTTGCGGGACTTAACCATACACCTCACGGCACGAGCTGACGACAGCCATGCAGCACCTGTGCAGGCTCCGGGGTAAACCCCGGTCGCTTCCCTTTCGGGTCACTACTACCTGCATGTCAAGCCCAGGTAAGGTTCTTCGCGTAGCATCGAATTGAACCACATCCTCCACCGCTTGTGCGGGTCCCCGTCAATTCCTTTGAGTTTCAACCTTGCGGCCGTAGTCCCCAGGCGGTACATTTAACGCGTTGGCTCCGGCACGGGGAAAACTCCCCACGCCTAATGTACATCGTTTACAGCTAGGACTACCAGGGTATCTAATCCTGTTTGCTCCCCTAGCTTTCGTGTTTCAGCGTCAGGAACGTCCCAGAAACCTGCCTTCGCTATCGGCGTTCCTTCTGATATCTACGCATTTTACCGCTACACCAGAAGTTCCAGTTTCCTCTTCCGCCCTCAAGACTGGTAGTTTCGACAGCACTTTCTCGGTTAAGCCGAGAGCTTTCACCATCGACACGCCAGTCCGCCTGCACACCCTTTACGCCCAGTAAATCCGGACAGCGCTTGCCCCCTACGTATTACCGCGGCTGCTGGCACGTAGTTAGCCGGGGCTTCCTTTGGCAGTACCGTCACCGTCGCGGCAGTTACTCCGAAACGGCATCGCTCCGCCTGTCAGGAGTTTACATCCCGAAAGACTTCATCCTCCACGCGGTGTCGCTGGGTCAGGCTTTCGCCCATTGCCCAAATTTCTAGACTGCTGCCTCCCGTAGGAGTGGGGACCGTGTCGCAGTTCCCCTGTGGCCGGTCACGCTCTCACGCCGGCTACCCGTCGCTGCCATGGTGGGCCGTTACCCCGCCATCAAGCTGATAGGACAAGAGCCCGTCCAAAGGTGGCACCTTGCAGCGCCTTTGTTGCAGCAGAGATGCCTCCGCCGCAAAACATGGGGTATTAGCCCGCCTTTCGGCGGGTTGTGCCCCTCCTCAGGGATGGTTGCCCTTGTGTTACTCACCCGTTCGCCGCTAGACACATCATAGTATTGCTACAATAATGTATCCCGCTCGACTTGCATGTCTAAGACACACCGCCAGCGCTAGTCCTGAGCCAGGATCAAACCCTCCAAGCAAAATCTTAGGGGTCTGCTGCTCTGATCGAATTAACTAGTTATGGCACAAACCCGAGCACGCTTTGGGTTACATCCGAATTATCAAAGAACGATATGTCTGTGAGTGAGAATACAGGGAAAAGGGCCATTGTCAACTGCTGATTTGCAGAACGGCCATCATCCGTATCTACCACACGCCCTGAGACTTGCGTGATCGACTCGTCGCCGGCATTCGGTTGAAGCGGACAGGGGTCGCAACCGCGGCCCGGCGGCCCCGATGTCCGGCTGACGCATACCATCTGTACTACCGCGATATGAGTATAACACCACCGGTGGCGGCACGACCGACCCGGGCCCGTTAACCGCGCAAACTACCTATCGGACGCGAAACCCGGCCCAGGCAACGAGAATCGGCCAATCTGGCTGGTGGGACGGGCCTGTGCTATTGACAGTATTTGCGTGAACAGTGACTGGACAGGGGCTCGACTACATCAAGGCTGCGGGGCAGCCTCAAGCTCAGTCTTTCTTGGTGTCGGAACTCTTCGAGCTACTCGGGCCGGACGACTTCCGTTTGTAGTCGGTCTCGTAGAAACCCGAACCCTTGAATATCAGGCCGCTGCCGCCGGAGATTATCTGCTCCACGCAGTCCTTGCGCTTGCACTTCGGACAGTCTTTGATTGGCGGGTCAACAATCCGCTGGAATTCGCTGAACCCGTGCCCGCACTTCTGGCACTGGTACTCGTAGGTAGGCATTGCGGAAAGGGTTCAAGGATTCCAGTGGTCGAGTGGTCCAGTGACCGAACCCGAACCCCGGAACCCTTGAACCCTCGAACCCTATTCGCTAGTAGTCGCCGCCGTACCCGCCGCCGCCCGGGGGCATCGGTGGCATCTTCTCTTTCTCCGGCATCTCGGCGATGGCGCACTCGGTAGTGAGCATCAGGCCGGCAACGCTCGCGGCGTTCTGCAGCGCCACGCGCGCGACCTTGGTCGGGTCGATGATGCCGGCCTCGAACATGTCGACGTACTCGAGCGACTCGCAGTTGAAGCCCATGTTGGGCTTGTCCGACTTGATTCTCTCGAAGACTATGGAGCCGTCAACGCCGGCATTCTCTGCCAGCATCCGGATCGGTTCCTCGAGCGCACGCTTGACGATGGCCGAGCCGACCTTCTCGTCGCCATCGAGCTTCATCTTCTCGATTGCCGGGATGCAGCGCACCAGGGCAACGCCGCCGCCGGGCACCACGCCCTCTTCGACCGCGGCGCGGGTGGCGTGCAGCGCGTCCTCGACCAGCGCCTTCTTCGCCTTCATCTCGATCTCGGTCGAAGCACCGACATTGATGACCGCAACGCCGCCGGCGAGCTTGGCCAGCCGCTCCTGCAGCTTCTCTTTGTCGTAGTCGGACTTGGTGTCATCGACCTGCTTCCGGATCTGGTCGATGCGGGCAGTGATGTCGGCCTTCTTGCCCGCGCCCTCGACGATGGTCGTGTTCTCTTTGTCAATCACGACGCGCTTGGCGACGCCCAGGTCCGAAACCTGGACGTTCTCCAGCTTGATACCGAGGTCCTCGGAAATCAACCGGCCACCGGTCAGCACGCCGATGTCCTCAAGCATCGCACGGCGGCGGTCGCCGTAGCCCGGGGCCTTCACAGCGCAGCAACGCAGCGTGCCCTTGATGTGGTTCACGACCAGCGCGGCCAGCGCCTCGCCGTCGACTTCCTCGGCGATAATCAGGATCGGCTTGCCCTTTTGGGCGACCTTCTCGAGTACCGGCAGCAGATCGCGCATCGACGAGATCTTCTTCTCGTAGAGCAGGACCAGCGTGTCCTCTAGAATCGCTTCCATCTTTGGGTTCTGTGCGGTGGTCGTGCCCGGCTCCAGCGCGAAATACGGCGACAGGTAGCCGCGGTCGAACTGCATACCTTCGACCACCTCGAGCGTCGTCTCGACCGACTTCGCCTCTTCGACCGTAATCACGCCTTCCTTGCCGACCTTCTCCATGGCGTCGGCAATCAGCTTGCCGATTTCCTTGTCGTTGTTGGCAGAGATAGCCGCGACCTGCAGGATCTCCTCGCGGCCGGTGGTCTTCTTCGACATCCTCTTCAACTCGGCCACCGCCGTCTCGACCGCCAGGTCAACGCCGCGCTTCAGCGCCATCGAATTGGCGCCGGCGGTGACGTTCTTCAGACCCTCGCGGTAAATCGCCTCGGCCAGTACCGTCGCGGTCGTCGTGCCGTCGCCGGCCACGTCGGAAGTCTTGGACGCCACTTCCTTTATCATCTGGGCGCCCATGTTCTCGAACTTGTCCTCAAGCTCGACTTCCTTGGCCACGGTCACACCGTCCTTCGTAATCGTCGGCGCGCCCCACTTCTTGTCGATGATGACATTGTGGCCGCGCGGTCCGAGGGTCACCTTCACCGCGTGCGCCAACTTCTGGGCGCCACGCAGAATCGCTCGTCTTGCTTCGTCTTCGAATCTTAAGTCTTTGGCTGGCATGCTCGCTCCTCCTTACTTGCTTTCCTTCTCAATCACCGCGAGCACATCGTCCTCGCGCATGATGAGATGCTCTTCCTCGCCGATGCGAATCTCGTTCCCGGAGTACTTGCCGAACAGGATGGTGTCGCCCTTCTTGACTTCCATCGCAATCCGGCTGCCTTTTTCGTCAATCCGGCCCGGACCGGCGGCAATCACCTTGCCCTGCTGGGGCTTTTCCTTGGCGGAATCGGGGATGATGATCCCGCCCTTCTTTACTTCCTCTTCGATGCGCTCGACCAGGATTCTATCCTGTAGCGGTCTTATCTTCATAACTCCTCCTTGGACGTTGTAAGTTCTGGCTTGACACCACAGCCCGCCCCGGGCCTCATTGACCCTCGGCGGACGGCCACACAACTGCAGCGGCGACGTCAGCACCGAACAGCTTTGGCACGTATGAAACACCGTCTAACTCCTGCAAATGAATAACCTTCCACTGTTTTAGACCCAAACGGACCGGCTTGGATTCGCCCAGCCGATACGGCAGCGGCGGACCAACCGTCACAAACTGGTCTAATGGCCTGATTTGCCGAGACTTAAGTTAGTGGGCGATATCTGAATTGAACAGATGGCCTCCTCCGTGTAAGAGAGGCGCTCTAGCCGACTGAGCTAATCGCCCTAGGAGCAATATTATAGGCAGCAGGCAGCGGCTGTCAAATCGGCAAGCGCCGTCGAATGGAACCACAGCGCGCGTAGGACGCGCAAGTCAGAAGTCGAAAGGCAAGTGTCAAAAGTCAAAGCGCCCGACCGACTGTCGTTCCGCTCGTTTCTACGGCGGCGGAGCCGCACGTAGCGAGGAATCTCGACCCTTCGGCAAGCTTGGGCAAGCTCTGCCCCGCCGACAGAAGAGATTCCTCGTCGCTCCGCTCCTCGGAATGACATCTTCGCGAAGCCGACGATCCTGCACGCTTGTAGTACAGATGCACACGTATGAACACGGATTCGAGTCCTGCCAGAACCCCAGAACCCTTGAACCCCCGAACCCATCTTTCTTGGCCACTGGAACTGGACCACTCGCCTTGACTCGCAAGTCGCGGTCGAAACCGCAGCGGAAGTCCCTCTGCAAATCGCGCCGCAAGTCAGCACGCAAGTCGAATTGCGAATCGGCTAGGAAATCGGATTGGCAGTCCCCGCGAGAATCTGACCGCAAGTCACCTTCCGACAGGGCCCGGCTGTCGCGGGGCAAACCGGCCGCAGAATCGCCGAGAAGACCCATCCGCCAACCCCAGTCAGAGTCTCCCCGGAAATCGCCCCGGGAACCGTTCCGGGCACGGTTCCCTATCCGGTTCGCGGGGCGTCGATTCCAGCCTGTTTCCTGCGGACCGTTTCGCTAACGTGCGAATCTACAAAGAGATACGCAAAGGCCCCGAAATGAGATGAAGATTCTTTGGTAAATCGGCCGTTCTGGTGCGTATAACTACATGAAGGCCTGCGCCCGCGTGGCGCGGCTGGGCCGGAAGGCGAAGATTCTTGAGCAAATCGAGCCTCGGCGGACATATAACTATATGAAGGCCCATGCACGCATGGCGCGGCTGGGCCTGAAGGGCCGACAAACAGAAAGGAAGAGACATGACCGACCCGAATCAACGGTTGACTGCATGGCAGATAAAGACCGACACCGGCAGGATGAAGGCGACGCTCGACTCCCTGCGGCCGGAGATGCTCGAACACTACAAGGCGGCGGTGGCAAGCCTCTGCGAAATGGAAACGAAGGCGCGACAGACGCTCAATGCTGCAGGTGTGCATACCATCTTGTACGTGCCCTACCTCAGCTATGCGCGGCAGCTCTACAAGCTCTCGCGCCAGCAGGGCATCTCGGGCGAGAGCTTCGTCCTTGTGGCCAAGGTCCTGCTCGACAAATGGGCCGCCCGCGGCCTAAACCCGGCCGTGCTCGCCGCAATCCGCACGCAAGTCTTCGATGTCGTCGCTCCCGCGCCATAGGGCGCGCCGGCGACACCGCGAAGCCGGAGTGAAACCGCCAAGACGCCAAGAACGCCAAGATGGATGTCATTCCGACCGGAGCGAAGCGGAGTGGAGGAATCTCTCAGTCCTGCGTCGCGGGCTAGACTGCTAACTGCTAGCTCGGGCGTCCTGCGCCCGCCGTGCTTGCGGCAATCCGAACCCAAGTCTTCGACGCCTCCGCGCCGACGCCATAGTATTACTCTGTCATGTATTGGTGCTATGAGGGAGAAGGTATTGCACGCGATGCAACCGTGGCTGGTGCGGTTAGTAGGACGCTGCCCCTGCTGCAAGACACGATTTCCCCGACCACCCATTGACTCCACATAACACAGCCCCGACGTGCTGCGCGGGAAACCACGAATCAAGGGAACGCGGATCCCCGTGAGCCTGATTCTTGGCTACCTCGCGGCAGGCAGGACTGTTGAGGATATCAGGCACGAGTTCCCGGACCTCACGCGTGAACGGATTGCCTCCTGCCTGAGCCACGCGCGTCCGACCCAGCCTGCTTGACCGGGCCCGTCCACTACAACCTGCGATCTGCCAACTGCAAACTCGCGCCCAACGGCCGCGCCCGCCATTTTGCACTTTGACGTTTGCATTTTGACCTTTGACTTGGCGGCTGCGCCGCCCTCGCCCTCGCTTCGGCACCTGCACCAGCAAAACCTCCAGCCGCTTCTCCAGCCCATTCGCCAGCGCCCCAATATCCTACGTCTCACAGACCGACCCGCACGGCCGCTCCTTGACTCCGGCCCGCTGGCCGATAAGCTGACGGGCGATGCTGAAGGTGCTGGCCGCGGTCGAAGCCTATCTGACCGCCCTGCGTGACATCCGCGCCACCGGTTCGGCTCAACCGGAGACATCGCTCTATCCTGCGCTGAGAGACCTGCTCAACGATGTGGCCAAGGCGTCCGGGCTGAAGCAGCTCTGCATCATGCAGATGGCGAACCAAGGCGCCGGCTTTCCAGACGGCGGCATCTTCAGTCCCAGCCAGTACCGCCGACGGGATGAGAGCGAGCCGCTCTTGGGCCAAGTGCCGGAACACGGCGTCATTGAGGCAAAGAAGGTTGCGGACGATGCCTGGCTGACGGCAGACACGCGGCAGGTATCGCGATACTGGGACCGCTACCGCATGGTGCTCGTCACTAACTTTCGCGACTTCCTGCTTCTCGGCGAGGACGCCAACGGCCAGCCTGCCAAACTGGAGTCATTCCGTTTCGCCGAATCCGCGGCCACATTCTGGCAACAAGGACAGCACCCGCGCAAGCTGGCACAGGAAAAGGGCGAGCAGTTCACCGAGTTTCTGCTCTACGCCATGCTCAACCGCGCCAAGCTCGCTGACCCGGCCGACGTAGCACAGGCCCTCGCACACTACGCCCGCGATGCCCGCTTCCGCGTCGAGCACAAAGACGCGCCCGGCTTGCTGCCGTTCAGGACCGCGCTGGAGGAAGCGCTCGGGCTTAAGTTCGAAGGCGAGAAGGGCGACCACTTCTTCCGCGCCACGCTGGTGCAGACGCTCTTCTACGGCATCTTCTCGGCCTGGGTCCTCTGGCACCGCGAGAAACCGGGCCGGACCGACGAGTTCGATTGGAAGAACGCGGCCTACTACCTACGCCTGCCGATGCTCGCGGCGCTGTTTGAGCAAGTCTCGACGGCCAGCAAGCTACGCGAACTCGAACTCATCGAAGTCCTCGACCGTGCGGGCGCGGTGCTCAACCGAGTCGTCCGGGCGGATTTCTTCTCCAAGTTTGATGAAGGTCTGGCGGTACTCTACTTCTACGAGCCGTTCCTCAAGGCCTATGACCCGGATCTGCGCAAGGCACTTGGAGTCTGGTTTACACCACCTGAAATCGTGAAATACATGGTTGCTCGCGTTGACCACGCCCTGCGCACTGAACTCGGCATTGAGGACGGCTTGGCCGATGAGAGGGTCTACGTGCTTGACCCGGCCTGCGGCACCGGCGCGTACCTCGTGGAGGTCGTAGACCGCATCGCTCAGAACGTCCGGCAGAACAAAGGCGAAGGTCTGATTGCCTCCGAGGTCAAACGAGCGTTGAAGGAACGGGTCTTCGGGTTCGAGATACTGCCCGCGCCATTCGTCGTCAGCCATCTTCAACTCGGCCTCGCGCTCAAGCGCCACGGCGCGACCTTTGGCCCGAGAGAACGTGCGGGCGTCTACCTCACGAACGCCCTCACCGGATGGGAGCCGCCGGACGGCGCGGCCAAAGAGCGAATCCACCAGATGGATGCCTTCCCCGAGCTCAAGGCCGAGCGCGACGCTGCCTACGATGTCAAACGCGAAAAGCCCATCCTCGTCGTTCTCGGCAACCCGCCTTACAATGCTTTTGCCGGCGCTAGCCCCGAAGAAGAACACGGCATGGTCGATGCCTATAAAGAAGGTCTGGTCAAGGAATGGGGCATCAAGAAGTTCAACCTCGACGATCTCTATGTCCGCTTCTTCCGGCTCGCCGAGCACCGCATCGGTGACATGACCGGTCGCGGCGTAGTCTGCTACATATCGAACCACTCCTGGGTTAGCGACCCATCGTTTGTCATCCTTCGTAGGCGACTGCTCGCAGGGTTTGACAATTTCTGGATAGAGAACACGCACGGCAACCGCAAGATATCCGAGTACGCGCCTGACGGTCGGACGAGCGAGACCGTCTTCGCTATTCCGGGATTCTCGGCCGGTATCCAGCAAGGCGTGGCCATTTCGCTTTGGGTCAAGAACGGCGACAATTCGAATCCCGACGCCCATGTTCGGTTCCGCGATGATATAGACGACGCCAAAGCTACGGACCGCCGCGCCCACCTCGTGGCAACGCTCAGCGAGCCCGACTTCGACTCTCACTACTCCCTCGCCAACCCGGGCCCGGCCAACCGGTACTCCTTCAGACCATCGCGAGTCAGCCGGGACTATGAGTCCTGGCCTCTTGTCGTATCACTTAGCGATGCCGCGCAGTATCAAGGTCTTTCTGAAGATCGCAGGAAGGCTCTCATTGGCTGCGACCGGCGTGCGCTTGAGGAGCGGATGAGGCTGTATCACAGCAGGGATACCAGATGGACGGAGCTCAAAGACGCTGGCGGCCCGCTTACTAGCTCATATGTAGACTTCCCCGCCGAGGAAGTCAGGGCCAACGTCCTTGCACTATCCGACTACGATCCAGATAACCTCCTTCGGTATTGGCTCAGGCCATTTGACACCCAGTACTGCTATTACTCTGCGGTTCGTCCGCTGTGGCGGAGACACAGACCTGGATTCCACGCTCAGTTGGCGGTCACAGACCAGTTCATTACCACACGGTTCAAACAGGCACAGTCGCCGGAAGGTGCGCCTCTGGGCTATGTTCGCGGGTTGTGCGACTACCACTACCTGACTCCGAATGTCACAGCTTTCCCGGTTGTCGCACTGGAGGTTGGCCAAGCAGATTACCGCAAAGCGCACCCTGGACAGCTTACATCGCTGGAGTCCAGTTGCCCCCGAGCGAATCTGTCTGACGCGGCCCGTGTCTACCTGAAGTCTCTCGGTGTCCCTGTTCTCAACTGCGAGGCCGACGCATCCGGACTTGTATGGATGCACGTCCTGGCGATGGGCTACTCACGGGCGTACATTGAGGAGAACGCTGACGGCATGAGCCAAGACTGGCCGAGGATCCCGCTGCCGGACAAGCGAGTACTGCTGGAGGCGTCGGCGGCGCTTGGGCGAGAGGTTGCGTCCCTGCTCGACACCGAGAGCGAACTGCGCGGCGTGACGACCGGACGCATCAGGCCCGAGCTGGCCGCGATAGCGCGGCCATCGAAGGACGGCGGCGGGTCGCTTGACCCGGACGCGGACTTCGCGGTAACGGTAGGCTGGGGCCATGCGGGCAAGGAAGGCGTGACAATGCCGGGCAAGGGTGATGCCCGTGAGCGCGACTACCTGCCGGACGAGAAGAAGGCCATTGTTGAGGCTGCAGAGAGGGTGGGCCTGAGCCAGAAGGAAGCGTTCGCGCGGCTGGGCAAGACCACGTTCGACATCTACCTGAACGGCGCAGCTTTCTGGAAGAACGTCCCCAAAGGCGTGTGGGAGTACTACATCGGCGGGTATCAGGTCGTGAAGAAGTGGCTGTCGTACCGCGAGGAGAAGCTGCTTGGCCGACCGCTCAAGTCCGATGAGGTCGAGCACGTAATGAACACCTGCCGCCGCCTCGCGGCAATACTGTTGCTTCAG
>JAPLUO010000404.1 GCA_026397595.1 Caldifarciminota bacterium
TGCTGGGGCGCCACCCGTGAAGGAGCAGCCAAAGGCAGCGGCCGAAGACACGACCGGGCAGGTGCTGGCGAGCGAAGCGCAGGCTATCGCCAGCAGGTTTCCGAAGCTGGCCATGTACTATGACGGGAAGAAGATCGACTCCATCCCTGACAGCCTGTTTCGTCTCAAGCGACTTGCAGCCGCCGAGCTGGCGGAGGCCTTTCCTACGGTCCGGTTCTACAAGGGCCTGACTGCCCGGATACCGCCCGAGGTCCATGGCTCCGAAATTCCACCGGAACCCTACCTGATGGCGGTCACCGACGACACATTCTACGACATGCCTATCGAGTTCAACCGGCTGCTGTTTGCCACCACTCTCGGGCTGACTGACAGCAACATCGTCACGATGGCAAAGGCCTACATGACTATAGGATTAACTCAGCACGTAAGTGCTTAGGAATTCACTAGTTGGAACGACGCCTCGCCCGGAAACATACGAAAAATGGCCATTAGCACGCCCTCGTACAGGTACGCCCGGTCTCCTGGTCCACTTCTCCAGTGAAAGCAGGCACCAAGATCAACCGTGCTTTGCTGAGCAAATCCTATAGTCATGAAGGCCTATGTCGTGCTATCTGCCGTCGCTGGTGCAGCACGGGATACTGCCGACCCCTTCAAGATCCCCTCCATCGCCTTTCTGGATGCGAAGAAACTGAATCGGGCAAAGGTAGACGGAGAGGTCTACGACGTCTACGTGAAGGTGAAAGTCGGAGAGGAGATCCAGGAGCGGTACCTCCAGCGGGAATTCGGCCAGTTCCGTTATGCATACATGAAGAACCCTTACCTTGAGAAGGACATGAACAAACCAGCCGAGCTCTGTGGGAGCATAGTTGTGATAGGTACATACCAGAATGTCCAATCCTGGTGGACCCAAGTCCAAAAAGGCGGCTGTAACCTATCCGTTCTCGTCGGAATCAGGGACAGTCACCTATTTCGGACCTATCGGAGATGGTAACCGTTTTCGCTTCACCCGAATCCCGCGGCCGATAACCGTGAACCGTACACCGTGAGCCGCAAACCGTGGACCGTCAGCCGTGAGCCGCTAGCCGTAAGCCGTCGGCCGTAAGCCGTCGGCCGTCAGCCGCCGCCCGTCCTGCCTGCTACTGCTAGTCCGCCATTCGCCGTTCGCCAACCGCCACTGCCCGCTGCCAACTGCAAACTGCAAACAGGTCACTGCAGACTCGCGCCAGCAGGGCGCGAAAGCTCCCTGGAAAGCTCATCGGAAAGCTCACCCGAAGGCTCGTTAGAAAGCTCCGTAAAGAGATTATTGGATGGCTCGCTACAAGGCTCAGGCCAAGGCTCGTCGCATCGCCTGACACATCGCTTGAGCCAAAGCTCAGGCCATCGCTTCCGACATCGCTCGCGGCAAAGCTCCATCGAAGGCTCACGTCAAAACTCATCTGAAAGCTCAGCCCAAAGCTCCTTTCAGAGCTCATGTCAGGGCTTCTTCGAAAGCCAACTCGATGGCTTCTTTCTGGGCCGCTTTCCATGTGGGGTGTTGAGTTGCGGCTCCTGCGCCTAACCCATTGGAATACAGACAGATAACCTTGAGAACCAGCTCGGCGGCTTGTAGACGTATACGCCTACAAGGTCGACCCGACCTCGACCAATCTCCAATCTGGAACGCGAGGGAAGGCCGAGGCCGGGCTGGACACGGAAGATGCCAAGCCGGTGAGCGAACAGAACCGGACGCACGGCCTTATCAGGGCGATGGTCCTGACCGCAGTCAACGCCAAACTCGACGAACAGAAACTCGACTACTACTACGTCAAACGGCACTACAACGACTGGGTAGACCGGCTGCTCCAGATTGCGCTCGCTCACGGCACCGACTCCCCTGAATGGCAAGCCGAAGTCGACGCCACCGCCCCGCGCCTCCACGACGAACCCTTCGCCCGCGCCACGGCCGCCCTTGCGGCAGAGACGTTTGAGCAGTGGAAAGTCAAACTCCCGCCGAAGCCACCGTCGGCGGCCTGATCGGCCTTGTCCGTTCTGAATCGCGCTCCGCACTCCCTCCCTTCATCCCTCTATCCCTTACGCCCTCTTCCTGCGTACTCGACCACTTGAGCACTGGGACACTAGGAGTGTGTCGGAGTACCGGCTATTCTGCACACGCAACCACCACCCGTTGACATCGGCCTCGCGCAGTACCGCAATGGGTTGTAGCATCGTAGCTCTGTTCACCAGATTCTCACCAGATTTTCATTTGACATGCCACACGCCGGAGCTAGACTATCGATAGTGATTGCTTTCGATGAACATGCGGTGAGCCGCATCGATTGGAAGCGGCAAAGGAGGTAAGTCGTGCCAGATATGCTCAAGAGTCTGCCCGAAAGTGTCGAGGCCGACATTGCGGCCGTCAAGAGTTGGGCCAAGGTAATCTCTAGGAACGAGAAGGTGGAGTCGCAACAGCTCATGTCCGAGGCCCTTGCGGTCAGGGACCAAGCAATGCGAGTGTACAGTGCGGTCGTGCCCCGCGACGAACGCACGGGGAAACCCATCGACCCAATGATGGCTGCCGTCGAAGATCTGGTTGCCGCCAACCAGTCGGAACTCGCTGACCGTATTCAGAAAGCCGTATACGCGGGCAAGGTGGAGTATACGGACATCCTCGACATTGTACGAGACGCAGCGAAGGACAAATCCACCTCCCTGTACCAGAACCTCTCGGCCGTCCGGGATGTCTCAGTCCGGTCGGGGGCAGAGGCAACGAGCTGTGGCGCGTGCGCGGCATGCTTAGTACTCCATTTCATAAATACGGTAACGTATCATATTGACAGTTGGCGGGTGTTGGCGTATCATTCGTTTGTTCTTGAACGAGAGGAGATATGCCAAGACACAGCCCATATGCAATTGCACTGTCCCAAACAGAAGAG
>JAPLUO010000480.1 GCA_026397595.1 Caldifarciminota bacterium
TGGCCAAGTAGACCCAGAAGTCCTGCATGCCTGTACCGGAGCGCGCTAAGTGCTGTTTTCCGCACACTACCGGGTCATACGTCTCCACAACCGCCCGACATTGAAGCACTTGCGTGATGAGTAAACCGCATAGTCAGGAAAGGAAACGGCTGACGGCAGCGGTGCCTCACAACTCCGCCCTACAGCCCTGCCACGTTCGTATGATTGCTGACGCGCCGGCCAGCGCGGTGCTCAACACAGCCGCCAAAACTCACTTCAAAGCTCCTCGGAAAGCTCCACACAAAGCTAACCGAAAGGTTTCCTCCGAAACTCCTCCAAAAGCATGGCCGAAAGCTCGGGCCAAAGCGTCGGCAAGAGCTTGCGCCATCGCTTCGCGACAAGCTTCGGCACAAGCTCGCGCCAAACCTCGCAAAGAAGCTCCGTCCATTGCCCGGTTCAAACCTCGCGTCAGCGCCCGTTTCAGACCTCAACCTCAACCTTAACCTCAACCTCATTCCAAAGCCTGGTCCAAAGCAGCCGGGAGAGCAGGGGAGGGTAGGCGACGGGAATTGCGAATAGTGAATTGAGAATAGGGGAGTTAGGACACTCTTCGGCAGGTCGTGGAATGTGTGCTATGGTATACATACGGCGAGACGAGAATGAGCGGCAAACCGTCGTCCCTCACGCCCGCCACTGCAAACTGCCCACTGCAACCTGTACACCCGGGCGCTCCGCGCCCGTCCTGCCCTTCACTTCTGCCTTCTGACTTCTGACCTCGGACAGACGAGACCCCTCCATCGGCATCGGGGCGACACTTCGTGTCGTCTGACTTCTGACTTGGCCTCGGCGGTCCCTGTCGGGGTGCGTCGGCTTGACTGCGCGCCCGCCCCTGAATGCGGACTCTTGAATGCTGTTTGTCCCCGCACTCTGCCCGCGTCCGTCCCGGCCGCCGATTGACAACCGTCCACAGCCTGCTATGCTGACTCAATGAAGCACCGGCCGCTGCTCTACCTTGAGACTTCGGTCTTTGGGTTCTGCTTCGACGAGAACCCCAGAAACGTACTCCGCCGTGAGGCGGCCGTCGCCCTGCTCAGACAAGTGGGCTTGGGCTTGTTCGATGCCGTCACTTCCCCGCTGACCTTCGAAGAACTGAAGCGAGCCCGCGAGCCGCTTCGGGCAAGGCTGTTGGCAGCGGTCCGCGACGTGAGCCAATTGAGGGCCGACAAGCAGGAAGTCGAACGCCTGGCAGCGGCCTACATCCGTGACAATGTCATCCCTCAGGCATTTGCTGACGATGCCGGTCATGTCGCCTATGCGACAATTGGCAAGGCGGACCTGCTGGTATCGCTCAACCTGCGTCACCTTGCCAACGAGCGGGCCGAAAGGAGAATCGGCGCAGTGAACTTGCGGGAGGGGTATCAGCTACTCAGAATCCGGACCCCGGAAGAGGTACTCGAGTATGAAGACTGATGACGCGGACTTCCTCGATTGGCTGCACAGAATCCGCAGGGAGTCTGAGGAAGAGCGCCAGCGTCTCGGGCTCAGCTATGCTGAGCGGCTGGCGCGGGCCGAACAGGTGGCCGACGCAGTGATTGAGGAACTTGCCTCGCGGCCGCCCGTTGCCCACGACAGCCCCGCGACGAAGCCGCCCCGCCGCCGGACCCGCAAGCCCGGAGCCAACGCCCCATGATGGAATCAGGACCTCGGTTGCGTACGCTCCGATTGCTGGAGGGGAACGCGGGAGGCGCACCCGCCGACGGCTGGGACTGACGTGCTCATCATCAATTCCCGAAGCGGCGTTCCGATCCGGTTGACCGAAGAACGCTGGAATCACATCGTCTCGCGCCACCCGGAGACGCTCGACTGCCGCGAGGAGGTGTTAGAGACGCTCGCCGACCCGGACATGGTGCAGCAGGGCGACTTCGGCGAGTTGCTGGCCATGCGGGAATACAACGAACTGAAACTGGGCCGATTCGTGGTGGTCGTCTACCGCGAAGCCTGCCCCGATGACGGGTTTGTCCTTACTGCCTACCTTGCAGGCAGGCCCTCATCAAGAAGGAGAGTCATATGGAAGCGGTGAAAATCCTGGAGAAGCCCGGATCGCTTGAGTGGGACTACGATGCGGAGGCGGACGTCCTGTACCTGTCCCTTGGCGCCCCGCGGGCGGCCGAAGGCGTGGACGTCGGCGAAGGCGTGGTCCTTCGCTACGACCCAGAGCAGCGCGAGCTCGTCGGCCTCACGGTCGTCGGCCTTCGCGCGCGACTGCTCAAGGGGCTGGCCTCAGTGCCTGCGGCCGAACCCGTAGCCGTCCACGACCGGCCGCGCAAGCCAAAGACCCGCAAGCCGTGAGATGTGGCAGTCAACCGTGAACCGTTCACCGTCCTCCGTGTCCCGTCGTCCGTCATGTCCGGCATCTGCTAACGGCTACCTGCTAACTGCTAACTCCAATGGGCGCTCCGCGCCCGATGCCTCCTTGACATCCCGGCCGACCCTGCCCATCACACCACGATGACATGCTAACCGTCGTCGTCAGTTGACGCTCCCGCCTGTGCGGCTAGACTTGGATTGAAAGGAACGCACACATGAATCACAGGAAGTTCACGGCCGTGATTACGAAGGAAGAAAAGTGGTACGTCGGCCACTGCCTGGAACTGGAAGTGGTCAGCCAGGGCAAGACCATCGAGGAAGCGCAAGCCAACCTCAAAGAAGCGGTGGAATTGTACCTTGAGAGCTTCGGCTCCGACGACCCGCCTGTCACTCCATTCCGACCTCAGCCCCGGGACTCTGCTGGCAATCCTGAAGCAGTCCGGCCTCTCCCGCGACGAACTCCTGAAGCTCCTGTGAACCGGCAGAGCGGCCCATCGACCGTCAGCCGACATCCCTCGTGCCCGCCACTTCTGACATCCAGCATCTGCCATCTGACTTCGTCCGCTTGACATCCCGGCCCGAATTGGTACGCTTCGCCTTATGGTGTACCCCGAATCCCCACCCGGCTTTGACGCCGCTGGAATCGCAGGATGTCCCCGAAGTTCCGCCGGCAATCAAGTGATGCGGGTACACAGAATGGGAGGTACTCACGGTGACTGATTCGATATTCCTCAAGAAAATTGGCCTCAGCAACTACAAGAGCATCAAAACCGCATCAGTCTCTCTCGGGCCACTGACTTTCCTCGTGGGCCAGAATGGAGCGGGCAAGAGCAACTTCCTGGACGCCCCGCGCCTGGTTGCGGAGGCCCTCAACACGTCCCTCGAACACGCTCTGCGCGGACGGGGCGGAATCAACGAAGTTCGGCGCCGCTCATCAGGTCACCCGACGCACTTCGGGATCCGCCTGGAGTGGCGGCTACCTGATGGCACACAGGGAATATATGTGTTCCGGGTCGGCGCCCAGCCGAAAGGCGGGTTCGAGGTACAGCAGGAAGTGTGCAGGGTATATCGAGACGACCAGATTGTAGAAGCGTGCTACCGAATTGAGAATGGACAGCACGTCAGCTCCAGCGACAAGGTGTGGCCTCCGATTGCGCGCGACCGTCTGTATCTTGTCGCAGCCGCCGGGCTGCCCGAGTTTCGACCCCTCTACAATGCCCTTTCCCACATGGGTTTCTACAACCTAGACCCGGACTCGATACGCGAACTGCAGCCTCCCGACCCGGGAGCCGTACTGAAGCGAGACGGCAGCAACCTGGCTAGCGTGCTGGGTGTCCTGGAGAAACAAGCCCCCGGCTCCTTCGAACGTATTGTGGAATACCTATCGCGGGTCGTGCCCGGCATAGACGGCGTCGTGGTTCGCCAACTGGGCAAGAAAGAGACCATCGAGTTCCTTCAGAAGGTCGGAACCAATAGGGACCCGTGGCGGTTCATGGCCGAGAACATGTCCGATGGCACGTTGCGAGCGCTCGGCGTACTCACCGCCTTGTTCCAGTCTTCGAACGGAGGCCCGGCGCGCGTTCCTTTTGTCGGAATCGAAGAACCCGAAGCAGCCGTACACCCGGGCGCGGCCGGGGTCATTCGGGACGGGCTGCGTACGGCCTCGCGAACGACTCAGATTGCCATCACCAGCCACAGCCCGGACCTGCTCGACGAACCGGACATCAGCGCTGAGAGCATCCTAGCTGTCGTGAGTCGAAATGGCGAAACCATCATTGGGCCGGTGGATGAGGCCGGTCGCTCGGCAATCCGAGAACGGCTCTATACCGCCGGGGAGCTACTCCGAATGAATCAGATTGAGCCGGAGGAAGTGGAAACCGAGCAACTAGACCTCTTCGCGGACTAGATGGCATGACGAGCGTCCGGGTCTCAGCAATCGTCGAGGGACACGGTGAATGTGAGGCGGTGCCGATTCTCATCCGTCGCGTGGCACTGGAGATCGACCCCGGATTCGTACCTCGGGTTCTGCCGCCAATGCGGGTGCATGCATCGAGACTCGTCAAGCAAGGTGAGCTTGAACGTGCAGTCGAGTTCGCCGCCCGCAAGCTGCAGGGCAGCGGAGGAATCCTGATTCTGCTAGACTGCGACGTGCTGGGCTGCTGTCCCGCCAGAACCGGTCCAGAGTTGCTTGCTCGGGCCAGGGCCGCCCGGCCGGATATGATGACCTCTGTGGTACTGGCGAAACGGGAATTCGAGACTTGGCTTCTAACCGCTGCGGAATCGTTGAGCGGCAAGCGCGGGCTACCGGACAGCCTGGTGGGACCAACGGACCCCGAGAGTATCCGAGACGCGAAGGGATGGCTATCCGGACGGAAACCACAAGGCTACGCCGAGACCGCAGACCAGCCGGCCCTTACGGCCGTGTTTGACATGCAAGCCGCGCGCAGGGCCGACTCATTCGACAAGTGCTACAGGGAAATCGGAAACATGCTAAGGCAACTTCGGGGAATAGAGAGCGCCTGATCCACCACCCGTACTGCCATGACTACGTGCGTTCGTCTACCCGACTCGCAGTCTTGACATCCCGGCCCGGATTAGGACGCTTCGCCCGATGGTGAACCTCGAACCCCGCCCGGCCTTGACGAATTTCGAGTAATGTGTCCCCGAAGTCCCAATGCAAGGAACGGAAACCATGCCAAGAGATGAGAAACACGGGAACGACTGCACGTGCGTGCGCTGTTGCGCCAGCATCGAGCGCATCGGGATCGGCCCTTTGATGCACGCAGTAACCTGCCAGTGCTCTAAGTGCAACCGAAACCACCCGAAGAACCTGGAAAGAGCTAGACGGGAACGGCGGGAACGGGAAGAAGAGGAATCAAGGAGGCGCCGAGCTTGGTGACACTGCCCCCTCCGACTTGTCCCGCGGCGCCAAACGGGCGCAGGCGCACGACCCGACTGGCTAGGGCAGTTCTCAGGTCACCGGAGTTGCCCTGAAACGCTAGCCGTCCTCGCCCGACCATGGCGGCTGATGGTTCTCCGGGTGCATGGGGAAGCAGATGAATCCCGTCCGCCTCCTTCGAGAAGCAGGAGGAGCGCCGCGAAGAACACTGAAGGCACAATCCGCATCACGACCAGACCAGCGGGGACGCCAATCCTCTTCGCCCGCTTCTTTGACACGCCAGCCAGACATGTCTAGAATCCGACGATGAAACTCGAGCGCGCGGCTTTGACGGAGATGAGATGTATCCCCAGAATACTCGCCCTCGTCGCCGTAGACCTTGAGCCATGGGCCATCAGTCGTCCACACTGCAAACTGCCACCTGGAAACTGGAAACTCGGGCGCTGCGCGCCCGATGCCGCCTTGACATCCCGACCCGAATTGGTACGCTTCGCCTGATGGTGAATCTCGAACCCCGTCCGGCCTTGACGGATACAGACGAAACGGTTAGCGTTCCCGATAATCCCGATGGTGAACCCCGAACCCCGCCCGGCCTTGACGGAGACGGACAAATGGTTAGCGGTCGAGTAGGCCTCGTGGCCAACCCCTTTTGGGAGTCC
>JAPLUO010000443.1 GCA_026397595.1 Caldifarciminota bacterium
TGAAACTCCAGGCGCGCCCGCTCCGAACGCAAACCGGCGAGCTGCTGCCGCAACCGACTGGCCAGGGCAAGATTCATCTGTACCCACCATAATACAATTATTATGGTACAAGTCAAGCAGGAAATCGGCTCCGGCCACAAATCCGCAGCCGATCTCAGCTAACTAGCTGAGATATGCTAACATGCAGAGCTTTCGATTTCTCTGGCCCTGCTTGTTGTGCGCCCGGGATGGCTACTTCAGACCCGCCATTCGGAAGAACAGACCTTGGCCGAATGTCCGAAAACACTCGGAACCCAGTCGGCACCCGTTACCCGGAACTCGCCACTCGGAACTCGTCACTCAGCAACTGACCGAACCCCCGCCCGACTCCAGGGCAGTTTCACTAGAATGAGGAAAGCCGGAGGGCCGGCAGCAAGCCCTCCGGCTGTTCTCTCCGGGCTCTCGGCCATCAGCCGTCAGCCGGTCTCACCCTCAGGGCATCGGCACAAGCCTTTGTCATTTCCACTTCGGACTTGTGACTTGCGCCCTCGCCTCCGGGGCGAGGCGCCTTACGGCGCAACCGGCGCAGCCACGTCGAAGACGTCGGTGCGGATGGCCTGCAACACCGCCTGCGTCAGGCCTCTTGCGGTCCACTTCGTGACAAGGACCGCAACTTCCTTCGCCATGGACTCACCCGATATCTCCTTCTGTCTCAGGCTCCACATCTCCCGCCCGAAGCTGAGGTAGAACGGGTACAGGATGGTCGACACTCCCGATCCATCGCAGACCTGCTTCACCTGGTTCTCCATCGACGACAGAGCGACGATGGCGTTGCCCATCCGCTCCAGCATCTTCGGCCGCTTCGAGGTCAGGATGGCGGTCACGCGCTCGATGTTGTACTTGGTATCCCAGTTCTCCAGTCGCTTCACCGGATCAATCGGCATATGTATCACCTCGCTTTCTGCGGTTGATTGCCGCCGCCCCTCTTCGTCATTCCGACCGCACCTGTCACTCCGAGTGAGCCTGGCGAATCGAGGAGTCTCTCAGTTCCAGAGAGATGCTTCGACTCCCTTCGGTCGCTCAGCATGACAGAAGTGAGGCTCAGGGTGACAGGAAAGGGAGAGCGGCGGTTGCCGCATGGCCGGGCCGGGGTCGGCTGCCACTCCCGGTCCGGTCGGTGACGCGGAGCGTCCTTGGACTGCGGCGGCGACAGCCGCCGCCTTTCCCGCAAGGCGGCAGCTCGGCGCTGCACGCACTCCAAAGCGCTGCGCGCAACAGATTGTCAAAGAGCACTTCCTGCTGCTTTCACCTCTCTTATCTGCCGGCACCCGGACGGACGTCGCGGAAACAGAAACCCGGCCTCTCGGCCGGGCTTGCGAACTCTCTTTCCTCACTATGTCCTTCGTTCCCTCTCTCCCTTTGTCCCTTCCTCGCCCCTGCATAGCCACTCGAAGATGCTCGTCCCCGGATGCTCGCGCTTGAACCGCTCCACCTCGCCGCTGAACAACGCCGCACCTTCCAGAATCGGCCGCAGCCGCGCCTCGGACGCAGGCAGCCTGCTCAGATACTGCTCCGGGTCCGGCCTAGCCCCGGCCCGCGCCAACTCCAGGAACTCATCGGCCAACGCATCCTCCTCCTCGCTCAACTCCGTGGTCTCGCATCCCCGCTCATCGCTACTATTGTCACGTTCCAACTCCATTAAATCTCCTTTCATCCCACTGAGCACGTTATCGCATTGCCGCAAGGTCGGGTCGCGTCGCAATCAACTCCCGCAACTCCCGCATCGCCTCCTTCAACTGGTCCCGCACCGTCGAATCCGGCCGCTTCAGGAACCGGGCAATCTCGGCCACGCTCATTTCCTTGAACCAGAACAGCACCACCGGTTCCCGCAGCTTTGCCGGCAGCAGACAGACCAGCTCTCTCACCCCCTCCTGCACCTGCCTCCGCTCGTGCACCGTCTCCGGCCCGTCCGATTCGCTCGGCAGGCACTCCTCGGGTATCTCATCCAGCGAATCCGGTTCAGGATGCCGCCCATGCTCCCGCCAGTACGAGAACAGCTCATTCCGAACGAACCCGTAGACCCAGGTACCGAACATGGCTCGGCTCGGGTCGAACCGCGCGAGCTTCCGACAAACCGCAGCCAGCACCTTCTGGGCGCGGTCCTCGGCCGCCGACTCCGGCATGCCATCCCGCGTCATCCAGCCCTGAACCCGGCCTCGATACCGCCGGTACAACTCATCATAGCACTCGGCCTTCCCGGCCAATGCCCCGGCCACAAGCTGTGCGTCATCCACGACGCACCTCCTCTCTTCAACACTCTCTTGTGGCTAGTCTTCCGGCTTCGCTTCATGGCGGCCGGCGGGCAACCGCCGGACCGGCCAGCCGGCCAACTGATTCTCGACGTGCCGACCGCCGGCAGAATCTCTCTGCCTACGTACTATTATCTACCGCCCAGCCCCAAAATCACGGATTTCCGTGCGCGAACCTCACCACCAAGATGGCTGGTGGCTGACCGCTCACCGCTGACGGGACGCGGAAAGGTACTCTCTCGACAGCCCCAGTGTCCCGACTTCGATCCAATGGGCAGCGCCCCGCTGGTCTTGCAGGCCCACCTAACTATCGTTCTGTCAATCACAAGCGCGGCTTACCGATGTTGGCATTTATATGTTACGTAATATGTTAATACTCAACTTGACATGCCGAGGGGCGCTTGGTATTATCTAACGCGAGGTATGGATGTCCTTTTCGCGGACCGCATATTGCAGAAACTGGAGACCGGCGGCGACGCCGCGGCCCGGTGGTCTCCGGGCATCGTCAGGGCGTTCCGCAAGACAGTGCACGTTGTGAGGCAGGCCGTTGATGAACGAGACTTGCGAAACCTCAGGTCGCTGCACTTCGAGAAGCTCAAAGGCAAGAGAAGCCATCAATGCTCGATGCGACTGAACGACCAATACCGGCTCATTGTGGAGCTGAACCGCGAGGGCGCGCGCAAGCAGGTAACGGTCATCGGCATTGAGGATTATCACTAGGCACGGAAGATAGAACATGAGAGGAGATGTGCGGATGAGGAAGACAGGACCCGCCGAGGTGTTCGCCCCCGGTGAGTTCATCAAGGATGAGTTGGTCGCACGAGGATGGAGGCAGGAGGATTTGGCCGAAATCATGGGGCGGAGTCCGAAGGTGGTGAGTGAGATCATCTCGGGGAGCACGGGCATCACGCCGGAAACGGCAGAGGGACTGAGCGGCGCTTTCGGCACTACTGCCCAGCTCTGGATGAACCTGGAGGCCGCGTACCGACTGGCACTCTCGGGCCAGGGCGACCCCGCGGTCGCGCGCCGGGCGGCGATTTACGCCAAGGCGCCCATACGCGCCATGGTCAAGCGGCACTGGATAGAGCACTCGGATGATGTGGACGTGTTAGAGCGAAGAGTGCTTAACTTCCTCGAAATAGACAAGCTCGACGATGAGCCCAAGCTGCTCGCCGCAGCCAGGAAGTCCACATCGTACGACACGCTCACTCCAGCACAAGAGGCGTGGTTGTTCAGGGCAAAGCACATCGCCCCCGCCGCGTCTGCAAGCTCGTTCTCAATGGCCAATTTCATGCGGGGCGTACGAGACCTCAGGTCACTCGCGGCTAATGCCGAGGATGTACGGCGCGTACCCCGCGCTCTGGCAGACCTCGGAGTCCGACTTGTGATTGTGGAACCCCTGCCCAATACTCGCATTGACGGAACGTGCCTCTGGCTGGATGACCGGTCGCCCGTCGTCGTCCTCTCGATGCGCTACGAGCGTATTGACTGGTTCTGGTTCACGCTGATGCACGAACTCCTTGGACATGTGCCGGAGCGGCGCACACACGGAGGAATTCACGTGTCCCTCGATTTTGACCTCGTGGGCGACGAGCCGAGGACGGCGGGTACTCGACCGGAATCCGAGAAGACTGCGGACAGACTTGCGGCGGAGTTTCTTGTCCCCAAGTCCGAACTCGACAGCTTCATTGCGCGCGTCGGCCCCTTCTACTCCAGAAAACGGATTGAGGGATTCGCCCTGCTCCAGAAAGTGCACCCGGGGATTGTGGTGGGCCAGCTCCAGCATCACGGTGCTGTTCCTTACACCCACAATCGAGAGATGCTGGTCAAGATTCGTTCCGTTATCACGCCCGCGGCATTGACCGATGGGTGGGGACATAGCCTGCCCGCAAACCTGTCATAGGAGCCACCCGAGTTCGCGCAGGACCATCCCCGCCGCGCCTTGCCATCGCTCAGGAATATCGAGAGCGCCCTCGCCACCCGTCTCTAATAGGTGACTGTCCCTCATTTCCCGACGGCGGACTGAACGTGTACCGGCGTCCGGTACATTCCTAAGCTCGCCCGCATCTCTGGTCCACCAATCTGCAATCTACAATCTGCAATCTGAAATGCCTCGAACTCTCCGCGCCATTGTCCGCGAGATGGGCCTGAGCGTGGAAGAGCTCAACAGCCTGTAGCCGGTTTCCGCTAGCCGCCCACCGCTCTCCGCCGTCCACTACTGCAAACTGCAAACCGACGCCGCGATGGCGGGATTCGCGGTTCATTGTAATGAACCGCGTAGGGTGGGTGTCAGGTTAGATGTCGGGTGCGTGAGGTCCGAGACTGCAACTGGTCACTGACAACTGGTCACTCGCGGCTCTGCCGCGCTGGTACGCACGAAATTGGGAGGTGTCCCGACTTCTGCCCCGACTTCTGCCCGCAGTCTCACACGCTGGCAGGGCGGCTTGCGGCTCGCGGGCTACGGCCGACCGAGAGTCCACCGACTTGATTCGCGCCATTCGTGGCCGGATACACGGTCCGACAGACGGCTGCAATCGTGGCTGCACTTGTGGCCGGACAAACGGCGGCACAAACGGCCTGACAGATGGTCCGACACATGGCCCGATAAGTGGTCCGGTAGATGTCGGTCTGGATGTAGGTCTAGACGTGTCGGCAGACGACGTTCTTCATGATTCCGTACATCGTCCAGCGCATGGTCGTCGAAACCCCGCTCTTCATGGTCGTCGTCATGGAATCGCTCATGGTCCGGCGCATGAAGGCCTAGACCTCGTCCTTCATGGCGTCCTTCACAGAATCCTGCACGTAGGGGGAGACCATCTACCCCGTGACGTAGGTGCCGATCCCCCCGCTGCTCCCCGTGCCGTCCTCGGGGCCGGGGGCGTCTCTCCCTAACCCTCGCACCCAACGGGCCTTAGCCCCGGAGCCGCCGGCTGCCCCTGCCAACCGACGCCGCGTCGCCCTGAGAGAGTCAGACGAGTCGAAGGGTCTCTCATGTCTGGTCATCGGGAACTCACGGCCCTGTGCGCGGCCAACTACTCTCAGCTAACTGACTAGCCCTGCCATCGTCGGCCAATGCCCAGTCGTGGCCCCACCTTGACATCACGCATCGGAATCCTACTTGAAGCGTCCCCGAAATCATCCCCGACATCGCTTCGAGAGACACTGCACTCCGGGTGGTTCCTCCTATCCCGTCCGCAGGCAGACCATACTGGCCTCCACCCGGGAGGGATAGCTCTCCGACATGCTAGAGAAAACTGAAGTACTTAGACGCCGCGTCGTGTCAAGACATCCTTTCTCCTTTCTCGACCGCACAATGTTGACACCACGAAGCCGCGCAGTAGGCTCACGTCGTGTGGACTCAATTGTGGCCGAGCCGTCTGCGATGCCGACTTGCGCTGACGCTGACGGCGGTGTCGTGCTTTCTGCTCGTCTCATGTGGTGATGTCCGAACTGAGGAGACGACCAGCCGGAACCCCGACGCCGCGACAACGGCTGACCTGCCCGAGCCCAAGCCGCACGCGCGGGCGATGCAGGTGCCTGCGAGCGTGCGCCGCGCGTTGGCCAGTGACCCAGATGCCTACCTTGACGACCTCGTGGCCGTGCTGACCAACGGCATCGAGGGCGACTCCCTGAAAGCGAAGATTATCCACGACTGGCTTGCAGACAACATCCAGTATGACGTGGCGGCGTTCTACGCCGACAACATCCCAGACCAGGGTGCCACCGACGTTCTCCGAACCGGAAAATCAGTATGCCAGGGCTTTGCCAACTTGTTCGAGCGTATGTGCACACTGGCCGGGATCGAATGCGTGACCATCTCTGGCTATGGTCGCGGTTACGGCTTTGCTCCATCTAGACCCGAGGACCCGTCAAAAGAGAATCACGCCTGGAATGCGGTCAGACTCTGTGGCCAGTGGCGACTGGTGGACGTCACCTGGGACGCCGGATGCGTGGATGGCAGCAAATACGTGAAAAGATACTCCAACCAATTCTGGCTTGCTGCCCCGGAGGCATTTGCGCCGACCCACTTGCCTGAAGATCCACAATGGCAACTGCTGGAACAGCCCCTTTCCGCCGAGCAGTTCGTGGCCATGCCATTTCTGCGGCCCGATTTCTTCCTCTACGGTCTGTCGCTGACGACCCAACTCGGCAAGATCAACAGCGTTGGTGCGACTGCTGAAATCCTGATATCCACGCCGGCCGACGTCTGGCTTATGGCCGACCTCGTTCGTGTCGGCGGCCGCGACTCTGTGGGTGCGGAGTGCTCAAGAGACGGCGCGTTGACCCGCATTCAACTGCAGTTTCCCAAACCGGGTGGCTGGGAGATGGGTCTCTACGCCCGGCGTGGCAGCCGAGCCGGGCAGTACGGCCACGTTGGCGAGTTTGGCTTCGTCAGCGGCCAAACCGTTCCCTGACCACGCCGGAAGACCCCAAGCCCGCCGGAATCGCGCATGCAGCCACTCTCTCGGTGCACGACAAACTCCGTAATGCGCCGGAGAAAGAGGGGCGGCAGAAACCTGAGTCGCCTCGTGCTCGAACACATCAAGCTGAGGTATCTTGCGCATTGAGAGGCGGTCAAACGCCGGCCCGAGGACCACTCCGACAAGAACGAAGATGGCCAGCCGTCCGGGGTGAAGCAGAAGCCGACGGGAGTAACCAGCGCGACGGCCGTGCCCGGCACTGGCGCTGCGGGCATCAAGGTGAAGAGGAATCTCTGTACCAACGCTATCCACTCCCGGCGCCGCACCGCGTTCCGGCCAGGGATGTCAACGCAGAACTTGAGCGCGGGCGGACAGCCACTGACAACTGCCGGGTCTTACGCTTGAACCGGTCGCCGTCAGCACCGACAGACCGGACAGGGCTCGCCCGATGACCCTCAGTCTCTGCATTCCATGCTCCCCAAGCAACAGCAATCGATCCATGAACCGACGATACTCAACTTCAGCTCATCGGTCACCTTCGGGTACGACATCCTCTCTGCCCAATCCACCTATGACACTATCACTGAGTACTCACACGACTGAACGCAGGCTTTGACATGCTGCCTGCGGTTCCCTAGCATTCCTACCTCCAACCAGGAGGACCTACGAATGGAAAACTGTCCACCCGTCGAGCGTTCAAGCTCACGGTTGACCTCGTTGTCCCGTTCTTCCTTGAGTCCTACAAGGACGGGTCAACTCCGACAAGATATTGAAAACGACGAGCGAGGAGAACCTCGCGGCCGGGGACGTCGACGCTGCAGCATGGCGACGCAGGCGCTCCGGCTGACCCGGCCGAACGGGGACACGGCCAGAATCGTCCCCTACGGCACGGTCTGGGTGTTCTTGTCGGGCCGCCCGCTGGCGGCTACCGCTCACCTGTGATATGGACGCCGGCATAGCCGACCGGATTCGGGGTGCCCTCTACGGCCAAGCGATTGGCGACGCGCTTCGTGAACCCGCAGGACGTCGGCAGGCGGCTGTTCGATTGGATGGTGAGTGACGGTCGAGGAATCGGCGGCTTGACTGCGCTGGTGTTGAGATTCCCGGGGTACCTTGCAGATCCGCAGACAGCGGCGCGAACGGTCTGGGAGGCGACCGGACACAACTCGGCACCTAACGGCGCGGTAATGAGAACCTCAGTCCTTGGTGTCTGGAATTGCCTGTCCCAAAAGCAGGTTGCCCGAAATGCCGAGCAGGGCTGCCTCGTCACTCACGCCGACCCCAGATGCGTCGCGTCGTGCGTCGCGGTGTCCTTGGCAATAAGAACGGCGGTTATGGGTCAAGCCGACGTGGAGGCGGCTGTTGACGAGGCCGGGGCACGGGCTGCTGAGTATGACTCCGAAGCACGAAGCGTGGTCGAGTCATCGTCGAGGGACCTCGCGCTAATGAAGCTCGACGAGGGGTTGAACGCCGGTGAGGCCAATCGCATCGGATACACATACAAGACGGTCGGAGCCGGGTTCTGGGCGTTCAGAACCGCGTCCTCCTTCATCCAAGGCATCTCCGACGTGATCACGCAAGGCGGGGACACCGACACGAATGCCGCGGTTGCCGGTGCCATGATGGGAGCACGGCTGGGCTTATCAGGCATTCCCGCGCGTCTCGTTGAAGGTCTTGCAGACCGTACGCTGCTCGAGCAGAAAATACAAGCACTGCTCGCCGCAGTCGAACCGCAACTACTCACGGACCGGTGATCGTGGCTGGATGGCGACCTGCGCAACGGCACTGGTCGCAGGGACCGACCGCGGGGGACGACCCCGCGCCCGCCACTCATAGGCTCTGCGCGGATGGCCGTCCTCTGCGGGCCGAGGCATAGGCCCTGACCGATGTCCGTCTGTGTCCCAAGCACGGACCATCATCTATCCGGAACCACGACCTGAGAGTCAGTCATCCGCAAATGCACTTCTCGTGCCGCCGTTGAGAGTCAAGGAGTCACACAACTCCGGTCTGCCGGACTGCGCCTGCAAGAGACGTCTACTGTCGGACTCCCAGACAGGAAACCGAAGATGCAGGAACGTCGGCGCACGAGCCAAGCTCGCCGGCATCTGTGTCACCAAAGACCGTCCCGAGACGGTGCCGGCGACTGTAGACCAGGGCTGCCGGCGGGACACAATCGCTCGCGGACCGGTGAACGAATCCTTGATCGTGACGGACAGGAACGCTATGGACCGAATACGCTGCGCTGGACGACGCCGCGCCGCCCCTCGCCAAGGTTGACCCTCACCGTGTCTCCTGCGTCGTCGGTGACTTCAAGACTGTCGTTTCGGTGTTTGGTGGCCAGCTCCACGCCAGTGCCTGCGTTCGTCACTACGGCCAAGTCAGCTTGCACCTTCCGGAACTCGCCGGGCTTGGTGAATGCCTCGAAGTGAACCCAGCCGGTGCGGCGATGCTCTCTAACTCGGCACCATCTCTCGCCGTCTTCGTAGGCAGAGTCAATCACGATGAGTTGAGAGCCCACTGGCACAGCCCACGAAACGGCAGCGAAGCGGTTGTGCTGCTCGCGTACATTGACCCCGGCGCGCGCCACGGTTTCGACCCGACCGGGCGGGGTGCGGTTGAACCAACCGATGGCGAGGTAGGCAGCCCCGGCCAGAATCGCCAGACCGACGACGACGAGGGCGAGCTGCAGCTTGGGCCGAGGGTGCCGGGTCGCACGCTCGGGCGGCAGCTTCACCGGAACCGGACGGCGCGGGGTCTCGGTAGCCGCCTTTGCGGTCTTGACTTTGACCACCGGCCTACACACGACCGCCCCGTGGTTGCGCCGGCGGAGGCCCGGCCTTACCAAGCCGGTAATCTGCACGACCTTCTCATTCGGGCGGAGAGGCTCGGCCAGGTCCACGTCCTTGAGCTGTATGCTCTCGCCCTTGACCGGAAATTCCTCAATGTCCAGCAGGTCCATCCAGCGGCCGCGCAGCGCCAGCAGGTCCGGCCTCGCCTTGTCGGCGCCCAGCCGGTCAAGCAGCCCGACGGCTGGCCGCGGGTCCGGCAACTCGTGGACAGACTGCAGGAAACCGTCGAAGGAGGCGACCTCCGCCCCAAGGGCCTCGCGCGTCTCACGGACCAACCGCTCCCCTTCGGTCTCGGTCGGCGGGGCTGGTCCCGTCCGGTGAATGGCGACGGACGCCTTCTTCAGAACCCGGCCGCCGCCGGGCAGCCGGTACCCGGGCGCAAGCGTGCTGCTGACCTTCATCTCTTCAGCCAGCGGCCCGCCGTGGATGTCCAGTTCCTCGTGGTCGCGAGCGTTCATGGCCAGCACCGCGTCCGGGTCCCGTGTGATTCGTACGAACTTTGACAGCCTTAGCAGGTCCCAGTAGGCGGCGGGCGGGTTGGCCATGCCCAGGCCGTCTATCGCGGCAAGCAGTTCGCAGTATGCGTCGGCGTCACCCAGGTGCTGGGTCAGGCCGGTCCCCATCTGGTTGACCCGAGCAATCTGCCCGGCAAGCGGCGTGCCGGCGACGCGGCCAAGTTCGCGTTTCAGGGCATCTACCACGCCGGCTATGGTTCGCACTTCCTCCTGCATCGAGAAGAAACCGAGGCAGGCCTCTTTGAGGATAGTCTCGCCCTCCCGCGGGATGCGAACCCTTGGGTTGGCATCGAGCGCCAGCGTGGCGATCGAGTTAACGGCTGCCCAGTCGCCGAGGATGAGAGTCCGGCACCGCGACTGCGGATCGATAGCGGCAAGCGCGTCTGAGAGGCGAGGCCGGAGGAAGCCGAGATCCGGCGGAGAAACGAAGGGCACGTGGCCGTCGGTCCTGAAGCTACCGTGCAGGGCAGCGGCGAAATCGTCAAAAACCTCGCGCTTGCGGTCCAAGAACGCCGCGAGATACCCGACCAGTTCCTCTCGCCCTGCGAGGAAACGCTCCCATATCGCCGTCAATGCCAGGTCGGGTACCGACTGCTGTTTGACCACCCGGTCGCCGCTGACCACGCCGACTTCGGCGCCACGGATACCGATGGACAGAACGACGGCATCCTCGGCCCGGCCGATGGCAAAACACCGGGCTATGGCGTGAAGACGATTGACTTCCGCCGGCAAGCGCTGTCCGCCCAGCTTTGACATGACGTCCTTCGTCTCGCTGTCAAAGACGAACAGGTCGTCCGGACTCAGCACGGCCGGGTGCGCGGCGAGTTCACCTTCCGGCACCTTCGCAAACGTAACGTCGGCCGGACTGGTACCGACGGCAACCGTGTACGAGCCGTCCTCCTGCCAGTGATCGACGATGACCGCCAAACCGACACGGCCTCGCTGTTCGTCTTCTGCCCGCGCCGGCTGGGCGGAGACCACGACTGGCGTCGCCGCCGCAGGTGTGGTCACCGGCGCCCCGGAAGCTCTGGCGCCGGCATCCGACGGCTTGGGTTGTCCGGCTGCCGGACGCCCTGCAGGGGCACGCGGCGTTTCTGCCGGCCGGGTTGTAGAGGGCGCAGTCGCGGTGCGGGCATCGTTCAGGGTCTTCTGCAACGCCTCCGTGTCCTTATGGAACCCAGCATCCTTCAAGGCATCGAGCAGACGTCCGAACCTCGCGGCTTCATGTTCTCGCTCCAGCCCTGCAAGCTTCTCCTTCAGTTCTCTCAAGCCATTGGCGATGTATTCACGCTGCAAGTCCCAGGCAGAGGCGTGCCGCGAGTTCTCCAATTCGTCATTCCTCTTCCCTACCTGTTCGTCATCCGCCGCGACTTTGATGTACTGGCCGTACTCGGGCCTGAGGTTGACCGGTCGGGCCGCCACCGCCTGGAGCTTCTCAACCAGACACCGGGCCTGGCGGGCAACGGCCAGCACCGGGTGTGTCTGTTCGAGCTCTTTGAGCTCGGCCCGCGCCTGCCTGACGAACGTCGCCTTCTCGCTTCGCTTCATCTGTGGCTCATCCCGCCTTCCACATCCACGGCAACCACAAACGCGTCACGCCCGCTGTTCCACCGCGACCCTGGGTTTCTGAAGCCACTCCGCCTGCCCGGCCTGGCGATAACCCGGCGCCACCAGCCTGGAGATGAACAACCTGGTTCCCTCGCCGCTGACACTCGCCAGTTCCAACTGACTCGTATCGGTGACCGCGTCGCCTGGCCGCGGTCGCATCTCCTCAAGCCCGAGAAGTCGCATCAGCTCGGTTCGCTGCTCCTTCAGTTCCGGCAAGTCCGATTCATCCAACAGGCGACAGAAGGCCACAAGCCGGTGGCTGTTAGTCAATTCATCCACCTTGACCTTCAGACGTTCAATGTCAACCTCAGCCATGCCACGCTCCGAATCCCACGCAGGCAGGTCACGTGCGGCCTTGAGTCCGGCCAGCCGGGTCCGGGCGCGTTCGGCCATCTGTGCCACCTCGATGTACGCCGCGTACTTGCGCTTCAGCTCGGCTTGTGTCGCAGTCCCGGGTTTGACCTGCTCGACCAGCGCGCGCGTCCTCTCAGCAACACCGAGGACGGGGTTGCGCTCTGCCATGTCTTCGAGCACACGTGTGTACCCATTGAGGCCGGCTGCCCGTTGCGCCGCCAGGTCGCGCTCATCCCGCTCAGACAGCAGCCTCTCGACTTCCCGCCCAACCTCTGCCGGCTGCCGGGCGATGACCGCACTGATGTTTGTCAGTGTCGATTCAATCAGCTCGCGTAGCCGCCTGATATCCTCTTTCATATCCTCTTTCGGCGACGCTGCGACCGTTGCCCATTCCACTCGGTCGGGCACCGGCGCCGGTCCCTCTCTTTCAGAGGTATGGCGCGGGAGGTCCCGACCCAGCCTGTGCAAGCCGACCAGCACCAGTACCAGCAACACCACGACGGCAATCAGCAAAGCAAACGCTACGGCCGCGACTATGATGTCGGGCTGCCAGATACGGAGCCGGGTCGCAGGCGGCACCGAACGCGGCCGTGCCACGAAATCGGTCACGAGCCCGGTTTCGGCGGCAAGGCCGACCTGAACGGCAAAGGCGCATGTCTCGACACCGATGTCGCTGACCGGAAGCAGAAGGAACCCGGACACTCCTATCACGCTATCCGCATAGGCGGACTTCGGCACCGACACGGTTATCTGCACGGGCAGTTCCTTGCTGCCGTCGTCGGTCCGGGCCGTGACGTTGAGCGGTCCGATGCGCGCACCTACAGGCAGCGATTCGACGAAGCTGTAGCCGGCGCCCGGCTCGGACCCAACCACCGGCACCCGGAATGTGACGGTCGTCACAACCAGTGTTTCGCCGGTCGGCAGCGTGACAATGGCGGCGGCGAGCTCGCCCGGCACTTCACCGACGGCTGCCAACGCAGACCCTGACAGAACCGCAAGCACGGCCGCAACTGCAAATGCCTTCATCATCGCTCCTCTGCTACTCACTAACCACTTCCATCTTGACCTGTCCCAAGTTGCACTCAGAGCAGTCGACCGGTGTCCGCTCGTCAGTCGGCCGCCTAGGACACCGGCCGCGACAGCAATAGACCTCTATCTCCCCTTCGGAGGTGAGCGCGAGCTTGCCATCGAACTGGTCCTGCAACTCGCGCGGTATCTCGGCGAAATAAGTCCGATAGTCAACTGGAACGGGTTTGCGCCCAAGCGACAGGTTCTCTTGGAGCGTGAAGTCCACCCGAATGCAGCCGGGCCCGCCACCCTCAGAGCTAATGCTACGGGAACTCAGGTCAAAGACGTATCCAGTTCCGACTGACGCTCCCCAAGGAATCAACTCCTCGAAAGCAAACCCTTGGCCGGGTATGGGTGTCGCCTTTCCGACAACCCGCCACCAACATTCCAGCCCGTCTATCGGCAGCCCGTGCCCTGTTGCCTCTCCTTGGGCGGCTGCACCTAGTGAGACACATTCCTTCAGCATCAGATTCCCGTGTTCGTCCCGCACGTAGTCGGTACTATCTGCAAACGGCTTGAACACTTCCGGCACCACCGGAAGCAGCGACGTTTGTCCACACAGAAGCAGCTTGTCGGCCAACCGGCCATTGTTGGCGGCGGTACGGCCAGCCGCAATACTCTGAATGTTTACCTTGTCCCGGAAGTACTTCATTTCCTGCTCAAACCCGCTGAGCCAGGAACGACAGAGGTTTAGGACCTCATCCAGCGGTACCTCGGTCTCGTGTTCGCCCGGGGCGTCCTTGTAGAACACCTTGACCACGCGGTCGGTATCCATCCGTGCTAGCGCGTCCTGGTAATCGTCTGCCGACAGCTCCCCGGGTTGTCCGTTTGCCAGGTAGAATAGGGCGGGCCGCATGACCGAATCGTCTCGCATCGGCGGCACTTGAACAACCTGGCCCTGCGCCTGTGGTTGCGTGCACTCAGTCCGCATGACCGAATCGTCTTGCATCGGCGATACGGCGTTGGGCGTGTCGGTTGGCTTCTTCAGGTACTCAGACACAGCCAGCTTGAGTGCTTCGGCCTGGTCCTCCAGCCTTCGATACTGGCCGTCGGCCTCGCCGAACTGCTTGGCCAGAAACCGAGCGATGCTCTGGGTCAGTGCTTCACCACCGAGTTTCTGGTCGCCCCAGGCCCCCAGGATTTCTGCTCTCGTCGGACACGGTGGGCGCTGCGCATCCCCCGGTTCCTGGAACACGCGAAACATCGTCACGTCGGTCGTACCGCCGCCGAAATCCATGACTACCAGTGTGTAGTCCGTTCTCTCTCTAAGTTGCGTGTCCTGGCCGGCTTGGAACAGCAGGTAGTAATAGCCGGCCGCAAAGGACTCGTCCACAGGTGCCACTGACCCCCGAAGTCTGATACCCTTGGCATTGGCAGCTTCAGCAAAGACCCTTGCCAGCGCGTGGCGCTGTTTCAGGGTAAACCGCGTAGGAGCGGTAAAGACTACCCTCGTCGGACGTTGCTGCAGACCCAGCCTGGTGAGCCGCAGCAGTTCCATGATGGCCATCTGAGCTACGGTCTCTGGGGCGATGCTCTCTAAGGTCCTGCCCACGGGTATCGGCGGCAGCTTCTCACCAGTGCCGACCTTGGTCTTCGCCGCCTTAATGTAGCGTTCCCGGCCGCCGGGGGCGCTACCGAGCGACTTGGCATTCGTTCCTATTATCCAATCATAGGGCGGATTCCGGCCCAGACGGCTTGACCTGATGTAGACGCCGGAGTCAATTCGGCGGTGGCTGTTCTCCAGCCCGATGTTCTGCGGAGGCGCGCCCGTGCATATTGCGACAGCCGACACAGTGGTGCCGTAGTCAAGCGCAACGCAGTGGGAAAACGGTGGCTCGACTATCCTGACGATTATGTCGAAAGTCCGGTCAACCGGGTCATTGGAGCGAAACTGGAGCCGCGAAGGAATCGTATCCTGCGCGGCCAAGCTCGTTGCCAGTGTCAAGTCAACAGCCGTGACCGCGTGCGGGGCCAGCGAACATGGCTCAAACGCGTGGTGCCAGGTGATCTCCGGGGAATCCTTGGTCAGGTGCATGGCGCTGATTTCCAGCTTCGAGTCACCGTCATTCTCGATGTTGAGCTTCAGCACTCGCTCTTCATCTGGCTGGCATTCCACGACAATCGGTTGACCTTTGATGAGGTAGGCATCGACTGTGGGCGGCGTCATCACCCGCAGCCTGAAGTCGGCGGCGAAATCGCACAGCACCGTAGCTAACCTCATGTTAACCGTCGCTTCGCCGCGACGCAGTGGTCTGACCGATACCGGCACGCGGTTCTTGCCCGCCCGCAGCTTGACCGGCAGCTCTGTGACGTGCAGTTCAGCCAGGGCCGGATTCACGTCAAACGTGATGCCGGTCACGACCAGCGGGCTTTCAGAGACGACCGTGAGCTCGGCATCGTGCGCCTGGTCGTGAACAACCAGGTCCTCGACCTTGACCTCGCGCGGTTCGGGATAGGCCTCGACCTTGATCTCGCGCGAGAACGTTCCACCCTGGAGTTCGGTGACAAACCCGGCGCGCATCGCCGGCCCGCCCATCATCCCGAGGTTCAGTCTGAACGTGGCTGTGCCGGGAGCGCCCGGGCCAAGCGGGTCTTCGGGCGGCTGGATTCTCAGCCAGTCTTCTCCTGCCGCCTCGTAGGTGTAGGTTACATCTGCGGCCGTATCATTCCTTAGAGCCAATCTGGCAACCGAGTCCTGGGGTGCGGTGCGGCTGACGTACAACTGGACCGAGTCGAACAACTCGGCCCGGCACAGCGAGCAATGACGGTCTCCCGCCTTCGTCTCCCACGACCTGCACCGCGGGCAGTTCATCGCGTCATTCCTGGTGGAGGCCCGCCCCCGGCAGCTATTGGTTTCCCGACCTACACACCCAGTACTTGCCCTTCCTGAGGACTGGGAATTCGGGATCCGTCCAGTCGAATGTGCTGCCAGTCTTCTGCTTGTACCAGTCCAACGCCTGCTCTTCGGTCAGCCCTGTCGGCACCTCCTCGATTTCGGTCGCAAGGCGTTTCTGCACCTCACCGTACTTGGCCTCTAACATGCCCTTCTCCGAGGTATTGCGAAACTCAGACAACTTGCTTAGATACGTCATCGCGTAGCAATAGGCCAGAAGCTCATCCGTGTTCAGCGTCTCTTCGGTGCTTGCGATGTAATCCCGCATCCTACTGCAAAGCTTCTTGCCGTCCCTGAGCGCATTTATCGCCTCGCGCCGGTTTCCCAAGCTCTCCGGGGCGCTACTTGCCAACGAGGGCTTGTTGTACTTGTACTCGATGGCACCGCTGGTGCCGGGCTCGCGTTTGACTGCCTTGAGCAGCGAACCGAAAAGCAGCGCTTCCATCGCGTCCTTGGTGCGGACAGCGTCCTCGTCGCCAAGCGGCACAAGGTCGTCGTACTTACCCTCCCATCGCTTGTCCAGATGGACTGGTATCTTGTAGAATGCATTCGTGAGCTGCTTGCCAATCCGCAGGTCCCGGTACAACCGGTAGTAGGCGTCGTGACAGGTGGTGGCCACGATGTCAATGACCGGCAGCGGGAATGCGGAACTGGCCGTGTACAGATAGATGGCGCTCTTATTGCCGGTCTGCTGTATCGAGATGTTGCCGGGCAGGTAGCCCTCCGCGGTCAACGCGGCAATCACCGCCGCCGCAAACCCGGCGGCATCGGCTGATGCCTGATCTCCAATGCCGATAAAGGCACGCCGCTGGACGTTGAGCTGTTGACCGCCCAGTGTGCCGCGCCGGTTGACCCATGGAAGCGCACGTCGGACAAGAGCCTGGGCCAACAGCGTTTTGTCCCGGCCGATCATCTGTGGATGTCTGAGCACGTCCTCGTTCCTTGGGTGGGCGACAAAGTCATCAATGAACCTCTGCTCGCAATACTCTTGCAGGGGCGTCTTCAAGCCGGCAATCTGATCACGAGTCCAGAGCCGGTACACTGCACGCAGGGTTGCTGGATTGTATCGCGACTGGAACAACAACGCTTCGGTTGCTCCATTCGCCGGACCGCCCTGCAGTTGATAGTAGCGCGGGAGGTCCTTTGCCGGGTCGAGAATTCTCTCAAACAGCACCTGCCCGCCTGGGCTCAGCAGGCTGTCTCGTTTGGCAGTGGCCGGCCCGGCCAGACCGTCAACGTCGGCGAGGAACTGCGGCATCTGAGCGGTGGCCGCGGTCAAGAAGTCCTGCGCGCCGGACGCAACCCGGACGCAGAGCTTGTAAAGAACGGCAAAGACGCGCGCAAATGCGTACTGCTCTTCGGCGTCTTTCAGCCTTTCGGTAAGACAAGTCACAGCATGCTGCCGCTCAGCCAGAATTCGTACCTTTGAATCAACGACGGCTGTCTTCAGCTCGGCCAGTGTTTCGTCGCGTTTCTTGTGCCACAGGTCGGCGTCTTTCTCCGCCTTCTGCGCTCGTTGCCCGCACTCTGACTGGTTGGGAATGAAACGCTGCTCGAACTTCTGGTTGATGGAATAGAGATATCCTTTATCCGCTACCAGGCCCTTGAGCCCGCGACCGGTTTCCATCAAGCACGTATCCAGCCACTCTTCCAGTTCCTTGTTGACCTCGGCTTGGACTTCCGAAACCTGGACATTCAATCTATGGAGAACATCGGCCTGCGCGTCGACTAGAGCGCCGTCACCGCCCAGGTATCTTGCCTCCATAGCATCAAGGGCGGCACGGGCATCCTCGACGTCGCTGGCCGTGCAGTTGGCACCTCTGCCGCTGACCGGGCCTATGGCCGCTGAAATCCGGCCGCTGAGCGTGCCTCTCCAGTCTGTACCGAAGAGCCTGATGAAACCGTCCGGCGTCAGCCCGAGTTGTTCCATGTCGCCCTGAACGGTGCCGGGGATGTTCGGGTCGGCGCAGGGCCTAGTCCAGTAGCCGGCGATATCGGCCTCCAACTGGCAGACGCACGCAGCCCGCAGCGAGTCCACCGGTATCTCAATTTTGCTCAGGCCAAATGACGCGTAGCGCCGCGCGTACTGCTGGGGCAACGCGACCCCCCCGGCCTGCGCGACGGCGAATTGTGGCGTGCTCAAGAGCTGGGCGATATTGCTCTTGAGCGAGCGAAGCTCGTTCGAGAACTGGCCCGGCATCAGGTCCATATACAACGACTCGGCCACGGTCTTGAAGAACTCGTCTCTCGAGTTCAGATTCAGTCCTATCCCGCCTTCGTTCCTGTTTTCCAGCATGTAGGCAACGCTGAAAGGTGGGCCGGGAATAACGTCGCTTCTCCCGGCTTGCCACTCAACGTGAAAGTCCGCCGCACCATCCTGCGCGTCGCCAGCCTGGGCGTCACCATCGAGCCGGCGGAGCGTGTAGTACTCCAACTCCTTCAGACATGCATACGCGTTGGCGTACGACCGTTCGTTCACCTCACCCTGGGCGCTGTCAAAATAGACGTTTGGGAGCAGGCAGACGCCTGTAATCTCGTTGAACATCGGCCCCAGTTTCCGAAGCAGAAACGCAACGTCTAGGAACGTCCCGCCGCCGGTTCCCCCGGCGACCGAGAAGACCAGGACCACGTGGCGGCCACGGTCAAAATCCGGTGTAGGCAGCCTGTGGCGGGCAAATACTGCCAGCGTCTGAGCAACGCTGTTCTGAGTCAGAGTCCCGTTGGCAATGGTGCGTATTCTCGCATCAATCTCGTCGTAGTGGTAGAAAAAGGTGAGCCGGCCCACGGTACGAACATTCCCGGCACCGTCCGTGATCTGCGCGCCGAAACGCTCGACTTCCGGGTACAGCCAGTCGTGGATATGTTGGAAGTTCTGCTTGTTAGCAAACACGCTGTTCATGCTTTCGCTGACACTGCCATCCAGGAGCGCGTACTGCTCGGCGTCCCCGAACCTGACCGCCATGTAGGTTTCATCGAGTGCCACGCCCTTTGCGTCGCCGTCACGATTGTCCGTGTCAATCCACAGGTAGGCCACGCAGGGCAGTCCTGTTTTGCCGAAGTTCTCGTAGAACTTCCGGCGCAGCCGCAGGAGTATTTCCTTACCAGTTCCACCCAAGCCGATGAAGAGTGTCGGCCGAATCGCACCCATTTTCTGTCCGTCGCCTGCAAGCACAATTCCTCCTTTACCGTCGTCCCAGAAGCCAAGCCATGAATGCAACTATGCCGCTGGCCGCCAGGCCGAGCAGCACGAAAGGCGCGCCCAGAGAGCGCCACATCAGTATCGCGCAGATGATGAACAGAATCGCGGCAATCACGGCGAGAGCCTGCCAGCCCACCGCTCCGGCCAGCGTGAAGATCGCGCCGAGCATAATGACCGAGAACGCGAACCCGAGGCCACCTGATGCCGCGTCGCTCACGGGGTCGCCTTTTCCGCGGGCGAACAGCGCTTGGAAAATGCTCTTGCCCGCGAACCAGCCGCCCAGCGATATGACCAGGAACAGCAGTATCTTGATTATCGGTGCGGAGTTCTTGAACGGGCTGAACGCCGCCGGTCCGCGTACCGCCTGCATCGTGAGCATGACCGTACTCACGCCGAGCAGAGCGAAGAAGAAAAACCACAGCAGCATTTTCGAGCTCGATCTTCTACTCGTAGCCTCCATTGTTACCTCCCGGTGTTCACTTCGCCACCCGGCGACTGTTCCCTGCCTGCTTCATGCCATCATCGTATCTCTGGCTCATCGTCCGAGCCTTTCGTCCACGTGAGCGTCTGGTCTTCATCTTTCTTGACGGTTTCGCCACGTGCATCCGGCTTTCCGCCGATAAGGGTTGTCACCGCGCCCTGCCGGTGAAACAGGTCGAACCGCGACCCCTTTTCGATTTTGACCTCAGCCCGGCCGCCGTCGACCTGATACTCGTCGCCTGGCCGGAATACCCCCCGCGCATCGACCGTGCCCAGCGCTTCATCACCAAGAAGTACCTGCCCGGTGTCGCCGACAATCCGGCACTGCTTCTGGACGCCGTTCTGGACTGAGAAAATGGGCACGCCTTTCCACCCGCGACGCCTCAGCAGCGGAGCCAGATACCGGGCGAGAAGCACGACAATGGCCACGAGCACGGCAAGTATCACTATCAGGATGACCGCCGGCCAAGGCCCGCACGTCCCGTCGACCGGCACGCTCACCGCGGTGCTGCACTTTACCACCGGCATGCTCATCTGCACGGGGAGCTGGCTCACGCCGTATATCCGCCCGGTCCTCCGTGCCTCGTCGGCTGAGTTCGCGTTGTAGCGATCGAGGAAATCGCGGCTCAGGTTCAGGTTCTGTCTCGACAACTCCAGTCGTACCGGCAATGTCGCACCAAGGCTCTCGTGCGATGCGCCGGTTGCTGCCTTCAGGAAAGGTCCGACGCCGCCTTTGAGGGCCAGCCGGCCGAGGTCATAGCTGCACATGTAGACCTGCCCGGTTCGCTCACCCGGCCGAAGTGTGTCTACGCGGGTTGGAACGACGCTGTAGCTGGCTTTTTCTATCTTCAGGACTTTCCCGGAGGCGAGCTGACCCGGCGGCGGCGGCTCGCAGGTTACGGCTGCATTGGTGAGCCCGATGTGCTTGAACAGGGAACGGAAGACAATCGGTATCGAGTCCTTTATGTTCTGGCCGAGAGAGTACTGCTTCGGCTTGGGCTGGCCCTGGGGATACTCAATCGCAATTGTGTTTTGGTCAAGCGGCTTGATCTTCAGCCCCGAAGTGCTGTACGGACCGCCCTTGGTCCTGTTCTCCAAGTCGGCCACGGCCCGGTCAAACGTAGACGTCTCTCCTTGACCGAGCAGCAGCGCGTAGACAGTCAGGCCTTGCAGTCCCGGGGGCTGCGGCACCGGGAAGACCACGACGCCGCGGCAACTATCTCCCCTGAGATAATCATAGAACCGGTCCAGGAACGCGCCCTCCTGGCTGCCCGGATAGTGCTGGATGTTATCGGTCAGAAGCCAGGCGATGTCATACTTGCTCCGGAACGCATACTCGACGGCAATGTCTATCTTCGTGAAGGAACCGGCGTCTTTTTCGTAGTCGAAGCCGGGCGCGTCCACGCCCGACACCGGCAGAGTCGAGGTACTGAACATCACCAGGTCCGGTTTCCCCGACTCCGAAGCACCGTCGACCAGCATTCGGACCAGACTGCGCGCGGTCCCTGACTGGTAATAGGGTCTCATACTGCCTGAACGGTCCACCAGCACGACCTGCCTGGCTGCCAGCGCAGGCAATGCCAATGCCAGCAGGATGAACGCTACCCACGCCCCCCTCGGCACACAACAACGATACGTAGTCATTCCGCTTCGCACGTGCATCTCTACACCTCCACTTCCCGCTCTCTCCATATCACCAACCTCAGTCTTTGGTCGCTGGTCAGAAACGCATGAATCAGTTGGCCGGCGCATCTCAAGAACGAGGCCCCCTCGGAATAGTTGCTGTTCGGGGTCAGCGTCCAGTCGCCCAACGCACCATCCCGGCCATAGAATCGAAGCGCCTCCCGCCCGACATCAGTCTTAATTCGCGCCACGGTCAGGTTGCCGGACTCAAAAGGAAGGCCAGTATCCACCATCTGCACGTCTTCCTTGATCCTTACCCAGTCAGGACCCTGGCACTTGTACACCACCCCGCGTGCCGCAATCAACGGACTGCCATCGGCGCTTTGTCCCAGAATCCCGGAGCTCGTCGGAATGCGGATGACGTATGAGACGGGCGACGGGTCGAAGCTCACGACCACCAGCGCCGGACTTCCGTTGCTGTTCCCCAGCAAATACGCTTCTCTGGGGTCCGTGATGAACGGGAACCCGGTGAATGCCGGCCTGATTACACCAGCTCGGCGGAATTCGTCCCTCCGAATGCCTGGACTGAAGCCCGTCGGCCACGGCCAAGAACTCAACTCGCCGCTCTCCAGCGAATACCAGCGGTTGTCGGCGAAGCAGACAACCCTCGAATCGAGAACGACCGGCCCGGCCACAGCCTCGTCCCCGGCACCCGGCAGAGCATAACCGGAGGGCTCGCCGCCGGTTCTCGGCAGGCTGAACAACTTCTTCTCTCCGTCCTGCTCGCCGAGCAGATAGAAGTTCGCCCGGTCATGGGCAATACCGCAACAGGTTTCGCTCGTGTCTGTCAGGAATCGGCCGTTGCCCTGTGCCGGCAGCACGCACAACTCGTCAATCCGGCCGGTACGGACGAGACTCAGCACCTTGACCGAACGGCTGTCGGCCACGACGACTGCCGGTACTCTCGGGTTGCAGCGCAGGTCCTCGACAATCAGAAACGCCGACCTCCCGAAGTCACCACCGGCGACCCCGGCCTGAGCTGAACGGTCGGCCATCGGCGACTGGCGATAGAGAACGCCCTCTGCCGAAAGGAACCAGAGGAACCCGGCAAAGGACTGCGGAGCCTGCCAGACTGTGCTGTCGGTCTCAGAAAAACGCGGCGCGTCCGCATCAGGGGGAACCCCGAGAGACGGCTGGATGGGGTAGCCGCCAAGCTCGGCACCGCACCTGCGGCAGTATCGCGCCAGCGTCCGGTTCGCAGCGCGGCACTTGGGGCGGTCACAGAACAACACCGGTTGTTTGCAGCTCGAACAGAATGACGGCAGGCTGCCCACGGCCACGCGGCCGTCGGCGCACCCGTGATAGGGACACGGGGACTGAACGACTGCCATGCTTCCTACATTGGCCTATCCACCCGAAACAACGGGTCGTCTTCCGGCCGGAGCACGGCACGCTCAGTCGTGGCATCTCTGCGTGACAGCATACTTCCTCGCTTGCGCTGGCAACTGCGCGATTCACTTGACCTGGAGCGACTCCACAACTACCCCGCTTGGCGTCGGGGTGTCGCCTCTCCGAATGATTGGTCAAAAAGCGCTCGTTGTCAAGCATTTCGTTCCGCTGCATTTCGTCCCCCTGCCGCGCGCGGACTGAAATCGCTTGACATGGCCGCCTCCGTCTGTTAACTTCCAACGCTGTCCGGGCACGACCGGCGGGCTTTAACGGCCGATACGTTCCGGCACTCTGGCTTAACTTACCACGCGGGAGGTACGATTGCGTTTCGGAAATGACTCACGACCGCAGGCTGGCACCGGGCCGGCTGTGATCGACGTGGCCGCTGATGCGATGCCCGCCGGCCGCGTGCTCTCCGGACGCTACGAGATCGTCGGCCCGATCACTGTCGGCCCGGCACCGGGACACGTCTACCTCGGAAGGGACATGGCACGAACCGGCCACCCGCGAGTTGTTGTCAAACATCTCGACCCGGTTAGTACGCTGAGTGACTTCCGGCGGGAGTCATTTGAGCACGAGGTCGAGGTATCCAGGTCACTGGACAACACCGGCATCCCCCGTCTGCTGGACGACATCAAGGACGGGATTGACAGGTGCGCGGTGTTCGAGCACTTCGAAGGCATTGACCTGGAACGACAAGGCAAGCCGATGTCCCCGGACAACGCAGTGAAGCTCATGCGCCAGGCCTGCGGTATCCTGACATACATTCACGGCATGGGCATAGTCCACGATGACATCTCGACGAGCAACCTGCTGGTTGCGCTGGACGGAACGCTCAAGCTGATTGACTTCGGCATCGCCCGCCGTCTCAACTTGCCAAGAGAGCGTGGACTGCTGGAAGCCCAGCGCCGCCACAAGGCTGTCGGGACTCTTTCCTACATGTCACCGGAGCAGATTGCCGGCAAGGACATGGACGCGCGCTCGGACCTGTACTCACTGGCAGTTGTCATCTATGAGCTGCTGACCGGCAGACGTCTCTTTGACGCAAGACGAATGCGGGTCAAACGCTGGCGGGTCGCCCGCGGCGGCATCGGAAGGAAGGCGCTGCGCAGCTTGCCGGCCAACGCCGAGACGCGGCAGTTACTTGCCAAGGCGCTTGAGCGCAATCCTAGGAAGCGGTTCCAGAGTGCCGGTGAACTGATGAACGCGCTGCCGAGCCTGCCCTGATATGAAGACCGACCCGGAATACCGAGAGCGGGTCGAGGACAAGCCGGAGTCGTATCCCACTGGTGTGGAATACAGGCCCGGAGACCAAAGCGAGTTGCGGCCGCCCCATGAGCCAACACAGGTCTTTGACAGTGTACGAATCGGCACCATTCGCACGATCGTGATTGCTGGTGCTACGGTAGTCGTCCTTGCTGCCACGTTGGTCTTGGGACTCTACTCGGCCTGGCCACCTTTTCTCCAGCCGATGCGTGATTGGCTTTGGCCGCCCGCTGCCTGTATCGGGTCATTCCCACCGGGCGCCGACCTGATTGTTGATAGCATACCCCGTGGCAGAACGCCCACGCGCATCGCCAAGCTTGCACCCGGCGAGCATGTGGTCTGGCTCGCGCTACCCGGCTTTGACACGATTCGGACCTCGCTGTTTGTGCCCAGCAAAACCAGTAAAGATACGACCGTCGTCCGTGACTTCAGCTTCGAGATCCCGCTCGACTTCCGGACAATTCCCGAGAGTGCCTGGGTGATATGGGACTCAGGCAACGTTGAACTTGGCAAAGCACCTCGTTCGGTCCGGGCCATCGTGCGCAAAGACCCGATACCATTTTGCTTCCGCGATTCGGACTTCCCGCTGTGCGACCTTGCCCGCACGATCGGTTTCACCCAGCGCGACACGGGCGGAGACGCATTCGTGCGCGTGTCTGAGACCCTGGTATCCGGCAGGATGCACTGGCAGATACAGGCGACCTTCTATGCCGATGTCCCCATATCGGTTGAGCCGCGGGATGCGAACATCAGACTGGGTGATAGCGTACTTGGCTTGAGCGGTGGCCGGGGCACTGTCCGGCTTGGCTACGGGCGCGGCTACGTGCTGTCGGCGTCGAGCAGCGGCTACACACCCAGGACGCGGGAATTCGACGTGCTCACTGGTTCGCCTGGAGAACAACGCCTGGTGCTGTCGTGCCCGATAACGGTGTGGACCTGCGCGGAGAGAGTTGGTCCAGAATACCGGATTGCCGGCCGTATCCGGGCCGGCGACCTGTCAGTTTCGTCCGGCCAGAGGGTGTCGCTTCCGAAGGGCAGCTACCCGGCAGTGGTCACGGCACCGGACTTTGAAACCTTACACGCAACCCTGATTGTCCAGCCGAACCGACCGGAGACGACGTTAGTCCTGCTGCCGGGCAACCCGCTTGTCGAAATAGCAGTCCGCGACCGGCAGACCGGAGAGCCGGTACGGAACGCATACGTCGGTGCGGGCCGCGAAAGCGCGACCGAGGCACCGATGCTGGGGTCCACCGACACTTCCGGACTCCTGACAACAAGGCAGTTGGAGGCCGACGTCCGGTACCGTTTCTGGGTCCAGCCGCCCCGCGGTCGGAAAGAACACGATAAGACCCTCTACTTAGTCAGGCGGCCGACAACCAAGATAGCGCTATGGTGCGACATCCAGAAACCGTGAGAACGCCGCCCGGATACTCGACGCCGCTGCGGACTGCGCCGCGTGTCGGGAACCAGAAGGAAGGAGTCACGCAATGAAAACATCTCTCGCGTTGGCCGTAGTGCTGATGCTCCCAGCGCTGGTGGCCGCCCAGCCGACCCCGCTCCAGGTTGAGGCCGCCATCAACGACCTGGAGAGCCGCGGACTGCTTGGGGCGACAATTGACCAGTACCGCAGGGACCCGGCCCGAACGGCCGGGCTGGCTGATGTGATATTCGCCGCCGCCGTGTCGCTGCGACGCACACCGCCAGACCAAACGGACGCCGAGTGCCGCGCAAGACTCAACGCGCTGGACGCCAGGGTCAAGGCATGGCCGGACAGCATGGCAGCTATCGCGAAGGCCGCAGTGGATTCGTTCCGGTTAAGATACTTCGACCCGGAAATCCAGCGCTTGAATGCAAAAGACAGAGATATGCCAGCTATCACGAAGGCCGCAGTGGATTCGTTCCGGCTGAAATACTTCGACCCGGAAATCCAGCGCTTGGATGCAAAAGACAGAGATATGGTTCTGAAAATCGGGTCGCTGAAACCGGGTGTTCGCTCCTACATGGTAGGACTATCCACGGGCGCCGCTTTGGGCTTGGCATCGTACTTCACATCGGTCCAGTTTGACAATATGGCTAAGGACAATCTGAAGGCTCACACGATAGCTGGCGACTCAGCCGAGGCGGCGAGGTTCGGAAACGCGGTCTCGCGATATCAGACCTTGGGAGACGTCCTCTACTGTGCATCATATCCGCTGATGGCGGCCGGGTTCTATCTCGGGCTGAAGCTCGCGGAGCCGAAGTCTCCTAAGCATGCTCGTCTGACGGACGAAAACAGCCGGACAAGGCTCTACTGCTCATTGGACAAAGACTTGAATCTCTCTTTGGGAGTAAGGAGGAGCATGTGGTAAGACGTCTCCTTGCCGCGCTGACCGGGTTGCCGCCAGTTTGCCTGCTGGTTTTCTGCGCCTGTCGGCCCAAGGTGGATTTCCCCCCCAGACTCGAGACCAACGCCGTCCCAGACACGGCTCAGGTTATAGTAGCGCTTCCCCCCGATTCAGGAGTCGTGCAGGTCAGCAAGAATGGCTACCGGCTATTCGACCTCGACGCCATCGTCACGGACGAAGACGACGCCGACTCAACCATCAGGTGGTCCCTGTCACCCGGCTCTCTGCTCAACGTCAATCTGAACGGCAGCCTGGCGGAAATAGGACCCGTCCCCAATCAGGCTGGCGTGAGCTATGTGGTCTTCACCGCTACCGACCCCGTTGGCCTGAGCACGAGCAAGACCTGTCCCATCCTGGTCTTCGACGAGTTCAAAACCGACTCCCTCCCGGACACGATTGTGGTTTCCAGAAGCGGTGACACGACCGTTGTTCTGAAGTGTCAGTATAGGGCCAGCTTGAAGCCCAAACTCATTTGGGGCGCCCCTTCCTACGACAGCACTTATCTGGGGCTGTGTTTCCTCAGTGGCTCGCCGGATTCAGGGGCGCTCACGGTGCAGGCAAAGGGCACGTCCGGCACGACCGGTATCTCCCTCACAGTCCGTGACTCGGTAAATCACGTCACTTTTAACTACGGCATTCCCGTGACCATTAGGTAGATGCCGCGTCATTCCCTGGTCGGGCAGAAACTGCAAAACGGCACGTACGGGGTGGTCGAGTCTGTCGGCAGTGGGGGTATGTCCGACGTCTACAGAGGAGTTGATACCCTGCTGAAGCGGAAGGTGCAGGGAAAGCGGAACGTCCCGATGGCGGCCGTGATAGGGCCGGCCTTGGTCCTCGTACTGGCTGCCATTCTGTGCGCAATGGTCGAGTGTGGGGTTGGGTTCGAACCCCGCGACAGGCCTATTGCCTGTGTACACAAGGAGGAAAAGTGAAACCGTATGTCGTCGCGTATGCGGTAGCAGTTGCTCTGTTGGCAACACTGGCCGAGGGGCAATTCGCGGCCAAAGTAGACAAGAGAGCGGCGGACTCAGACAGAAGTGCGAAGCTGGATGTTCGAATACCTCAGCTCATCGCCTACCAGGGGAAACTGACGGATTCCACGGGCCGCCCGGTCAACGACGGCAAGTATGTCATGGTCTTTTCTCTCTACGCGGACTCTCTCGGCAGTTCCTTATGGCAGGAAACCCAGACCGTTGAAACCAAGGGCGGGCTCTTCAACACACTCCTCGGCAGCAGCGTTTCCATCTCCATCGATGCCGTACCACAAGGCGGCTGCTACCTGGGAATGAGGGTGCTACCGTCTGCGCAGGAGTTTCACCGCCAGAAGATTGTGAGCGTTCCCTTTGCCTTCCAGGCGGGCAACTCCGACAAGCTACAGGGCAAGAACATCGCCACCTTGGTAGATTCCCTAGACACCCTCTATGTGAACGAGGGGCAGACGAACTCGGTCACATCAGCCATGATAGCTGATGCCGCGGTGACGACGGTGAAGATCAAGGACAGCACAATTGCCCGAGCCGATGTCGCTCCTGAT